>DHYV01000040.1:12352-39448 GCA_002414225.1 Desulfobulbaceae bacterium UBA5121 | reverse complement strand
CCCATCGAACAGGAGGGCACCTACCCGCTTCCCGAGGCACAGCTCGACCGTTTCCTGATGCTGGTCAGGGTGGGATATCCGGATCTCGCCGCCGAGCGCGAGATCCTTGCCCTGGCCCGCAGCGAGGCGAGCCGCCAGGCCCCATCCCCCCGCGCAGTGGTCAGCCGAACGGTCATCGCGGCTGCGCGCCAGGAAGTACTCGCCGTCCACATGGCCCCCAACGTCGAGGAATACATCGTGCAACTGGTGATCGCCTCCCGCCACCCCGGCAAGTACGCGGCCAAGCTCGCCGGCTGGATCGAGTACGGCGCCAGTCCCCGGGCCACCATCGCGCTTGACCGCTGCGCCCGCGCCCTGGCCTGGCTCAGGGGCCGCGACTTCGTGAGCCCCGACGACGTGCAGGCGGTGGTCCACGACATCCTCCGCCACCGGCTCATCGTCAGCTTCGAGGCCGCGGCCGACGGTATCGTTGCCGACCAGATCATCGATGCCCTCCTCGAACAGGTGCCGGTGACCTGACCATGCCCGCCGACCTTTCCCCCGCCGGTCCCGGCCAGCCGCCCCGGGGCGCCCACGCCGAACTCGACCATCTGGTCCGGCTCCGCCACGCGGCCCGCGACCTCGACCTCGGCCGCCAGCGCCGCGCCTTCAGCCCCCTGGTGGGGCCGCATCCCAGCCGCTTCCGCGGCCGGGGCCTTGAATTCGAAGAGGTCCGCGCCTACCAGGCCGGGGATGACATCCGCAACATCGACTGGCGGGTGACGGCGAGAAGCGGCCGCCCCCACACCAAGCTTTTCCGGGAGGAACGCGAGCGTCCGGTGTTGCTGCTGGTGGACCAGAGCCGCACCATGTTCTTCGGCAGCCGCAACTGCTGCAAGTCGGTGATGGCGGCCCACATCGCCGCGCTCCTCGCCTGGGCCGCCTTCCAGCACAACGACCGGGTGGGCGGTCTCATCTTCGGCAACGACGAGCTGGCGGTGGTCAAGCCCCAGCGCAGGCCCCGGGCGGTGCTCGAACTCCTCCGCCAAACACACCGCCTCAACGGCCAGCTCCACCGGGCGCTACCCGCCCCGGCAACGAGCCTGGCCCTGGCCCTCGAAGAGCTGCGGCGGATCACCCGGCCCGGGGCCAACATCTTTCTCATCAGCGATTTTGCGCGCTGTAACGGCGAGGGCCGCAAGCACCTCCATCACTTGAGCCGCCACAGCGATCTCACCGCGGTGCGGGTTTTCGACCCGCTCGAACGGCAGCTGCCGCCGCCGGGCCGCTACGCCATCACCGACGGTGAGCGACGCGCCACCCTGTCCACCGACGCGGCCGCCACCCGCAGCCGCTACCGGGAACGTTTCGAGGAACGGAGCACTGCCCTTCGCCAGATCCTGGGCCCCATGGGTATCCCGCTCTTGGAGATCTCCACCGCCGAGGCACCGCTGCCCTACTTTCAACGACTGCTCAACGGACGATGAACACCCCGGCCGATCCACTCGCGCAACTTAAAAATATCCACCTGCCGCCGCCGGTCAGCTGGTGGCCGCCGGCCCCGGGCTGGTGGCTCGCGGCGCTCCTCGCCGCCGCCCTCCTCGGGCTTGCGTTCCGGTGGCTCTGGCGCCGCTGGGCCGCCAACCGCTACCGCCGGCTCGCCCTGGCGGCCCTGACCCGCCTTGAGGCCCGCCGTCGCGCAGGCCACGAGCCATCGCTACCCCTCCTCCGCGAGGTGGCGGCCCTCCTGCGCCGGGTGGCCATCGCCCGCTACGGCCGGCCGACGGTGGCGCGGCTCACCGGCGACCAGTGGCTTGCCTTCCTCGACCGCACCGGCAACACCGACCAGTTTTCCACCGGGCCGGGCCGGGCCCTGGGCACCATGCTCTACCGGCCAGAGCTTGAGGCCGACACCGAGGCGGTATGCCGGCTTGCCCGCCGCTGGATCAGGAGGCACCGGCCATGCTGACCTTTCTCTGGCCCTGGATCTTCGTCCTCCTCCCCCTGCCCTGGTTCGCCCACCGCTTCCTGCCCCAGGCGACCCGTGAGGAAACGCCACTCCATGTCCCCTTTTACGACACCCTGGCCGACCTGGGCGGGGTGGCGACGACAGCTCCGAGCCGCGGTCGGAAACTCCGCCTCGCCCTCCTCGCCCTGCTCTGGCTGCTGCTGCTCACCGCCGCGGCACGTCCCCAGTGGGTGGGGGAGGCGGTGAGCCTGCCGGTGAGCGGCCGCGATCTCCTGCTGGCCGTGGACATCTCCGGTAGCATGGCCCAGGAAGACATGGTCTTCCACGCCCAGCAGATCTCGCGAATCGATCTCGTCAAGAAAGTGGTGGACGAGTTCATCGACCGGCGGGTGGGCGACCGCATCGGCCTGATCCTCTTCGGCACCCAAGCATATGTGCAGGCGCCTCTCACCTTTGACCGACGGACGGTCAAGACCCTCTTCGACGAGGCCGAAATCGGCTTTGCCGGCCAGAAGACCTCCATCGGCGACGCCATCGGCCTTGCCGTCAAACGCCTCCGCGAGCGACCGGCCACCGGCCGGGTGCTGATCCTGCTCACCGACGGCGCCAACACCGCCGGCAAGGTGGAACCGCTCCAGGCCGCCAGGCTCGCCGCCGAAGCCGGGGTGACCATCTACACCATCGGGGTCGGCGCCGAAGAGGTAACTGTACGTACCTTCTTCGGCACTCGCCGCATCAACCCCTCGGCCGACCTGGACGAGGATACCCTCACCAAGATCGCCTCGCTCACCAAGGGGCGCTACTTCCGAGCCAGAAACCCCGAAGAACTCGAAAAAATCTACCACGTCATCGACCGACTCGAACCGGTGGCCGATTCAACCGAGACTTTCCGGCCCCGCAAGGCCCTCTTCACCTGGCCCCTCTCCGCGGCCCTGGCGGTGAGCTTTCTGCTGGCGGCAGGCCGTCTCATGGCCGGTGCCGAACCGCGCCGTCGCAAGACAGGAGGGATCTGACGATGGCGCCCCCGGACATTGGCACCGCGCTCCACGCCTTTCATTTCCTGCGGCCGCTCTGGCTGCTCGCCACCCTCCCGGCCCTGGCCGTCACCCTTGCCATCGCCCGCCGCCGGCAACAGGCCGGCAGCTGGCGTGAGGCCGTGGATGCCGACCTCCTCCCCCACCTGCTGGGCGACGAGACAGGTAACGGCAGGGAGCGCTGGCCGCTCGCCCTGCTGCTCGCCGGCTGGTGCCTCGCCGCCATCGCCCTGGCCGGGCCGGTGTGGGAGCGACTGCCCCAACCGGTGGCCCGACGACAGGACGCCCTGGTGATCATCCAGGATCTGTCACTCTCTCTCTACGCCTCGGATCTTGCCCCGGACCGGCTGACCCGGGCCCGCCACAAGCTCACCGACATCCTCCGCGGCCGCAGGGAGGGGACAACGGCCCTGGTAATCTACGCCGGCGATGCCCACGTAGTCTGCCCGCTCACCGACGACACCGCCACCATTCTCGCCATGCTCCCCGCTCTCACCCCTGACATCATGCCGAGCTACGGCAGCAACCTGCCCGCGGCGGTCCGCCTCGCCCTGGGGCTTTTCACCGATGCGGCCGTTCACCACGGCCGTATCCTGCTGCTCACCGACGGGGTAACCGAGCCGGACGTGGACGCGGTAAAAAAAATCCTCGCCGACCACGACACCACCCTGTCGGTGCTGGGGGTGGGAACGGCGGACGGCGGCCCGATCCCGAAAGATGACGGCGGTTTCTTCAAGGACGACCAGGGCCGGATCATCGTCCCCAAGATGGACGAAGCGCTGCTTACCGAACTCGCGGCTGCGGGAAGGGGCCGATACCGCCCCATCCGCCTCGACGACCAGGACATCCGCCAGTTACTCGCCCAGGCACCGCTGCTGCCGGGCGGCAACAGCTTACGCCGAGTCAACCGCCGCTTCGACCAGTGGCAGGAGGAAGGCGCCTGGCTGGTGCTCCTGCTGCTGCCCCTGGCCCTGGGAGGGTTCCGGCGTGGCTGGCTGCTGACCCTGATACTGCTCATCCCCCTTCTCGGCCCTGCCGACTGCCATGCCTTTGCCTGGCAGGATCTCTGGCAGCGACCCGACCAACAAGGTGCGGCCGCTCTGGCCCACAACGATCCCAAGGCGGCGGCCCGGCTCTTTCGGGCGCCGGGCTGGCAGGGTGCGGCCCGCTACCTGGCCGGCGACTTCAATGGGGCGGCCGCCGCCTTCGCGAACGACCCCTCTGCCCGCGGCGCGTACAACCGGGGGACGGCGCTCGCCCGGGCAGGACGGCTCGCCGAAGCGGCTAATGCCTTCGCCGAGGCACTGCGCCTCGACCCCGGCATGCGCGACGCCGCCTTCAACAAAAAGCTGGTGGAACAGGCATTGCGCCAACAACAGCAGCAGCGGCAGCAAAACGGTCAGGGGAAGGGAGCGAACAAGCAAGGGAGTGGCAGGAACGCCCCGGACAAGGACAAAAACGTCGAGAAGGGACAGGACCACGACCAGCACAAGGGGCAACCCCAAAAGGATCAGCAGGGGACACCCGACGACCGGCAGCAGAACCGCCAGGGCCGGCAGGACCATGCGTCAGCCGGCAACCACGACCAGAAGAAAACGGACGAACAGCGGACAAAGGCAGCGCAGCCGCCTCCGGCCCCCCAAGCAGGGAGGCAGGAAGGAACCCCGGCTGGCCCGCGACCGGACGCAGGGACCGGGAAGAAGGCGGCGACCGGGGCGGAGGCAGGGAAAACCGCTTCACCGAAAAACGACAAAAAAGGCGCCGCCGAGGCCGACCGGCCCCTCACCCGCGAAACCGAGCAGGCCATGGAACAGTGGCTCCGGGAAATCCCCGACGACCCCGGCGGCCTCCTGCGCCGCAAGTTCGAGTACCAGTACCGCCGCAACCACGGCCACCGTCAAGACGGGCTCCAGGGGCCCATCTGGTGAACCGGGGCCGCCCGTCTTGACCGCCAAGGATCTATCTCTAACTACACTTAATGGGAAAACAACATCATGTTCCCAATGCCGCTTCGCCAACCGCTCCTGCTTTTCCTGGCCGTCACCGGCCTGATGCTGACCGCCCTCACCGTTGCCGGGCCGGCGCGGGCCGGGGTAACGGCGACCATCGACCGCGATCACGTGGCCCTGGACGAAACCCTGACGCTCACCATCACCCGCGACGAGAGTTCCTTTTTCTCCGACCCGGATCTCGATCCGCTCGCCAAGGATTTCAAGGTGCTGGACAGCGGCCACAGCAGCAACACCCAGATCGTCAACGGCCACATGTCGGCGTCGGTCCAGTGGCAGGTTACCCTCGCCCCCAAGCGCACCGGCCGGCTGTGGATTCCGCCCATCAAGGTGGGTGACGACGCCACCGCCCCACTGTCGGTGACCGTCACCCGGCAGGCCCAGCCCAATACCCGGGCCGACCAGGCGCCGCTGTTCATCGAAACCGAGGTGGACCGCCACCAGGCCATGGTCCAGGAACAGATCCTCTTCACCCTCCGCGTCTACTGGGCCATCCAGGCCCAGATCGACGAACCCGACGACCCGCACCTCGGCGACGCCCTGCTCGAACGGCTCGACGACAGCAAGTTCACCAAGACGATCAACGGCCAGGAATTCCAGGTTTTTGAACGGCGCTACGCCATCTTCCCCCAGCAGAGCGGCACCCTGGTCATCCCCCAGATGACGGTGCATGCAGTGGTGGTGAGTCCCCACGGCTTCGGCGGCTTTGGCGGCCTCTTCGACCCCTTCGGCCAACAGGGCCAGGAGATCAAACTGCGCAGCCGGGAGGAACGGATAACGGTGTCCCCCAAACCGGCCGGCTATCCCGACGCCCCATGGCTCCCTTCCTCGGGCTTCACCGTCTCCCGCGAGTGGAGCCAGCCCCCGGACCAGCTCAAGGTGGGCGACTCCGCCACCCTCACCATCACCACCACCGGCGAGGGGCTGCTCGCCGCCCAGCTGCCGCCCATCATGCTGGCCGAACCCGCCGGCATCAAGCTCTACCAGAACAAACCCGAACTTGAGAACCGCAAGACCGCAAGCGGCATCACCGGCGTGCGCCGCGACAGCATCGCCCTGATCCCCACCCGGGCCGGCAGCGTCGCTCTGCCCGAGATCCGGATCCCCTGGTGGAACAAGAAGAAGGGCCAAGTGGAAACCGCGGTGCTGCCGGCCCAGAATCTGGTGGTCCGAGGGGCTTCACCGCAAGCCGCCGCGCCGCCCCCGGCCGCCCCGGCGCCTTCCGCCGCCGCGCCACCGCCGGCCGCGCCAGCCGCACCTGCCACTCTCTCATCGCCCGCGGCACCAGCAGTCGGACCGGCCTGGCTCTCCGGCCGCGTCTGGCCAGTGGCCTGCGGGCTTCTGGCCGTGGCCTGGCTTGCCACCCTCTTCCTCTGGCACCGCGAGCGGCGGCAACGCATGATTCCATCGCCGGCCATGACCGCACGCGCCACGGCACCGTGCGGTCCGACGACTGAAAAGGCGGCCCATGCCGCCCTCACCGTCGCCTGCCGGGCCGACGACCCCCGCGCCGCCCGCCAGGCCCTCATCCGCTGGGCCCAGGCCCGCTGGCCGGAGCGCAACATCCGGGTGGCCGCCGATCTTGAACGGATCCACCCCGACCCGGGGCTGCAGGCGCTGCTGGGAGAAATGGACAGCGCCCTCTACGGCCGGGAACAACACTCGGACCAGTGGAACGGCATGCGACTACTGGCCATGGTCGACCAGCTCCGTGCCGCAACCGGGAGGAAGGACAACAAAGAAACCGGCCTGCCGCCGGTCTACGGAGGGGAAGAATAACGACGGGCAGCCGGCCGGCAACGATTAGGGAAAAGAAAAGGGACGCCCGAAGACGGCTGACCCGATCAGGTCTTGAAGAGGTTCAGGGCCGCCTTCTGACGGGCAAGGCTCTGCGTCGCCTCCTCGTTGCCGGCCCGGCCCAGAACCTTCTCCAAATCGTCCTGGGCCTCCTTGACCGCCTGGAGCCGTTCGCGCAGACCGCCGGCACACTGGTTGACGGTTTCGGCAAAGTCCTCCAGGGTATCGCCGTGGCGGAGCTTGACGTGGACAAGAAGGTTGCCGGCCCCCAACTCCCGAAGGTTGTTCTCGATCCGGTAGAGGGGACCCGCAATCTTCTGGGGCAGAAAGAGGGCCAGGACCATGCCGCTCAACAGGCTTACCAGGGTACCGGCCGCCACCACCGGCAGCAGCAGGTCGCTCACCCGGCGGATCTTGATATGGGCGTCGTAGAAATTGGTGGTGACCTCGTGCCGTGAATAGAAGTAGAGGATCAGGGCAGCGACGATGGAGCTGAGGATGATCGTGCCGAGGATCCGGACCAGCAGCCACATCTGGAACTTACGCTTGACGCTGAGATTCAACTTTTTCCGTTTATATCCCATTTAACCTCTCCCAAAAACCTTAGAGTTGGTGCTCGATCGACCGGCAATCCCCTCGTCCGCCGACCGCCTCGCCTTATGCCATATCCAGATGACAGCCGATGCACAGATCCCGTTTTCGCGCTTTGCGCAAGCGGTACTGGTACTCACCCCCATGGGGCACATGACAGGTCATGCAGGTGATCCTGCCATCCGCCAGGGTGGGATACTCCGGTGGCACCCTCATCCCGGCCGGCGGCAACACGTTAACCGGATGCGACAGCTCACTGGTGGAATCGGGGTGACAGGTCACGCAGACCTTGATCTGACTCTCGAAGGCGCTGTTCAGGGGCGGATGGGCCTCTTCCGTCCTCCTCTCGCCCCCGGCCGTTTCGGGTCTAGCCACCGGTTGACCGCTTACCACCTGTTCCGACCGCACGAGCGGGGTGCCCAGGTAAACAGTGGCAGGACGGGAGAAGGACATCTGCAGCACGTAGCTATCGCCATACTTGAAAAAATTGCTCTGCACAACAAACTTCCCATCCCCGGCCGGCATGTCCTCCGGCGCCCGGCTCTGGTCACGCCCGGTGGAGAAGGTCGCCATCGGCGAGACGGTTCGGCGGCCGGCAAGATCGCTGGACACCACGCAGAAACGATAGGTCTGATTCGCCTTGAGCCCAGTCAGGGTCACCTGATGGTCGTGGATGAAGCTGCCGGCCTGTGAGACGTTCTGCCGGAGCGCAACGTCAAGTCCATACCGCACGGTGGCGTCGGCCGGGCCGTCGGTATGCCAGCCGATCACGGCCGACAACAGGAGCCCCCGACGCACCGCCAGAACATGCACATCGGAGATCACCGGCGCCACGCCGCTGTCGGCCAGGGGCGGCAGACCGGCGCGGGCGGGGAGGGTGAAACGGCGCAGCCGCCGTTGAGAGCTGCCCTCGTCGCGCACCTCCACATAGAGCACGTCACCGGCCGCCATGCTCCGGATCAGAAAGCAGTGCCGCCTGGCAGGGGTGGGGCTCTCCTCAAACCACTTGATCTTCTCCTGCTCCCTTGTCGTCAACTTCTGCTGGGCCATCTCCAACTCCCGTGAGACGGGAAGGGGACGGGCGGTAACGGCCGCCATGGCGACTCCGGCAACGGCGCCATGGCAGGTTACGCACGGTTTTGCAAGAAAAGGCTGGTGCACGAAGCGACTGCGCATCACCGCGTCCACCATGGACTGATGGCAACGGCGACAGCCGCCGTCACCGGTCATCTCCTGCGCCGCCACCGGCATAACCGTTGCCAGCAGGAAGCAGGCCAGCAGCAGCAAACCAATGCGATAACGGCTTTTACGCGATATCTCCACCATACCTCCACACCACCCGGCGACAAGCCTCGAGAAGAGAAAGAACCGAAGCGGCAACGGCCGCCCCGCCCCCCCTCCCTACCGCCGATGCGAAAACGGTGACGCTGCCCGGCCGCAGGGGGAAAATACTCTTTTACCACAGGTAGAGCAACAGCCTGCAAGGAATCAATACCATTTTCATCATTAACTGAGATAAAAATCAATCCCCTGACGTGACCGGTCCGCCAGCTGGGCCACCACCTCGGCGAGGGGCTCCTCGGGTCGGCGCCAGCGGAGGCGGGGCAGTTTGAGGAGCATGGGGAGGTTCACTCCCGCCACCACTGCGCCCTCGCCCGTCGCCAGCACCTGTCGGCAGACATTGAAGGCGGTGCCGCCGACGATGTCGGTGAGCACGATCACCCCGCCGCCCGTCTGCACAGCGTCCACGGCCTCGCGCACTGCCTGGGCGACCCGCTCCCGCCGCTGGGAAAACGAGGTGACCCCGTCGGCCACGGCCTCGGTCATGAAAGGCACCTCCACGGCACGGATCGCCCCCAGCTTGTCGCCCATGATGTGGGTCGCCACCCGCAGCAACTCCTCGCCCAGCCGACCGTGACCAACGAGCACGAATCCCAGTTCCATCAACGCCATCGCCGCATCACCCCGCCGAGCCACGCAGCCGAGCGAGATCCAACTCGGTCCAGGAGAAATCGCCGGCCACCGGATCGCGCCGCAGGAACTCGTCAAGAGCGATGCGTACCTCGATGAGGGGATCGACGAAGTCGGCATGGATGAGGTTCTCCTGCCGGATCTTGGAGAGGTAGTCGATGCGCGACTGCATGCGGCTGACGAAACGGGCCACGTACTCGTGGTCGCTGGTCCGGGGCCGGAAAACGTTGTCGTACTCGACGCTGAAGGATCCCTTCCTGGGCAGCGACACCATACGCCGCGGCATGATGCGCCACGGCGCAAACTCGAGCCGCCCCGAGGTGAGGGCAGGCAGGATGTGGTCGCGGCTCAGTGCAAGCGGGATGTCCCGACCCATAAAATCACCGCTGTTCAAGATAACGGTGAGTGGCTGGAAGAGTTCGAGAAAGAGCTGGAACATGCGGCACTCGGTGTTGAACCGCCAGGAACGGAAAGGTTGAGCAAAGGGCTCGATCACCAGGGCGTACTGCTCCTCGACGCTCTGCAGGGCCTCGGCCAGGGTCCGCTTGGTCATCAGGCTGGCGCCAAAGGCGACGAAAAGGGCCGGATCGTTGATCAACGACACCGGCGGCAGGGTGTCGTCCTTCATCACCAGACTCACCACGTCCACCCGGCGGTAACCGTCCACCGCATTGGCTGGCCGCTCCTGGATAACCCGACCGTTGGCCACCAGCCGGTCGCCGGGCACCACGTCAAGGCCCGCCGCCCCCTCCACCACCCCCATGTTGTAGAAGATGAGCCCCCGCTGGGTGGTGGCATCCCCCATCTCGTCGCCGTCGGTCTTGTTGAAAAAGGTGGGTTCGAGCACGATCACCTTGCCGGTGACCATGCTCACCACAAAGGCGTCGTCGTGGGCAATGCTTTCAGCCCGGGTGGAGAGCGACGACTTGCCGCTGCCCGACAAGGCAATGATCGCCACGGTCTTGCCGTTGATCTCGCAGATGGAGCCATGGATGGGGAGGAAACGGCGGATCTCGGTCCCGGGCACCCGCTCGGCAATGGCGGTATGCCAAATCAGGGTGAGAAATCCCTTCTTGATTTCGCCGAAGTAGGGCAGACCGAGGACGAAGATGGTCTTGGCCTCCCGATCGATGACCACCAGTCCCTGATCGTGGTCGGGCCGGCGCCACTCCGGATCGTAGACCATGAGCAGGTCGGGGACGGCGACGGGACGGCTTTCGGCATAAAAACGCCGCTCCCGCTGGGAGACAAAGGACTGGAAGTTCAAGAGGAAGGAGAGGGCGGCGACGGGGTAGTCACGGTTGCCGACAAAGCGTAATCCCACGCAGAACTCCTCGTCAAGCCCGGCGTAGGCGGTGGCGGCGATGGAGCCCTTGGCCTGGAGGGCGAGCGCCGCCTCGCGGGTGATGGTGGCAAGCTCCTTGCGGCCGCCGGCATCGGCATCGTGCCAGAAACGGCGGGCCGCAGCGGTGCGACCCACCGGGTTGCGATGGTTCCAGTGCAGCTGACGGCTGCCGGGCCGCAGGCCGAAGGCGGCCGGGTTCTTCACCGGCCGGCCCAGGGCGAGAACATTCTTCTGGGCGAGGGCCAAATCGTAGAGGGTGGCGGTGTCGTCGATTCGGCTACAGTTGGCGACCAGGGTCTGCATGGCGTTGAGCCGCAACGGCGAGGCAAACCCTATGCCTTCCCGCTGCCCACTGATGGTGGCCATGGTCCTCCTCCGGTCAGGATTGAGTTGGTTACTTAAACGCCCTGCCCGCGACGGGTTAGGTGTCTGCGACTGCTCACACCCCGCCGGGGGCGTAGCGGGCCAGGTACTCCCGCAGGCGGTCAAAACTGCAGACAAAGGAACCGGTCGGGGCGTCCTTGCCGCGGAGGGTGAAGGTTTTCGGGGTAAAGAAATCGTCTGTCGCCTCAAGCCAGCCAGCGGTGGCGGCCCCAAGGATGAGATCGATGCCGTCGCGGCTCGAGGTCATGCCTTCGAGGCGGAAGGTAACGTTAACCATGTCACCGATCACCGTGTAGTCCCGCCGGCCACCGCCCCCCATGTTGCCCAGCACCGCCTCGCCGGTGTTGAGGGCGGCACCGATCTCAAGGGCAAGCTCCTTTCCGCCCCACTCCCGACCCAGGGTACGGGTGGCAACGGCAATGGCCAGCGCCGCCTGCATTGCCGAGAGGATGGAGCCCCGCTGGTCGTCGCCTCCAGGCCACATGGCCATCACCGCGTCGCCGATGAACTTGTCCACCATGCCGCCATGCCGCGAAACCAGGGTGGTGACCTTATCAGACCAGAGCCGCAGCAGCCGGGATACGTTCTGGTCGCCCAGCTGTTCGGAGAGGCGGGTGAACCCGTGGATGTCACAGAGGAGGACGGTGACCACCTCCTTCTCGACAAAGGCCACGGTGCGACCCTCGGTGAAATCCGTCTCCTCGCTGGCCGAGGCGGCGGCCTGAACCCGACCCAGGAAAACGAGCCGGGTCTTGCCGATCCCCACCAGATCCCCGCTGCGGAGCGCGGTGGGGGCATAGATACGCCGTCCGTTGACGGTGGTGCCGTTGGCACTGCCGAGGTCGATGAGGTTGTGCACCCCGTTCTCCTCCACCTGCACCATGGCGTGCTTGCGCGACACCCAGGAGAAGGGGAGCATGATGTCGTTATCCCTGGCCCGCCCCAGGCGGTAGGTATTCTTGCCGTTGAGCGGCCAGCACTCCACCTCGCTTCCCTGGTCGTTGATCAGGGTGAACGAAGTGCCAGTGGCTGAGGCCGCAGGCGGAGCTTGCTTCGCTTCCATGGAACTCTCGTTTCTTCTCTCAGTCGGCCTCTGCCGGCTGGACCTCGCGTCCACCCGTTATCAAGGCCTGCGGCTCAGGGTGACGACGATCTCGTCAGGATCTGGGAAACGCCCGGCGCGGGCCTTGGAGAATATCTCCCGGCCGTCCGCACGCACATCGAACACTCCGCCCGAGCCGGCGACCAACTCCACCTCGGCGCCGAATGCATCCCGCAGCCGTTCTCCCAAACTGGAAGCACGCGGCAGATAGTTTCATTGGGTGCAGTACGTGATCTGAACTTGCATAATTGTAATCCTCGTTTTCCTGGTACTGGCGGGAGCTTTTTGTTATAGTCATTTTTTTTGAATAAAGTCCTGTGATTGCCTGGGGCAACGTCGAATGCGTCCTCGAAGGCATGCCTGGTGTTGATCCGTTTACGATAGCATAACGGCGGGGCCGAGGAAAAGAGGACAATGCGACATTCTCCGCGTCAGCGGCCAACCACGTCTGCCCTCGAAGGAAGCACGCCACGCCCATGTCCGGAAGATCCGTCGACAATCCCAAACTGCTCGACCTGCGGGAGGCCCTGGAACAAGACGAGGCCCGTCGGTTATCCCCGCTCGCCACCTTAAGCCGCCAGAGCCTGCGTCGGGTGCCGGAAACCCTCACCGGCCACCGCCAGGCATTCGCGGTGGATGCCGACCGCATTCTCCACTCCCGGGCCTACACCCGCTACATCGACAAAACCCAGGTTTTCTCCCTGGTGGCCAACGACCATATCACCCACCGGGTGCTGCACGTGCAACTGGTCTCAAAGATCGCCCGCACCGTTGGCCGCTTTCTCGCCTTAAACGAAGATCTCATTGAGGCCATCGCGCTCGGCCACGACATCGGCCACCCCCCCTTCGGCCACGACGGCGAAACCATCCTCTCCGAACTCTGCCGCGAGCAGGGGCTCGCCGCCTTCCAGCACAACATCCAGAGCGTGCAGTTCCTCGACCGGCTGGAGAAAAAGGGGCGCGGCTGGAACCTCACCCTCCAGACCCTGGACGGCATCCTCTGCCACGACGGCGAGGTCCATGACCGGTCGCTCGCCCCGGACCGGGCATGCCGCGACTTCACCTCCTTTGACCGCAAGCTCGCCGCCAAGGCGGCGGACAAGACCCTGCCGCTCTCCCCCATGACGCTCGAAGGCTGCGTGGTGCGTTTCGCCGACACCATCGGCTACATCGGCCGCGACATAGAGGACGCCATTGTCCTCCGGCTCATCGAACGGCGTGATCTCCCGGCCGCCAGCCGGGAGGTGCTCGGCGACACCAACGGCACTATCGTCTACCGACTGGTGGCCGACCTCATTGCCAACGGCGCGGATGGCGACGCCATCGCCTTCAGCCCTGACATCGCCCAGGCGCTCAAGGAACTCAAGGAATTCAACTACCGGGCCATTTACCGCAATCCGGTAATCAAAAAAGATTACGAATCCATCCGTATCTGTTACCGTGCCCTCTTCGAGGCTACCATGACCGACATCAGGCATGGCCAAAGCGGGGCGCCGATCTTCACCGAATTCCTCGCCGACAAGCCTGCCGACTATGGCGAAAGCCATCCGCCTGCCGCCGTGGCGCGTGACTTCATCGCCGGCATGACCGATAACTATTTCCTGGCCGCCGCCGCCCGGTTAGGCTGCCGGATACCCGGGCCCATCCGTCGCTAATCTAAAGACCACCGGACCGCCATGTTCAATAACATCCGTCAGACGCTTCGCATCCAGAAATTCCTTCCCGGCGAAAACACCATCATGCTGTTGATCTCGACCTTCATCGGGGTCGCCGCCGGCTTTGGCAATATCGCCTTCCGCACCATCACCGAGCTGGTCCATGAGTGGATTTTCGTCCGTGGCCATGAATTGCTCGCCATCGATCACGGCGGCTGGCACCGTCTGCTGCTGCCGCTGCTGCCCATGGCCGGCATGGTGCTGCTGATCCCGGTTTCGCTCCTCTTTCCCGGCGAGGCCAACGGCTACACCTTCACCAAGTTCCTCCGCAAGGTCAACCTCGAAGGCGGCTACATCAGGTTCCGGGCCATCATCGTCAAAACCATCTCCACGGCGCTGACCATCGGCACCGGCGGCTCGGCCGGCGTCGAAGGCCCCATCGCCACGGTGGGTGGGGCACTGGGCTCTCTGGTGGGTCAGTTCTTCAAGGTTTCCGGCAACCGGATGAAGGTCTACATCGCGGCGGGCTGCGCCGGCGGCATCGGCGCCATGTTCAACGCCCCCATCGCCGGCATCTTCTTTGCCGCGGAGATCGTGCTGCTGGGCACTTACGAAATCTCATCATTTTCTGCCATGGTAATCTCATCGGCCATGGCAACCGTGGTTTCCCGGGCCTACTACGGCAACACTCCCGCCTTCCCCATCCCCCACTACCACCTGGCCCACCCCCTGGTGGAGATCCCCCTCTACATGCTCATGGGGGTGGTGGTGGGTGGCGTCGCGGTCATCCACATCCGCGTCTTTTACGCGGTGCGCGACCGCTTCGCCACCCTGAAGCTCCACCCGCAGCTAAAGCCCATTCTGGGTGCGCTCATCGTCGGCGCCATCGGCATCCTCTTCCCCCAAATCATGGGCGACGGTTACGAGCACATCGAACAGGTGCTGGCCGGCCACGGGATACTCTGGGTGATGGCAATCCTGGTCTTCCTCAAGATCGTCTGCACCGCCGTCACCCTGGGCGCGGGCGGGGCCGGCGGCGTCTTTGCGCCGGCCCTTTTCATCGGCGCCTTCATCGGCGGCACCTTTGGCGCGATCGCCAATCTGGTTCTCCCGGGGCTTACCGCCTCCACCGGCGCCTACGCCGCGGTGGGCATCGGCGCCTTCCTTGCCGCCGCCACCCATGCGCCGCTCACCGCCATCTTCCTCCTCTTCGAGATGACCGGCAACTACAGGATCATCATCCCCATCATGCTGTCGAGCATCATCGGCACGGTGGTGGCCAACCGCCTCTACCACGACTCCATCGACACGGTGGACTTTTCCCGCGAGGGAATCGATCTCCACGAGGGCCGCGAGGCGGCGGTCATGCGCTCCATCAAGGTGGGGACCATCATCAGCGAAGACGTGGATTTCATCAGCGAAAACGCCAATGCCAACCAGCTGCTCCGCCTCTTCAGCATGGCCAAGGACAATTTCTACTTCCCGGTCATCGACGACACCGGCCACATGACCGGCATCGTCTCCATGCAGGACGTCAAGAACATCCTCCACGACGAAAAAAAACGGCTCAACGCCCGGGTGGGCGACGTCTGCGAACGCAACGTCATCACCCTCACCCCGGACGACGACCTTTACACCGCGCTGACCCTTTACGACGTCAAGGGCATCGAGGAAATCCCGGTGGTGGAGTCCACCTCCAACCGCTGGGTGCTCGGCATGCTCAAGCGCCGCGATGTGCTCAACGCTTACAACCGCGAGGTGCTCAAGCGGGGGATCAGCGAACGCACCGCCTCCATCCGCTTGCAGTAATCGGCAGAAAGAGGTATGAGAAGAGTGGCGGCTTGACCTGCCCGCCAACGACAACGGCCCGCCGGGATAATATCCTGACGGGCCGTTGTTTTTTTGAGAATAGCCGTCCGGCTGCACCCCAGCTTCGGACGATGTCCGATAGTTACTCCATCACGAAAAGTTCATCATCGCAGTGCTTCTGCCAGGACAGCAGCGTTGAAGCGGAGAAGTTCATCGTAAGTCTGGCGGCCGGCCGATCCGCCCAAGGGGTCGAGTTCATAGACCCTGACGCCGGCGGCCTCGGCCAGCACCTCGGCGGGCCGTCGGGCCAGTTGCGGCTCGGTGAAGATCGCCTTGATCCGCTCTTGCCGCACCCTCGTGACCAGGGTAAGCAGCGACTTCGGCGTCGGCTCCCGGCCCGGCGCCGTCTCCACCACCCCGGCCGGCTTGAGACGGTAGCGGTGGAAGAGATAGTTGAAGGACGGATGAAAAAGCAGCGCCGCCCTCCCCGCCACTGGCGCCAGGGTGCGGCGCAGTTCGGCGTCGAGGCGGTCGAGCCGCTCAGCCATTGCCTGGGCATTGGCGGCGTAAGCGGCGGCGCCCCCGGGGTCGAGGGTGGAGAGTTCCCGCACCAGGGCCGGCAGCATGGCCTTGACGGCCAGGGGATCGGTCCAGAAATGGGGATCAGTGATCGCTCCGTGGTGCGCGTCCTCCTCATCGTGGTGATGCGGCCCATCTTCACCCTCGTCGCCGTGGTGGTGGTGCTCGGTCATGGGGAGGAGATACTCGCGGGGCACCAGATCGAGCATGGCGATCTTGTGGCGGGCGGGCAGCCGCCCCACCCATTCGCCATCCAGGCCGGGCCCGGCGAAGAAAAAGCCCCGCGCCCGATCGAGCCGCTTCATGTCCGCGGGGGTGGGTTCGAAGGTGTGGGGCGAAACACCGGGGGCAAGAAGCTGCTCGACGGTGGCGCGCCCCGCCGTCACCTCGGCAAGGATCGCCGCCAGGGGATGAATTGAGGCGACAAAGCGGATCTCGGCCGGCGGAGAGGTGGCCGCCCGACCGGTTGGCGGGACGCAGAGCACCCAAAGCAGCGCGGTCAGCAGGGCCGCGCCGCGAACGACATGGATACGACAGGCAGGCAGGTTCATGGGCTGAACTCCAGATAGGGACGAAAGCGGTCCAGAAGACGGGGGCCGATGCCCGCCACCGCCAGCAGCCCTTCCGGCCGCAGGTAGGGGCCGTTCTGCTCACGGTGGCGAACGATGCGATCGGCCAGGGCCGGACCGATGCCGGGAACGGTGACAAGCAGCTCACGGTCGGCGTGGTTGACGGCGATGGCCTGAAAAAAAAGGGGTCGCAAGGGGTTGGTCATGGGACCGGTGGCCGGGGCGCCACCGTCCCGCAGCGTCAGTTCTGCGCCGCTGGCCGGGAGTGCCGCCGGCAGGCCAGACGGCGCGGCAAGGCCGGCGGCGCGGTAAAGATCGGCGGTTGTCGCGGCGGCGGGCAGCAAGTAGAGCCCCTCCGCAAGGGAGCCGCCGGCAAGCCAGAGGTAACGGTGCGGCGGGCTCGGGCGTGCCGGACGCCGCCACTGCCAGAGATGAACGAGGCAGATCAGCCCACCCAGCGCCAGCAGCACCAGGGGCCTCAGGTCGCGAGGGGCCGGTTCAGCCCTCCTGGTGGCGGCGACGCTCATCTTTGAGCAGCTTGTAGGTGATACTGTCAACCAGGGCCTGCCAGCTCGCCTCCAGGATGTCGTGGGAAACCCCCACCGTCCCCCAGCGGCTGTCGGCGTCCTTGGACTCCACCAGCACCCGGATGCGGGCGCCGGTACCATGCTCGCTGGCCAGGACCCGCACCTTGTAGTCGCAGAGTTCCATCTCGCCGAGTTGGGGATAGAAACGAGTGAGCGCCTTGCGCAGCGCCTTGTCCAGGGCGTTCACCGGGCCGTCGCCCAGGGCGGCGGTGTGCACCATCTCTCCCCCCACCTCGAGCCGGATGGTGGCCTCCTCGAGCGGCGACTCGCCACTCTTGGTCTTCTGGCTCAGGATCCGGAAGGATTTGAGATCGAAGAACTTCCGTTCCGTGCCCATGGCCTTGCGCATCAGCAGCTCGAAGGATGCCTCGGCGCCCTCGTACTGGAAGCCCTGATTTTCGAGTTCCTTGAGATTCTTGACGATGGCGGCGAGCGCCGGATCCTTGCTGTCGAGGTCGAGACCGAACTTGCGCGCCTTATGGAGCACGTTGCTCTTTCCCGCCAAATCCGAGATCAAAATGCGACGGACGTTGCCCACCCGCTCGGGCTCGATGTGCTCGTAAGTGATGGGGTTACGCTGCACGGCGCTCACATGAATTCCGCCCTTGTGGGCAAAGGCCGACTGCCCCACGTAGGGCTGATACTTGTTGTGGGGGAGGTTGGCGATCTCGGTGACGAAGCGTGAGGTGTCGCGCAGCCGGCCGAGGTTGGGGCGGGCCGCGAAGTCGCGGTTCATTTTCAGCGCCAGGGCCGGAATGATGGAGGTGAGGTTGGCGTTGCCGCACCGCTCGCCAAAGCCGTTGATGGTGCCCTGGATCTGGACGGCGCCGTTCTCCACCGCCACCAGCGAGTTGGCCACCGCGGTTTCCGAATCGTTGTGAGCGTGGATGCCAAGATCAATGGATTTGCCGGAAACCGCGAGATGGTTCTTGACCTCGGCCATGACCGCCACGATCTCGGTGGGCAGGGTGCCGCCGTTGGTGTCGCAGAGCACCAGGCACTGGGCTCCGCCCGCCACCGCCCGGTCCAGAGTGGCCAGGGCGTAGTCGCGGTTGGCCTTGAAGCCGTCGAAAAAATGCTCGGCGTCGTAGAAAAGGTATTCAACGTGCCGGCGCAGGAAGGCGAGCGACTCGACGATGATGGTGAGGTTGTCCTCAAGGCCGATGCGCAGCGCGTCGGTGACGTGGATGTCCCAGGTCTTGCCGAAGATGGTCACCCCCGGGGTGCCGGCCGCCACCAGGGCCTTGAGGTTCGGATCCTCCTCGGTGCGGTTGGCGAACATGCGGGTGCTGCCAAAGGCGGTGATCCGGGCGTGCTTGAGTTCGTACTTCCTGATCTCCTGGAAGAACTCCACGTCCTTGGGATTGGAGCCGGGCCAGCCACCTTCGATGAAATCGACCCCCAGTTCGTCGAGCTTGAGCGCAATGCGGAGCTTGTCCTCAACCGAGAGGTTGAAGTTTTCCGCCTGAGAACCGTCGCGCAGGGTGGTGTCGTAGATGGTCAGCATGGTTTCTTCCCGTTGTTTCGCCGTGGTAGTGCTCCATTCGGGCTTTTACGTTTTCGTTGCCTTGAACGACCGGCGTGACGGACGGGGTTGGCATCTCGTCCGCCGGCCCTCACATCGGCGCACCGTCTCAGGCAGCAGCGTCGAGGTTGAACGCCTTGTGCAGGGACCGCACCGCCAGCTCGGTGTACTTCTCCTCGATAACACAGGAGATCTTGATCTCCGAGGTGGCGATCATCATGATGTTGATCCCCTCGTTGGAAAGGGTTTCGAACATGGTGGTGGCGATACCGGCATTATTGCGCATACCCACGCCGACAATGGAAACCTTGACGATGTCAGTGGCCCCGGACACCCCCTCGGCACCGATCTCGGCGGCGGTTTTCTCGACAATGGCCATTGCCCGCTTGTAGTCGGTGCGGGGCACGGTAAAGGTCATGTCGGTCATCTCGGAGCCGCGGGTGTTCTGGATGATCATGTCGACGTTGATGCCGGCGTCGGAAATGGGCTTGAAGATCTTGGTGGCTGTGCCGGGCTGGTCAGGCACCTTGGCCACGGTGATGCGGGCTTCGTTCTTGTTGTAGGTCACTCCGGTGATCAGCATGGATTCCATTTTCTTCTTCTCCTCAACGACCCAGGTCCCCTCGTTCTCGCTGAAGGTGGAACGGACATGGACCGGAACTTTATAACGTTTGGCAATCCCCACGGAACGGATGTCGAGCACCTTGGCGCCCAGACTGGCCAGTTCCAACATTTCGTCGTAGGTGATGCGGTCGATCTTGCAAGCCGAATCACAGATGTTGGGATCAGTGGTGTAAACCCCGTCCACATCGGTGAAGATATCGCACTGGTCGGCATTGAGGGCGGCGGCCAGGGCCACGGCGGTGGTATCGGAGCCGCCCCGGCCCAGGGTGGTGATATCGCGCTCCTCGGTGACCCCCTGGAAACCGGCCACCACCACCACCTTGCCGGCGGCGAGGTGGCCGCGGATCAGCTCGGCGTCGATGGACTTGATCCGCGCCTTGGTGTGCATCCTGTCGGTGACGATCTTGACCTGATCGCCCAGCAGCGACACGGCATCGTAGCCCATCTCCTTCACCGCCATGGCGAAGAGCGCCACGGTGACCTGCTCGCCGCTGGACAGCAGCACGTCCATCTCGCGCGGATCGGGGATAGCCTGCATCTGGTTGGCCAGATCGACAAAACGGTTGGTTTCCCCGGCCATGGCCGAGAGCACCACCACCATGTCGTTGCCCTGCTTCTTGTAACCGAGCACCCGCTTGGCAACCGCCTTGATCTTCTCGGGGTTGGCAACGGATGTTCCCCCAAACTTCTGAACAATCAATGCCATAGGTGTATCTTGCTCCTCGTCGGATTCGATCGGGATATCCCGCCAATAAAAATACCGGCCACCGAAATCGGAAACCGGAACGCTTTTTTGCCTGACAAGTGGGTCGGCCGCAAACCGTTCTACGGCAATGCCCTCAAGTTATTCACTCCAAGGTCCGATATTTTACTCAAGAAAACAAGATACGCACGCAATTTTTTGGCCAAAAAACATCCCGACGTCCCGGGCACGGTTTCCAGGAGACCCGGCAAGAATAATTTTACCAAAAGGCAGCGCCGGCAAAAAAGAGCCTTGATTCAACCACCAGATTTTGCTATACATTTTTTTACCCATCGAGCACCATTGGCCCGACCCTCCTTTTTACTCACTGAGACAACGATTTCGATGAAAATTTCGCATACCCTGCATTTTCTGGCCACCATAGTCTTCTTCTGCGTCATTCTCACGCTCATCACCCCCAACACCCGGCCCAAGACGCCCAGCGACCTGTCGTCGACCGCCACCGCCATCGCCTCGGTGGCCGAGAACACGCATCAGGCGACGATCATCCCGCCACGCCGCCCCACCGTCATCCACGGCGCCCTGCGGCCCGGCGACTCCCTGACCAGTTCACTGTCCCGCCTTCCCATCACCGCGACGGTGCAGGACCAAATCATCACCAATCTCAGGAACTGCATCGACTTCCGCCGGCTGCGGCCCGGCGACCGCTACACGGTGACCCTGGACAAGACGAAGCAGCTCGTCGCCTGCTCTTACGAATCGAGCCCCCTTGACGTCTACAACCTCTGCCGCACCGACGACGGCTTCCGGGCCGAAAAACAGGCGGTGGCGGTGGAATGCCGTACCGAGCGGCTCGACGGCACCGTCACCAGCTCCCTGTACGCCGCCTTTGCCGACCAGGGGGTGGACTCAAACCTCATCTTCGCCTTTGCCGACATCTTCTCCTCCCGCATCGACTTCAACACCGAAACCCGCGCCGGCGACAGCTTCAGCCTCCTCTACGAAAAGTACTACAAGGGCGGCACCTTCATCGGCTACGGCCACATCCTCTCGGCCCGCTATCAGCGCACCGACGGGTCCACCCTGGAAGGATTCTGGTACGCGGCCAAGGGCCGGTCCGGCTCCTTTTACGATCAGAACGGCAACAATCTCGGTTCCGCCTTCATCCGCTCGCCGGTGCCCATGGGCCGGTTGACTTCCAGCTTCACCCTCCGCCGCGTCCATCCCATCCTCGGGGTAGTCCGCCCCCACCTCGGCATCGATCTGGCCGCCCCGGTGGGAACGCCGATCATGGCGGCGGCCGACGGCAAGGTGATGTTCATGGGCCGCAAGGGCGGCTTCGGCAATCAGGTCATCCTGATACACTCCAACGGCTACCGTACCTACTACGGCCACCTGTCCCACTTCGCCAAGGGACTGCGGCAGGGTGGTCGCGTGCATCAGAAGGAGATCATCGGCTACGTGGGGGCCACCGGACTTGCCACCGGCCCCCATCTCGACTACCGGCTCTCCGAAAAAGGCGTCTTCGAGAATCCATTCGACCTCAAGTTCAAGCCCAAATCCCGGATCCCCCAGAAATTGATGGCCGCTTTCCGCAAGGAAGTCAGCACCGAGATCGCCTTCCTCGACCAGCAGGGCGGCCAGCGGCTGCTCGCGGTCAAACGGCTGGTGGTGGCGCCGGACCAGCGCCTGGCCCTGCTGTGACCTCCTGACCCGCACGGCCAACGAACCCCGGGTCTCGCGATAGGCGCGCTCGCCGATATCGGTCGGTTCGCATACTCAAATTCGGCGCCCGGCAGGCGACGCCGGCACCTCGTGCAAACGGCGATATCGGTTCCGCACCCCGGGCAAAGCCACCTCTGATCCCTCTCCCCCACCTCGCAGATGACCACCCCTTTCAACATCGTCTTGGTGGAGCCGGAGATTCCGCCCAACACCGGCACCATCGCCCGCCTCTGCGGGGCCACCGACTCCGTTCTCCATCTGGTGCGACCGCTTGGGTTCTCCACCGACGACCGCTACCTCAAACGGGCTGGCCTCGACTACTGGGGCTTCGTCTCCATCGTCTACTGGGACTCCCTGGAAGCCTTTCTTGAGGCCCAGGACGAAGAGCGGCTTCACTTCTTCACCACCAAAACGACGCGGCGTTACACCGATCTTGTCTTCCGGCCCGGCGATTTCCTCGTCTTCGGCAAGGAAACCAAGGGTCTGCCCGACGAGGTCCGTCGCCTCTACGCCGACCGCTGCGCCACCATCCCGATGAGCAACCCCAACATCCGCAGCCTCAACCTGGGTGTTTCGGCGGGCATCGTCCTCTACGAAGCGCTGCGCCAGAACGGCTTCGGTGGCGCCTGAAGCCACGCCACCAGGAAATTAATCGATTGCCCTTGCCATTCTCGGCCGCCGGGTATACATTCCCTACCCCCAGATGATCTGGGTCCGTTGGCTGTCGCCGATTGGCGGCCGATGGCAACGGTTCGTTTTGCCTCATCATCAATAATTTTGGGCAGCAGCAGCAATGAAACATGTCGTCATCGTCGGCGGCGGCTTTGCCGGCCTCAACGCCGCCAAACACCTCGGCAACAGTAAGGACATCCGGGTTACCCTGGTGGACCGCCGCAACCATCATCTCTTCCAGCCCCTTCTCTATCAGGTGGCCATGGCCGCCCTGAGCCCGGCGGAGATCGCCGCCCCCATCCGCCATATCCTCGCCAAGTTCCGCAACATCACCGTACTGCAGGATGAAATCATCGACGTGGATCTCGCCGGACGCCGGGTCATCGGCCGGGACTGCGCCCTCGCCTACGACTCCCTGATCCTCGCCTGCGGCGCCCGCCACTCCTATTTCGGCCACGAGGAGTGGGAGGAAGCGGCGCCGGGGCTCAAGACCATCGAACAGGCCACAGAGATCCGTCGCCGGGTATTGAACGCCTTCGAGGCCGCCGAACGCCAACACGACCCGACCCAGCAGCGCCGTCACCTCACCTTCGCCATTGTCGGCGGCGGCCCCACCGGCGTCGAACTCGCTGGCGCCATCGGCGAGATGAGCCGCTACACCCTGGCCCAGGATTTCCGCAACATCAACCCCAAGCAGGCGCGAATCATCCTCATCGAGGCCGGCCCCCGCATCCTCCCCTCCTTTGCCCCGGAACTGGCCGGCAAGGCGAGCCGGGCGCTCGAAAACCTCGGCGTCCAGGTCTGGACCTCAAGCATGGTCACCAACGTCAGCAGCGACGGGGTGGAGATCGGCCGCGAACGGGTGGAGGCGGCCACCATTCTCTGGGCCGCCGGGGTCCAGGCATCCAAGCTGAGCCAGCGGGTTGAGGCGGAGAAAGACCGCCTGGGCCGGATCATGGTGGAGGCCGACCTGAGTGTCAAGGGCCACCCGGAGGTCTTCGTGGCCGGCGACCAGGCCCACTTCGCCCATGGCCGCCAGATGCCCCTGCCGGGGCTGGCCGCCGTGGCCCTTCAGCAGGGCCGTTTCATCGCCGAAAACATCCGCCGCGAAATCCGCGGCGACAATCGGCAGAACTTCCGCTACACCGACAAGGGGCAACTCGCCGCCATCGGCCGCAGCAGGGCGATCATCGAAATGGGCAAATTCCGTTTCGGCGGCTTCGTGGCCTGGGTGGTATGGCTCCTCGTCCACATCTACTACCTCATCGGTTTCAAGAACCGCATCTTCGTCACCATGAACTGGGCCTGGTCCTTCTTCAGCTTCCGGCGCGGCGCCCGACTCATCGTCACCAAGGAATGGCGCTTCTATCCGCCCCGGCCGCCTGCGCCGCCCTCCGGCGGTGACATCGGCAAGTAATCCCCCTCCCCTGCCCCTCGCCACACTTTTGTGGCTCCCACGACACCATTGTCATCTTTGCGACATTTCTGTCGTGTCCCTTTTACGGACCCTGACCAGCGGCTTTCCACTGCGGCGACATTTCATTGTTTTTACATCATTTTCTCATCCACGGCAGCAGATGGCACGGAATTAGCTTTAAGAGCCTGCACACCCCTTGCGAATTCCCCTACACGGTCACCAAACGAGACCCAAAACCTTAGAAGGAGCAGGACAATGGCAAAGAAAAACGTGGAAGCGCTGCTGATCGCCGGCGGCGAGAGTGCGAAGGTTCGTGACAAGTACGACGCCATCAAGGGCAAGGAAGACTTCGTGGCCCAGGCCGTGGCCGACGGCTACGACTTCACCATCAACGAATTCGACGACGTGCTCAGGGAGTCGGGCGACTCCTTCGACCTCATCGGCAACCCTGCCAAGCGGCAGATCTGGTGGAAGTGATCCCGTCCGCCTGCCTGCCCGCCATTCGAACGACCGCGCCCTCCCGCGGCCGGACCCCATCCGGCCGGCGGGAGGAGTGCTGCCATTCCCCGGCCTCTCCTCCGGCTTTACGGCGCCCCGCTTTTCGGAAAACGCAAGCACCTCCGAACCACGCCGTCCTCCAAAGGGACTGACCAGCCCAAGCGCCACCTCTTCCTCTTCCAATCCGGTGTCCCCTTGACCCGAGCCCCTCGGGAACCCACGAGTTTTCGCGACCCCGTCACTATTCACGTGATTCCGGCCGCTGTTGACGCTATTATGAGCGCTTTACCCCCCTTGACCGGAACCCGCGGCCGGCGGAAATCCGGGGCACCCTGCCCCTCCCCCCGTCGCGCCATCCTTTTCCCGCAACGAGGCCCGCCATGCTCAACAAGGAACTGCTCGACATCCTCGCCTGCCCCAAGTGCAAGGGGCCGGTCCAGCTCACCGACCAGGAGGACGGCCTGGTCTGCCCGGCCTGCAAGCTCCGCTACAAGATCCGCGACGGTATCCCGGTGATGCTCATCGACGAGGCCGAAAAACTCGACGACTGACCACGCTTCGAACCATGCTCAGCGCCCCGAACCCCGCCCACGCCCATCTCGCCAGCCAATGCTTCGTCGGCGTCCCCTTTGACCGCCTCAAGGGCGATCTCCTGCAGACGGTGCTCCGTCACCGGATTCGCCCGGAGATCGGCCTTGAGGGCAACGTCCTTTACGACGAACCCCTGGCGGAGTTTGCCCGTATTGCCGCCATTCTCAAAAAAGAGGGGTTGGCCTGCACCCTCCACGCCCCCTTCCACGACCTCATCCCCGGAGCGCTCGATCCGGGGGTGCTGACGGCGACCCGGGGCAAGCTCCGAAAAGCCTTCGAGCTGATCCCGGTCTTCGAGCCCCGGTCAATCGTCTGCCACCTCAACTTCGAGGCCGACAAACACGGCGGCGCCAGGGAGGAGCGGTGGTTCGCCCATTCGCTCGCCACCTGGCAGGGGCTGCTCGCCATCGCCGCGGCGCACGCTACCCCGATGATGCTCGAAAACACCTACGAAAAGAGCCCGATCCAGCTCAAACGGATGCTCACCGCGCTCGCTTCGCCCCTGGCCCGCTTCTGTCTCGACGTTGGCCACGTCACCGCCTTTGCCCGCAACTCCTGGCGCGACTGGTTGCCGGAACTCGCCCCCTGGCTCGGCCAGCTCCACCTCCACGACAACGACGGCCGGACCGATGCGCACCTGGCGGTGGGCGAGGGCATCTTCGACTTCAAGGGGCTCTTCGCCTTTCTCCGCGACCAGGGTCTCTCCCCCTTGGTCACCCTGGAGCCGCACCACCAGGCAGGACTTTCGACCAGCCTTGCCAGCCTCGACCGGATGGAATTTTTCTGATATTTTGTATCACCGTCGGGGGAGCCACTCTTCTCCTCCGGCCTCCTTAAAAACCGAAAGTCACGCAGCCGCCCCCATCGAACCCCTTTCCCGGATCCGCCATGAGCGAAGAAGCCGTCACCCAGAAAGCCGATTTCGTCCACCTCCACGTCCACACCCAGTACAGCCTGCTGGACGGCGCCATCAGGCTCGGCGACCTCATCGCCACGGCCAAGGAGTTCGGCATGGACACGGTGACCATCACCGACCATGGCGCCATGTTCGGAGCGCTCCAGTTCTATACCATGGCCAAGGGAGCCGGGCTCAAACCCATCATCGGCTGCGAGTTCTATATCTCCCCCACCGACCGCTTCGACCGCTCGGCCAAGAGCCCCGGAGCCGCCGCCTACCATCTGGTGCTGCTGGCCATGGACGAAACCGGCTACAAAAACCTGATGAAGCTCGCCTCCATCGCCCAGCTGGAAGGGTTTTTCTACAAGCCGCGTATCGACAAGGAAGTCCTCAGGAAATACAACGAAGGGCTCATCGCCCTTACCGCCTGCCTGCACGGCGCCGTGCCCCACGCCATCGTCAAGGGCGACATGGCCGCCGCCCGCCGCGAGGTCAGCGAACTCCATGACATCTTCGGCGACCGCCTCTACTTCGAACTCCAGGAAAACGGCATCCCCGACCAGGCGGTGGTCAACAACGGCCTGAAGGAACTGTCGCGCGAACTCGGCATCCCCCTGGTGGCCACCAACGACTGCCACTACCTGCGCCGCGAAGAGGCGGAGGCCCACGAACTGCTCCTCTGCATCCAGACCGGCAAAACCATCCAGGACACCAGCCGCTTCCGCTTCTCCACCGACGAACTCTTCTACAAGTCGCCCGAGGAGATGAAGCGGGCCTTTGCCGACGTGCCCGAGGCCATCGCCAACACGGTGAAGATCGCCGAGCGCTGTAACCTCCAACTCAAATTCGGCGACAACCACTTCCCCAACTTCCCGGTGGAGGAGGGCGAAACCCTGGACTCAATGTTCGAGGCCGCGGCCCGCGAGGGTCTTGAAGAACGGCTCGCCGAACTCCGCGAGCAGCAGGAGGTGCCACCGGAACTTGAAAAAACCTACCGCGACCGCCTCGACCACGAGATCGAGGTGATCATCAAGATGGGCTTCCCGGGCTACTTCCTGATCGT
>DHYV01000040.1:0-12273 GCA_002414225.1 Desulfobulbaceae bacterium UBA5121 | reverse complement strand
ATGCCCGACTTCGACGTCGACTTCTGCCAGGATCGCCGCGACGAGGTGATCGACTACGTGCAGCGGAAGTACGGCGGCTCCGACCACGTGGCCCAGATCGTCACCTTCGGTTCCATGAAGGCCAAGGCCGTGGTCCGTGACGTGGGACGGGCGTTGGGCATGAGCTTCGGCGACGTGGACCGGATAGCCAAACTCATCCCCGAACAGCTCAAGATGACCATCAAGAAGGCCATCGAGGAGGAGCCGCGGCTGAAGGATCTCGAGAGTCGCGACCCCCAGGTGGCCCAACTCCTCTCCATCGCCAAGACGCTTGAGGGGTTGAACCGCCACACCTCGATCCATGCCGCCGGGGTGGTGATCTCGCCCAAGCCCATGGTGGAATACCTGCCGCTCTGCAAGGGCCCCAAGGGCGAGGTACTCACCCAGTTCGACATGAAGTTCACCGAGAAAACCGGGCTCATCAAGTTCGATTTCCTGGGGCTCAAAACCCTCACCGTCATCGACCGGGCGGTGAAGATGCTCGAACAGGACACCGGCCACAAGCTCGACATCAGGAAGATCCCGCTCGACGACGCCAAGACCTACGATCTCCTCTGCCGGGGCGACGCGGTGGGGGTGTTCCAGTTGGAAAGTTCCGGCATGCGGGCGCTCTTGACCGACATGAAGCCCGAGGTCTTCTCGGACCTCATCGCGCTGGTTGCCCTCTACCGGCCCGGACCGCTCGAGAGCGGCATGGTTTCGGATTTCGTCAACACCAAGCACGGCCGCATGGCCGCCACCTACCCGCTCCCCCAGCTTGAACCGATCCTTAAAGAGACTTACGGGGTCATCGTCTACCAGGAGCAGGTGATGAAGATCGCCAACGTGCTCGCCAACTACTCGCTGGGCGATGCCGACAACCTGCGCCGGGCCATGGGCAAGAAGATCCCCGAGGTAATGGAGGAGCAGCGCGGCAAGTTCCTGGCCGGTGCCAAGGAGAACAGCATCCCGCTGGACAAGGCCGAGTACATCTTCGACCTGATGGCCAAGTTCGCGGGCTACGGCTTCAACAAATCGCACTCAGCCGCCTATGCCTACATCGCCTACCAGACCGCGTACCTGAAGGCCCACTACCCGTCACCGTTCATGGCCGCGCTCCTTTCGCTTGACATGAACAACACCGACAAGGTGGTGCTCTACATCAACGAGTGCAAGGACCACGACATCGAGATCCTGCCGCCGGACATCAACGAGTCGTTCAAGGACTTCACGGTCATCAACGACCGCATCCGCTTCGGGCTCGCGGCGGTGAAGAACGTGGGCGGCGCAGCGCTTGACTCGATCATCGAGGTGCGCGAGGCGGATGGCCCCTATAAGTCGCTGGAGGATTTCTGCTGTCGGGTGGACGGCTCCCGGGTCAACCGGCGGGTGATCGAGAGCCTGATCAAGGCCGGCGCCTTCGACTCCTTGGGNNCAGGAGATCAAGGCGGTGGCCGACACCGACTGCGCGGGGCTCGCCGAATGGGGCGACGGCCAGCCGGTGCGGGTGGGTGGCCTGGTGCGGACCTTCAAGGCCCACAAGTCCAAAAAGGGCGACCCCATGGGCTTCGTCACCCTGGAGGACACCTCGGGCGCGGTGGAGGTGGTGGTCTTTCCCAACGCCTACGCCGAGTGCGCCCCGCTGCTCAGCGGCACGGACCCCATCGTGGTGCAGGGCAAGCTCGAAAAGGACGAACGCGGCCCCAAGATCATCGCCGACGCCGTGGACCCGCTCACCGTGGCCCGGGAGAAGTACACCGCCGGCGCCCGGGTGGTCCTGCGCTCCGATCAGGTGGGACGGCGCAAGATGGAGGATCTGAAAAAGGTCTTCCTGAACTTCCACGGCCCCTGCCCGCTGGCGCTCACCCTCCACTTCCCCAAACAGGGGGAGGTGGACCTGGAACTGCCCCGCGACATGACCATCCGCCCCTGCAAGGAGTTCACCGATCAGGTGGTGCGCACCCTAGGCTACTCGGGCATCAGCTACAGCCGCAAGCCCATCGAGACCAAGGAACGCGGAAACGGCCGCTGGCAGAAGCGCCGCGACGACTGACCACCGACCAGGCCCAGGCCCCGGGCGCGATCGCGGTCCGCTTCATATATGACGGCCGGCGTGGAGCAGCTCGATGAGGCGACGGTGGGGGGCGGGAAAGGCGAGCCCGGCGAGTTCTTCGGGCCGGGCCCACCGGTACTCCTGGGCCGCGGTAAGCACCGGCGCGGTGGGCCGCCCGGCCAGGGCGACCAGGAAGCAGTGGAGGGTGATGCGGTAGCGGGTGTAGGTGTGCTTGAGGGGGCCGAGATCGGCCAGCGGCGTCACCGTGAATCCCGTCTCCTCGCGAAACTCGCGCACCACCGCCGCCGCGGCGCTCTCGCCGGCCTCGATGCGGCCGCCGGGAAACTCCCAGAGGTTGGCCCACACCCCGCTGGCCGGCCGTTTCTGGATAAAGACCCGGCCGTCGCGCATGAGCACCCCGTTGGCGGTGGCGATGGGGGTGACCCTGACCGGCTTGGCGGCCACCGGCCGGGCATCCACCAGCCCCAGTCGATGCGCCTGGCAGCGCTCCACCAGCGGGCAGCGGCCGCAGGCCGGGTTGCGCGGTGTGCAGATCAGCGCCCCCAGTTCCATCAACGCCTGGTTGAAAAACCGGGCGTGATCCTCTGGCAGGAGTTCTCCTGCCTTTTCCCAGAAAAAGGGCTTACACTCCCGCACCGGGGTCGGCACGTCGAAAAGCCGCGCAAAGAGCCGTTCGACATTGGCGTCCACCAGCGGGTAGGGGGCGTTGAAGGCGAGGCTCATGATCGCCGCGGCGGTGTAAGGGCCGATGCCGGGCAGGGCGAGAAGGGCGGCGTGGTCGGCGGGCAGCCGGCCGTGATGCTCGGAAACGAGCCGCCGCGCCGTTCTGACCAGATTGCGCGCCCGGCTGTAGTAGCCAAGCCCCTCCCAGAGCCTGAGCACCTCTTCCTCGTCGGCCGCGGCCAGGCTCGCGATGTCGGGCAGCCGCGCCAGCCAGCGCTCGAAGTAAGCCACCCCGCGCTCCATCTGGGTCTGCTGGAGCATCACCTCGGAGATCCAGACGTGGTAAGGGTCATAGGTGCGGCGCCAGGGGAGATCCCGGCCGTGGTCGGCGAACCAGCGAAGGAGAGGCTCGGTGAGGGACTGCGGGGACATCTTTCCCGTACCGAATCAGCCGCCCCGTCGCCGGGCGATGAGGTCAAGCGCCAGGCGGGCGGCGCGAAGCGAGGCACCGGGACCGCCCAGTTGCTCGCGCAGTTCGGCAAATCCCGCCAGCATGGCCGCCCGGGCCGTGGCGTCGAAGAGGAGCGGCGTAATGGCGTCGGCCAGGGCGTCGGGGGTGACCTGATCCTGGAGGAGTTCCGGCACCACCAGCCGGTCCACCACCAGATTGACCAGGGTCATGTACCTGACCTTGACCAGCTTCCGCCCCAGCCAGTAGGTGAAGGGGGCGATGCGGTAGGCCGCCACCAGGGGCACGCCGAGGATGGCAAGCTCCAGAGTGACGGTGCCCGAGGCGGCAAGCACCGCGTCGCAGGCGGCCATCAGCTCGTAGCGGTCGCCCCGCACCACGGTGACCGGAACCCGCGCCTCGCCGAGGCCGTGGACGTCGAGATCGGCGTGCGCAAGCCCCGGAGCCAGGGGGAGAAGGAAGACGAGGTTTTTATGCCGGCTGGCAAGCCGTCCGGCGGCGGCAAGAAAGTCGGGGAGCAGGCCGGCAAGCTCCTTTCTGCGGCTGCCGGGAAGGAGCCCCACCACCGTGGCGCCGGGGTCGATGCCGTGGCGGGCCAGAAATTCGGCCCGCGGCTCGCGGCTTGTCACCGAGTCGAGCAGCGGATGGCCGACGAAGTCCACCGTCACCCCGCGTTCGCGGTAGAATGCCTCCTCAAAGGGCAGAATCACCGCCACGCGGTCCACCAGCCGGCGGATGGTCTTCACCCGGCTCTCGTGCCAGGCCCAGACCTGGGGACTGATGTAGTAGAGAATGGGGATGCCGAGCCGCTTGGCCCGCTTGGCAAGCCAGAGATTGAAACCGGGGTAGTCGATGAGGATGAGCAAATCCGGGGGCGCGGTACGGAGCCGGCCGAGCAGGGTGCGCTGAGCCGCCCGGATGTCGCCGAAGTGGCTCAACACCTCCACCACCCCCACCACCGCCATGCGGGCCGCGTCGTAGAGGATTTCCACCCCCTGGTCGCGCATGGCCTCGCCGCCCATGCCGCACACCGCCAGACCCGGCATCAGGCCGCGCAGGGCCTTGACCAGATTGGCGCCGTGCAGGTCGCCGGACGCCTCGCCGGCAACGATCATGATCTCGGGTTCGGCCATGAACGATACGCAAAAAAGGGGGAAGAAAACAGAAACGGCCCTCGATCGCCAGGGAAACGGTTGCGGGGGTTGGCGGGGAGAGCGGTCAGCGATTGGCGATTGGCAGGACCGTCCGGCGTCAGGTGGTGCCGCTGACAGCCAACGGCTCACCGCGCCATCCGGTTATCCCTTCAGGAGGCCCTTGAACCGCTCCAGGTGCTCGCGGTTCTGGCTCATGATCCGCATCGCCACCTCCAAAGCGCGGCGACCGGCGCGGCCCGAAACCAACGGTGTGGAGTGGTTGCGGACGTTGGCGACGAAATCCCGCAGTTCGCTCTCAAGCGCGTCCTGATCGGCAAAGGAGTACTTCTGGAGATCCTCCTCGGGCAGGCCGTTCTCGGCGAGCCCCGGCTGCTGCCGGATAACCATGATCTCCTTCCTGGCATAGTCCACCGACAGGTAGGAGCGGGGCTGAAAGATGCGCATCCGGCGGATGTTTTCCTTGGAGATCCGGCTCACCGTGACGTTGGCGGTGCAGCCGTTCTCGAAGATCAGGCGGGCGTTGGCGATGTCGGTGGAAGCGGTCACCACCGGCACCCCGACGGTGTGGATGGTGGCAAGCTCCGAGGGGACGATGCTCAGGATGATGTCAATGTCGTGGATCATCAGGTCGAGGACCACGTCCACGTCGATGCCGCGGCTCTTGAAGGAATGGATGCGGTGCGATTCGATGAACAACGGGGTGGTGAGGTGCTCGCGCATGGCCACCACCGCCGGGTTGAAACGCTCGAGAAGCCCCACCTGGAGGATGCAGTCATGGGCATCGGCCCGACTGATCAGGTCGTCGGCCTCGGCAAGGCTCGATGTCATCGGCTTTTCGATAAGCACATGGATGCCCCGGTCGAGAAAGACGGAGGCCACTTCATGATGGCGGCTGGTGGGCACCACCACGCTCACCGCCTCCACCCGGTCGAGGAGTTGGCGAAAGTCGGTAAAGGGCTGGGTGTTGCAGGTGGCGGCGACCCGGGCGGCGATGGCCGGGTCCACGTCCACCACCCCGACGAGCTCCACGTCGTCCATGGCCGCATACTTCTGAGCGTGGAATTTGCCGAGATAGCCCACGCCGATCACGCCGACTCGAATCTTTTTCATTGGTTTCGCGTTGTTTTCTGGGGTTCTGGTTGTCAAGATCAGACAGACAGGTCCGGCCATTCTACCATTCCGCCGCTTGAGCCACAAGAGATCTTGCCGAAAAGCGAAAAAGTCCCCGACCACCGACAAAGCCCCTTGTCGGTAGTCGGTGTTATGCTATTATCGGGAATCCGCATGAATACGAACGAATTCAGTACTTCGTTCCGCGCCGACCACTCACTTCCCACGCGAGGATCCACCATGCCCAACACTCGAAGCAGCTGGAAGTCCAACCTCGGCTTCCTGCTGGCCGCCATCGGATCGGCCATCGGTCTCGGCAATGTTTGGCGTTTCAGCTATATGGCACACCAGTACGGTGGCGGCGCCTTCTTGATTCCCTACCTGATCGCCCTGCTGGTGGCCGGCCTGCCGATCATGCTGCTGGAGTACGGCCTGGGCCACCGGGAAAAGGGCTCTTCGCCGCTCACCTTCGCCCGGGTGGACAGCCGCTTCGAGTGGCTGGGCTGGTGGATGCCGGTGGTGGCCATGTTCGGCATCATGCTCTACTACGCAGTGGTCATCGGCTGGTGCATCAACTACCTCTTCTACTCCTTCAGCCTCGCCTGGGGTACCGACACCCAGGCATTTTTCTTCTCGAACTTCCTGCAACTCTCCGACTCCGCCACCCACCTGGGGGGCTTAAGGATCCCCATCGTCTTCTCCACCCTGGCGGTCTGGGTTCTCTGCTGGCTGGTCTGTTTCCGCGACATCCGTCACGGCATCGAAAAGGCGAGTCTCATCTTCATGCCGGTGCTCTTTCTGATCACCATCGTCATCGTCCTCTGGTCGGTGTCGCTTGACGGCGCCCGCGACGCCATCGTCAACCACTACCTGCACGCCGACTGGAACAAGATCAACCTCTTTGCCGCCGACGCCGCCACCCGCAAGGCGGCAGGTGAAGTCTGGGCCGCGGCCTTCGGCCAGATCTTCTTTACCCTGTCGCTGGGCTTCGGGATCATGATCACCTACGCGAGCTACCTGCCGGAGAGGAGCGACATCGCCAAGAACGCGCTGATCACCAGTGTGGTCAACTGTCTCTACTCCTTTACCGCCGGCTTTGCCGTCTTCGGCATCGTCGGCTTCATGGCCCACAGCCAGGGGGTTGCCTTCGAGGCCGCCATCAAGGGCGGCCCGCAGCTCGCCTTCGTGGTCTATCCCAAGGCCATCTCCTTGCTGCCGAGGATGAACTCGCTCTTCGGCATCCTCTTCTTCCTGATGCTGGTCATCGCCGGACTCACTTCGGGCGTTTCCCTGGTCGAGGCATTTGCCTGCTCCGTCACCGACAAGTTCGACTGGTCACGCCGCCGGGTGGTCACCGTGCTTTGCATCGCCGGCTTCCTGGGCAGCCTGATCTTCACCAGCCGCGCCGGACTCTACCTGCTCGACATCACCGACCACTTCATCACCAACTACGGACTGGTGGCCGGCGGACTCCTCGAGTGCGTGCTGGCAGGCTGGATTCTCAAGGCCAGCGTGCTCCGCCATCACATCAACCGCCAGGGGTCGGCCGTCCCGCGCCTCTGGGACTGGCTGATCCGCTACACCACGCCGCTCATGCTGCTCTTCCTCCTCTATCTGTCGCTCAGCGGCGACCTGGACAAGAACTACGGCGGCTACCCCACCGACCAGCTCATCCTCTTCGGGGTGGGCTGGATGCTGATCTGCCTGGTGGCGGCCCTGGCCCTCGCCTTCGGCCGCTGGAAGCCGAAAAAACTCAAACGCCGCCACCGCCCCGAAGAAGACGATCTGCTCACCTGAAGTCGTTTTCACTGGCCCCGGCGTGAGCAGGGGAGTAAGATGAAAAACGGTTTTCTCCCTGCCGAGGTGGGGGAGAACGCCGACCAATTCCATCCCCCCTGTTGCTCACACACCCCATGCGGAAAACCGCCAAGAAAGCGTTTCTCATCCTGTTGCTGGTGTTGGCGGTCTGCTCCTTTTTCGCCGCTCTCACCCCGCAACTGCTGCGCCTCGAAGGCATCCGGGCCGGCATCGCCGACCAGCTGCAAAGCGCTCTGGAAGGAGAGGTCACCGTCGGCACCCTGCGCTGGCGCTGGCTGCCGCTGCCCCACCTCGAGGCCAACGACGCCAGAATCCAAAACGACCAGCTCGATCTCACCATCCCGGTAGCCCTCCTCTATCCCGACTGGCCGGCCCTCTTCTTCGGGGGCCGCATCGAGCCGGGCACCCTGGTGCTCAAACGGCCACGGCTGCACCTCAAGGAGTCCTTCGTCCCCACCCTGCCCGACGACAACAACTTGGCCGACGTCCTCCCCCGGCTCACCCTGGTGGTGCGCGACGGCGAGGTGACCACCAGCGCCATGGCGATACCGGACCGCCAGGCCCACCTGCCGCCCCTCGAATTCACCGTTCCCAAGGCCACCCTGACCCTGACGGCGCGTCGAATCGGCATCAAATTGCACGCCTCGGCCAAACGACTCAAAGATTTCTATCTCGACGGCTGGTTCGAGCCCGCCACCCATCGCTACGACTTCGTCAGCGACTGCCAGGGACTCGCTCTCCACTCTGACAGGGGGGCGGCGCTCAACAACGGCAACATCGTGCCCCTCGACTCGGTGGTGAACTTGAGCGGCGGCATCAAGGGAACTGGCCTTGCGGAATTCTCAGGCAGACTGGTGGGCGATCTGCCCTGCCTGCTCTATGAGCCCCAGGGCCGAAAGGTCGCCATCAGCTGCGGCTACGGCGACGTTGCGATCAGCAAGAAGGACAACCGGCTGCGACTGGCGGTGAACAAGCTTGAGCTCAAAAACCCCGGCTTCACCCTGCACGGCGAGGTGAGTCGCGCCACCGCACCGGCCGACCCTGCGGCCCCGCCTGTCTGGCATATCGATCTGGCCGCCACCGACCTCGACCTCACCGCCATCCGCAGCACGCTGCTCACCCTGTTGCCGAAAGACCAGATCACCGCCGAGGTCTGCGACATCGTCCGGAGCGGCAGGGCCCGGAGCGGCTCCTTCCGCTTCGACGGGCCACTCGCCGATCTCGAAGAGATCAGCAAGATGACCATCACCGCCGACGTGATCCAGGCCGCCATCCACGTCCCTTACGCCGATCTCGACCTCAGCAACGCCTCGGGGCCCATCCGCATCGCCAACGGCGATATCACCGGCAGCGGCCTCTCGGCCAAACTCGGCAACAGCGTCGGCAATAACGGCTCGTTTCTGGTGGGGCTGGCGCAGGACAACTTCGGCTTCCAGCTCGATCTCGACATCGACGCCGATCTTGCCGACCTGCCCCCAGTACTCGCCAAGGAGGTGCATCACGAGGGTTTTCAACAGGAACTGGCCCGCTTCAGCGGTGTCCGTGGCAGAGCGCGTGGCCATCTGCACCTGGGCGACAACCTCAACAAGATCGCGGTAGGGGTACGGGTGGACGCCATTGATGGCACCTTTACTTACAACCGGCTGCCTTGGCCGGTGGCGGTACAAGGCGGCGGCCTCGACATCGACGCCGACCATTTCGTGCGCTGGCACGGCATCAGGGCCACGGTGGGGCCGCAGCGGATCCAGGACAGCGCCGGCAGTGTGACCTGGGCGGAAGGGGACGGCAAGGAAAAGGCATTTCTCACCGTCGACAAACTGGCGGCACGCCTCATGAGCCACCCCATTTACGCGGCTCTCGCCTCCTATCCCAAGGTAAAGGCACTCATCACCCCGGTGCTCGGCGACATCGACGGCCCCATTACCATCAAGCCCGACTCCCGCCTGACCGGCCCCTTTCTCTCTCCGGAAACATGGCAGTACCGGCTGCTCCTCCACGCCGACGGGGTCACCTGGCGCAGCCCGCTTCTGCCCACCGCGGTGACCACCGCCTCGGCCGACGGCGTGCTCACCGATACGGGCTTCGAACTCAGCAACAGCCGCAACATCTTTCTCGGCAAGCTTCTGGCGCTGCGCGGCACCTTCCAGCACCATCTCCTCCACCAGTGGTCCGGCACGGCGCTCTTCTCCGGCACGGTGGGCCACGACGCCACCGACTGGCTGAAGAGCAAGGGGTGGGTGCCGCCCTCGCTGTTGCCGCGCACCCCGGCAACCCTGGACGAATTGCGCCTTACCTGGGGACCGACCTCGACCACGGTGGACGGCACCATCATTGCCGGGGCCGGCGGCCGGAAGGCGCCCCGCCTGCATCTCAAGGCCCGGTCCACCGGCACCGACCCGCTCGCCCTGCAGGTCGACTTTTTGGGCCGCGCCGAACAGGGGCACCTCTCCCTCGACCTCTTGGACAACACCCCGGAAAGCTTCACTTTCCGCTGGCAGGGTTCACTCAGTGCCGAAACCGCCGACGCCCTGCTGGTGGAGCGGGATCTGCTTACCGGCGAGGTGACAGGTGACTTCACCATCACCGTGCCGAACAAGACCGCCAAGGCCCGCACCACCGGCCGGCTGCGGGTGGACAGGCTGCGCTGGTTCTGGGGGCTCAAAACCGCCTACCTCACCATCAACACCATGCAGCTGCATGGCAAGGGTGATCAGGTGGACATCAACGCCCTCAAAATCAACTTTGAAAACGGCGAGTCGCTTTCCCTCACCGGCACGCTGCGGTCCGCCAAGCAGGGGCTCAAGATGGACGGAGCCCTGACTTCGCCGTCGATTTCCCAGCATACCGTGGACAACTTCCTCGGCGACCTGGACAGCCTGAAAAAGCTCCTCACCGGCCCCAGACACAAGGCTGGCGGCGGCTGGACGCTTACCGGCGGCCTCGACTTCGATCTCGCCCAGTATGTGAGCAACGGCAAGGGCGCCGATGGCACCCCTCCAGGCCATATATTTACCTGGAGTCCCACCCGAGGCCATCTCACCCTGCTGCCCGGCGGGCAGACCGCCATCGACATCACCACCGCCAAGCTCTGCTGCCTGGAAGCCAAGGGGGTCTGGTACTCCGCCCCCACCCTGGGCGACTCCCACTTCACGGTGGCTTCCGCCTGTGCCCCGCTGCCCCGGTTTCAGGAAGTGCTGCCCTGTCTTGGCATCAATCAGGACGTGGTGGAGGGCGACTTTACCTTTGATGCCGACCTGCACGGCCTACCGGGCCATTGGCGGCGCGGCAAGGTTGCCGTTCGTTCCGACAACGGTCGCATCCTGCGGATGACCCTGCTTTCCAAGATCTTCAGCGTCGTCAACCTCACCGACCTCTTCGCCACCTACAAGGCGGCGGACATGGAAAAAAAGGGCTTCCCCTATTCGCTGCTCGACCTGCAGGCCGACATCAAGGATAACCAACTGGTAATCCGCAAGGCGGTGATCAAGGGCGAAGGACTCAATCTGTTCGCCAGGGGGAAACTCGACCTCGCCACCTACGACGCCGACCTCACCGTGCTCATCGCCCCCTTCAAGACCCTGGACGCCATTATCAGCATGGTGCCGATCATCGGCCGGGCCATCGGCGGCAAGAACGGCACCCTGATCACCATCCCGGTGGGGGTCAAGGGGCCCATCAAAAATCCCACCGTCACCCTCCTTCCGCCCTCGGCCATCGGCGAAGGGCTCCTCAACGTGGTCAAGGACACCCTCCTGCTGCCCTTCAACATCCTTTCCCCTATCCTGCCCGGCAACGGCGGCAAGACTGACAACTCCGACGGGGGCAAGTAACCGTTCCTCCCGCACCTCCTGCCTGAACTTCCTTACATACAGAACATGCAGACATCTCCGATTTCTGAGTAAAAGAATCGGCGTTTTGGTGTCCACTTTTTTCAACCGACCTCATTGGGCAAGGAGAGCAGTTTCGTGATAGTCTTATCGCAAAAGCAAAAGGGGGTCAGAGCAAAAGGGGGTCAGGCTTGCGTTATTGCATTTAACCAAGACGCCCTAAAATTTTCTTAATTTTCCCACCATACTCGGCCGACATTCTCATCTTCTTGTCAATGTTTCCAGAGGATCTGCTCATCGTGGACAGATCCCGTCCAAAGAGAGCAGCAACCTCACCGACAGAGGCCGCTTCAAATCGTTGAGCAAGCCAGCAGATAATACCCCGCACCTCTGCCATCTTCCTCGACCGGCCTTGCCCTCGTGCAAAAGGGGGTCAGGCTTGCGTTATTGCATTTAACCAAGGCGCCCTAAAATTTTCTTAATTTTCCCACCATACTCGGCCGACATTCTCATCTTTTTGTCAATGTTTCCAGAGGATCTGCTCATCGTGGACAGATCCCGTCCAAAGAGAGCAGCAACCTCACCGACAGAGGCCGCTTCAAATCGTTGAGCGAGCCAGCAGATAATACCCCGCACCTCTGCCATCTTCCTCGACCGGCCTTGCCCTCGTAAATCCTGAAGCGTCACCCCATAGTTCCGGCATACCTTTTCCGTAACTGCTTGCAGCGACGGCGGCTTCGCTATGTCCGACCGGCCAAGCACAGCATCAATAAAGGAATCATCCCCTATCACTCGTCGGTCTGCCTCTCCACCGTAAAAGTCAGACCGATGACCTTCCGCGGCACCGTTGCCAACAAACTCCCGATAAAATTTCCGCGCAGATGCATGCTCACCACTGAATTGCCCCAGCACCAATTCAGTGGTGAGCCATGGCAACTCTTCCGCGCCAGAGTAGACCCGGTGGCTGGTCCATGGATACGTGTCAGCATCCTTCGCCATCTTGGCCCGAAGAGGATTGTTGTGAATATACCGGACAAGCTCAAGAAGATAGGTATCGGCATCCACCAGAAAAGCCTTATAACGCCCCTGAAACAGATGCCCCATCCGTTTTTTTCTCTTATTAATGAATCTGGTGTAACG
>DHYV01000026.1 GCA_002414225.1 Desulfobulbaceae bacterium UBA5121 | reverse complement strand
TTCGGCCATGAAAAAGGGGCCTTCACCGGCGCCATCGTCACCAAGAAGGGCAAGTTCGAGCTGGCCGACGGCGGCACCCTGCTGCTCGACGAGATCGGCGAGGTTCCCCTCCATCTTCAGGCCAAGCTCTTGCGGGTTCTCCAGGAAGAGGAGGTGGACCGCCTGGGCGGCAAGGCGCCGGTCAAGGTGGACGTGCACGTGCTCGCCACCACCAACCGCGACCTCCACGTGGCGGTGAACGAGGGCACCTTCCGCCGGGATCTCTACTACCGCCTCAACGTCATCCCGCTGAAGCTGCCGCCCTTAAGGGAGCGGCCCGGCGACATTCCGCTCCTGGCCGAGTTTTTTATCGCCCGCTACTCCGAGCGCTACGGCAAGCCGGTCAAGAAGCTCTCCCAGGCATCCCTGGCCCGTTTCCTGGGGAGCGGCTGGCCCGGCAACGTCCGCGAGATGGAGAATCTGGTGGAGCGGGCGGTACTGCTGTCGGCGGGCGAAGAACTCGAGCCCTGGGATTTCTGGGAGGACGCCGAGATGCCCGCCCCGGCCGAAGCCCTGCCGCCGGCGGCAGCTCCCGTGCCGTCGGGGGCCGCCGCCGGGAGTGTCCCCGGGCCCGCCGGCGACGCCGGGCTGCTGGAGGCCAACGGCGAGATGCGGAGCTTGAAGGACGTGGAGCGTCAGATGATCCTACAGGCCCTTCAGAAAACTGACGATAATCGGACCCACGCCGCCAAGATGCTGGGGATCAGCGTGCGAACCCTGCGCAACAAACTGCAGGAATACCGCGAGCAAGGGCTCCTTCCTTGAGGTGTTGGCCGTGACTTGGACTTGTCGGCAACCGCTTTTTATATTAAAGAGTTAGAAGAGAGGACAGCCGCTGCTGCCGCCGCCTTGCCGGCCCCGGGAGTGCAGGTTTTTACGGGCGTCCTTCTCGCGCTGGCATAAAAAATGCTTTTGTTCCTGGGCAGGGAATTCGTTGAACCCGAACCAGGAGGAAGGCAATGCTTGTCAACAAACTGTTTGGAGGAACACTGGCCACCACCGCCAAGGCCATGGACCTGCGCATGGAACGCCAGGGGCTGATTCAGTCCAACATCGCCAACATGGAAACCCCGGGCTATAAGATGCAGGACTTTTCCTTTGCCAAGGTGATGGAGGGGCTGGCAACCGGCCAGGGAGATCTGCGGCGCACCAATCCCCGCCATCTCTCCGTCGATCCGGTGGAGGTGAGCAAGGCGAGCGCATTCAGCGCCGAGGACCGGCCGGTGGATCTGGACGAGGAGATGGTCAAACTCTCCCAGAACCAGCTGATGTATCAGGTGGACACCAAGATCATGACCAAGGAGATCGGCCTGTTGCGCTACGCCATCGACGAGGGAGGTAAATAAACATGGACGTCCTGTCGGCAATGCAGATCAGCGGCTCCGCCCTCAAGGCCGAGCGCACCCGTCTCAACATCACCGCCATGAATCTGGCCAACGCCAACACCACCCGCACCGTTGAGGGTGGACCTTACCGGGCGAAATCGGTAATTTTTGCCGCCACGCCGCTGTCGACTTCCTCTTTCCAGGACTCGCTTGAGGCGAGCAACAGCCGGCTGCGCCAGGTCGAGGTGGCCCGGGTGGTGGAGGACAAGACACCGTTTCGGGAGGTGTACGATCCCTCCAACCCCGATGCCGACGCCAACGGTATCGTCAAGCTGCCCAACGTCAACGTGGTCGAGCAGACCGTGGACATGATGAACGCACGGCGGGCGTACGAGGCCAACGTTACCGCCCTTGACGCCGCCAAGAGCATGGCCCTCAAGGCCCTGGATATCTAACCGCAAGGCCCGGGGCCTTCTTGAGGGAGAGGAGATGACGCGATGAATACCATCATTCAGGGAACGACCAACACCGGCCTGGCCGGGTCGCAGCCGGCCAAGACCGGCAAGGAGAACCCAGTCGGCGGGTTCGGCGAGGTTTTGCAGCAGGCCATCGGCTCGGTGAACAAGAGCCTGGTGGATGCGGACGCCATGGCCGCGGGACTCGCCAGCGGCCAGCACGCCAATATTCACGAAACCATGATCGCCCTTGAGAAGGCCGATATCTCGTTCCGGCTGGCCACCAAGGTGCAGGGCAAGGCCATTGATGCTTACAAAGAGGTCATGCGGTTGCAGCTGTAAGGATTTTTTGAGAATTGCCTTGTGGGCGGGTGCTCCACGCCCGGCAACGCAGGGAAGGTGAGGGGATGGCAACGGCCAAAGAGATGTTGGACCAGATCCTGGGGGTCTTCAAGGGGCTCGGTACCACCCAGAAGGTTATCGCCGGGGTGCTGGTGGTGGCCGTGCTGGGTGGTCTGTTGAGTCTCGTCTTTATGGGCGGCGACAAGAGCGGCGACTACAAGGTGCTCTTCAGCGGCCTGAACCAGCAGGACGCCGGCGAGGTGGTCAACCGTCTCAAGGAACAGCGGATTCCCTACAAACTGGGTGGTGAGGGCACGGTGATCCTGGTGCCGTCCGAGCAGGTCTACGAGGTCCGGCTCAACCTGGCCGGCGAGGGACTGCCCCGGGGCGGCGGCGTCGGTTTCGAGATCTTTGACAAGACGAGCCTCGGCACCACGGATTTCGTCCAGCGCCTCAACTACCAGCGGGCGCTGCAGGGCGAACTCGCCAGAACCATCCGCGAGTTCGATCAGGTGGAGGAGGCTCGGGTCCACATCGCCACCCCCAAGGAATCGGTGTTCATCGAGGACGAAAAGCCCACCACCGCTTCGGTGAGCCTGCGGCTGCGGACGGGGGCCACCCTCGCCCCCAATCAGGTGCAGAGCATCGTCCATCTGGTGGCCACCGCCGTGCCGGGGCTCACCGCTGACAACATCACCGTGGTGGACACCGCCGGTCGCCTCCTCTACCGCAAGGAGGGCGACGAAACCTCCCTGCTCTCCGCCACCCAGCTCGAGTACCAGACCAAGATCGAAAACACCCTCCGCAAGAAGGTGGAGTCGATGCTCGAAGAGGCGGTGGGGGTCGATCACGTCAAGGCCCGGGTCACCGCCGAACTCGACTTCAACCGGGTCAACGTCACGGAAGAGAGCTACGACCCGGAGAGCCAGGTGGTCCGCAGCGAACAGATGCTCAACGAGGAGGACATGCGGGCCGGTGCCCAGTCCGAGGGGATTCCAGGGGTCAAGGGCGACCTTGCGTCCTTCGCCGAAAGCGGCGAGTCCAAGTCGGGCGACAACTCCTTCAAGCGCAACAACGTTACCCGCAACTACGAGATCAGCCGGGTGACCAAGCAGGTGCAGGGAACCACCGGCGCCATCAAGCGGCTGTCGGTGGCGGTGATGGTGGACGGCACCTACAAGAAGGCCGTTGACAAGAATGGCGCCTCCACCATGGAGTACCAGCCCCGCAGCGCCGATGAGATGCAGCGCTTCGAGAAAATCGTCAAGAACGCCATCGGTTTCAACGAGGAGCGCGGCGATCAGGTGGACGTGGTCAATACCTCCTTTGCCCTCTCCAACGTGCCCGAGCCCAAGCCCGACACCATGGAGAAGTGGCGCGAACTGGTGGAACGGCTGGCCATGCCGCTGATCTACCTGCTCATCGCCGTCGCCTTCCTCCTCTTCGTGGTGCGGCCCTTCTTCCGGCTGCTCACCGTCAAGCAGATGGAGGCGCAGCGGGCCGCCGAATCCGCGGAGCGTTCGGCCCAGGCACTGGCCGTCGCCGAGGAGGAGGACCTGTCGCTGTTGCCGCGGGGGCTTTCCGATCAAGAGAAGATTTTCCGGCTGGCGCAGAGCGACCCGGCGCGCGCCGCCGATCTGGTAAGACGCTGGCTACGGGAAGAGATCTAGCATATGGCCAAGAAAAAAGAAGGTTCCGCCTCCAATCTCACTGGCCCGGAAAAGGCCGCCATCTTCATGCTTACCCTGGGGGAGGATTTCACCGCCCAGGTCTTCAAGCGGCTTGAGGAAGACGAGATCAAGCTGGTGGGCCGGCAGATGGCCAAGATCGACCATGTCGACAAGGATGACATGGCCGCTCTGCTCAACGAGTTCAAGTCCGATGCCGGCAGCGACGACCTCTACCTGTCGGGCAACGACCTGCTGGAGCAGGCTCTGAAAAGGGCGCTGAATACCGACAAGGCATCGGCCATCCTCGAAGAGATCCGTTCCGACTGGAAGCTCACCCTTTTCCAGAAGGCGCGCAAGCTCGAACCCAAGGTCTTGACCAACTTCCTGCGCAACGAGCATCCCCAGACCATCGCCTTGGTGATGGCGGTGCTTGACCCGGCTCAGGCCGCTGCGGTCCTCGCCGAACTCAAGGAGGAGGTGCAGGTGGAGGTGGTGATGCGCATGGCCGAGCTTGACAAGGTGAGTCCGGAGATTCTGGTGGACGTCGACCGGGTGCTCCAGGACGAGTTGTTGTCCGTGGAGGGCATGGAGGGGCAGCGGCTGGGCGGGGTCGAATCGGTGGCCGAGATCCTCAACAACGCCGACCGGGCTCTCGAAGCCATGGTGCTCGAAGGGGTTGAGGAGCAGCGGGAGAACCTGGCCGACGAGATCCGGCGGTTGATGTTCGTCTTCGAGGATCTCAACGGTGTCGACGACCGCGGCATCATGGCAATCCTGAAGGAGGTGAGCACCGACGACCTCAAGCTCGCCCTGCGCACCGCCTCCGAGTCGCTCAAGGGAAAGGTCTTCAAGAACATGTCCTCCCGCGCGGTGGAGATGTTGCAAGAGGACATGGAGATCATGGGGCCGGTGCGGGTCAAGGACGTGGAAGCGTCCCAGCAGGCCATCCTCAAGATCGCCAAGCGGTTGGAGCAGGAAGGCAAGATCCAGCTCATGCAGGGCGGCGGCGAGGACGAGTATGTCTGATATCGTCAGAATCCCCCCCCACGGCCATCGGGCGGCGGGCAAGGAGAAAACGGGCGGCAAGCCTCCTTCCGAGGAGGGCTTCCTCTCCTTCGTCTCCCTCTGGGAAGAGGCGGAAAAGGGGGGCGACGTCGAGGCGCCCGCCGTCGACGATCCCTTCCAGAAGCTGCGGGAGCGCGAGGAGGAGATCAAGCGCCAGGGCGAGGAGATTCTCCGTTTGGCCCGGGAGAATGCGGTCCGCATCGAGGCGGAGGCGCACGACAAGGGCTTTGCCAAGGGCGAGGCCGAGGGGCTTGCCGCCGGCCAGCAGAAGTTCGACGAGGCGGCCCGGCGTTTCGGCGCCCTGATGACCGAGGTGGAGGGCAACCTCCACAAACGCAACAGCCACTACGAAGAGGAACTGCTCGCGCTGGTCACCACCATGACCGACCGCCTCGTTCAGCACGAGGTGTCGTTGAACCCCCGGGTCATCCAGGCATGCCTGCGTCGGGCCATGGCCTTTGTGGTGGACAAGTCGGTGGTCAAGGTGCATCTCCATCCCAACGATTTCAACCGCATCAAGGAAGCGAGCCTTGAGAACCCCGCCCTGCTCGAGGGCAAGAACCGCATCGAACTCATGGAGGACGGCGGTATTGCCGAGGGGGGGTGTTTTCTGGAAACTGATTTCGGCGATGTGGACGCCACCTTGGAGCACGGCCGCGACAAGCTCTACGAGGCCGTGGAGCAGGCATTTCGGACCTCGCTCGTCGAAGAAGAGGGCGCGCCGCCCGCCACCTGAACCACCGTTCCCCTGCGGGCGGTCATCTCCCCCTGCCTTGGGCGGCCTGGCGGCCGAGGGCCGGGCCGCCAGGGGCGAGCCCAGAGTTGCCAATTCCTGCCGGACCTTGAGCCATGGACCTTTCCCGTTGCATCAAAGCTGCCCGCGATGTTTCGCTGATCTCCACCCGGGGCCGGGTGAGCCAGGTCATCGGCATGGTGGTGGAGAGCCTGGGGCCCGCCATTCCGGTGGGAAGCATTTGCGAGATCGACGTCTTCAAGGGGCAGAACCGGGTGCCCGCCGAGGTGGTCGGCTTCCGCGAGGGGCGGGTGCTCCTCATGCCGCTTGGCGAGATGCGCGGCATCGAGCCGGGCAGTACCATCCGCCTGAAGGAGGGGCACGCCGTGGTGCCGGTGGCCAACAGCCTGCTCGGGCGGGTCATCGACGGACTGGGGCGGCCCATGGACGGCAAGGGGCCGCTGGAGGCCGAGGCATTCTATCCCCTCTACGCCGATCCTCTCAACCCCATGGAGCGCGAGCGGATCCTCGAACCGGTGGACGTTGGCGTGCGGGCCATCAACGGCCTGCTGACCCTGGGCAAGGGGCAGCGGATCGGCATCATGGCCGGTTCCGGAGTGGGCAAGAGTACCCTGATGGGGATGATCGCCCGTCACACGGCGGCGGATATCAGCGTCATCGCCCTTGTCGGCGAGCGGGGTCGCGAACTCAAGGACTTCATCGAGCGCGACCTCGGCCCCAAGGGGCTCGCCCGCTCGGTGGTGGTGGTGGCCACCTCGGACCAGCCGCCCCTGGTGCGCATGCGCGGGGCGTATCTGGCCATGTCCATCGCCGAGTTTTTCCGCGACAACCAGCGCGACGTCATCCTGATGATGGACTCGGTGACCCGTTACGCCATGGCGAGCCGTGAAGTGGGGCTCTCCATCGGCGAGCCTCCCACCTCGCGCGGCTACACCCCCTCGGTTTTCTCCCAGCTCCCCAAGCTGCTCGAACGGGCCGGTACCTGCGAGGCCAAGGGCAGTATCACCGGCATCTACACCGTCCTGGTGGAGGGCGACGACATGAACGAGCCCATTGCCGACGCGGTCCGCTCCATCGTCGACGGCCACATCGTCCTCACCCGGGAGCTGGCGAGCCAGGGCCACTACCCGTCCATCGAGATCCTCGGCAGCGTGAGCCGCTGCATGTCCGACGTCATGAACCGCGAGCACATGGGCCGGGCGCGCCGTTTTCTCGAAACCCTGGCCACTTACCGCCGCTCCGAGGATCTGATCAACATCGGGGCCTATGCCAAGGGGAGCAACCCCAAGATCGACAACGCCATCCAGATGATCGACCGGCTCAACGGTTACCTCCGGCAGGCGGTGGATGAAAAGGTTTCGCTCGACGAGAGCACCAAGGCCCTGGCGGGCCTCTTCTCGTAAGCCCCGACAGGGCCAGGGCCGTCGTCCCGCCGTCTCGATCGGGACGATACACAGTAAAATCTAACTGCCTCGAGTCCCATGGCCTACCGTTTTCGCCTGGAAACTCTGCTGACTTACCGCCGCAACCTCGAAGAGCAGGCGCAGCTCGAGCTGGGCCGTCAGATCCAGCTTCTGGTGGAGGGAGAGGAGCGGTTGCTCGACCTGCGGGAGAGACGCGAGCGGACCATCGCCGACTTTCAGGAGCGGCAGAAACGGCCCCTCCGCGGAGCGCTCTTCTCGTTCTACATGGAGGCGATCCGCCGCCAGGAACGGGCCATCGAGGAGCAGGTGGCCGCCAATGTCAGTCAGCGCCAGGAGGTGGAAAAGGCGCGGCAGGAGTTGACGGAGCGGGTCAAATCGCGAAAGGTGATTGAAAAGGCCCGTGAAAAGGATTACCAGAAGTTTCTCCATGAATTTCTGCGCAAGGAACAGATCGAAAGCGACGAGCAGGCGATCCTCCGCTTCGGCCGGGACGATCTGCTCCTCTAGCGGGCCGATACGCTCGGTCGTTTTTCGGTCGGCCCGTTTTCATGCAGAGATTTGACAAGGGGGCATGCCCGCCGCGACTTGCCGCCGAGAGCGACATTTGCTGTCCGATTCCGGTCGAGGGAGAGGGTACGGCGTCGGAACAGAAGACCATAAGGGGAGGGGAGACGATGATGAAACGGACAGGCCGGCTGGTGATGACCGGGTGGACGGCGCTGTGGCTGGCCACGCTCTCCGCCCCGCTCCTTGCCGCCGAGCAGAAGCCGGTACGGGTGGGGCCCGGTGAGATCGAGTATGCCGCTTCCCTGCAGGCACGGGAACAGGCCGTTGCGGCCAAGGAAAAGGAACTCGCCAGGCGGGAGGAACAACTTGCCGCCGTCCAGAAGGAAGTGGACGCCAGGCTGGCCCGCCTGGTTACCCTTCAGCGGGAACTTCAGAACAGGGTCGCCTCGTTACAACAGGTCGCTGACAAGGATTTCAAGAACCTCATCAAGGTTTACAGCGCCATGAGCGCCACCAAGCTGGCACCGCTCCTCAACGAGATGGACGACGACGCCGTCACCCGGATTCTCAGGGCCATGAAGGTTGATCAGGTCGCCAAGATCATTCCCAAACTCGATCAGGACAAGGCGGTGCGGGTCAGCCAGCAACTGGGCAGCATGATCAAGTAGCCTCCCCGCCGTTCTTTACTCCCCGTCCTGCCGGACCAGGCTGATGTCGGCCGGCGTGGCGCTTTCCCGAGCGCCGCGCCGGCCGTTTTTTTTTTGCCCTTTCTCCGCGTCTCCGCCGCTGCCCCGGGCAGGCCGCCCTGGCGGCGGCAATTCTTGCCCACCCGTCTTGTCGTTCCCGCCGCCGGCCGGCCACCCCCGCCGCCTTTTGGGGTGCCGCCGGCGCCCCTCCCCGTCGGCTTCCGGGCATTTTTTGCACGGTGTACGAATTTGCCGGCCTGGCAGGCCGCCAACCCCTTATTCTGGCGCCGAGCTTCGCTGTTCCGGCGCCCTGCCGGGGAGGGGAGGCGGGGGGCAATGCTCTTTGTAAAGTCAGTATATTTGCTTGATTTTGTTTGTGTTTCGGTTTGACGGCGCCCCGTCCGGGAAGTGGTGGAGCGGTGGGTGGCGTCCTGTGGCATCACTTTTGCTTATGGTGGAGTCAGGTGGCACGCGGTTGCCGCCGGAGGAGCAGTGAGGAGAGAGGTCCAATCCCCGCAAGAGGAGGAGTTTTCGTGGATGCGATGATGATGAACATGGTGCCCGGCAAGGCTGCCATGCCCACTGTCAAGGGGGGGAGTGCAAGTCAGGCCGGGAGCGGCGCCAAGGAGTCCTTCTCCCAGTACATGGATCGCAAGCTGAGTGCCGATAACCAGAAGAAAAGTCTGCTGGGCGCCAAGTCGCGCCAGAGCAGTCGGCCGGCCTCCTCCGATAAGAATACGGATGCCAAGTCCGCCAAGGACGACGACGCCGAGAGCAGCGCCGCCCAGAACGTCGCCGCCCTTTTACAGCAGTTCCTCGAAAAACTCCAGGAGCTGGCCAAGAACGGTGAAACGAAACCCGGCGAGTGGTCGCTCAATGTTCCCGATAACGGGGTGCTGCAGAAAATCGCCGCCGATGCGGGCATGGATGCCAAAGCGTTTTCAGCCCTGCTGGCCCAGTGTCGCAAAAAGGACGGCACCATCGGCCTGCAGGATTTCCTTGCCGCCCTGGCCAATCACTTCCAGCAACAGGGGCAGAAGATAACCGTGCCGGAAACCGACCTGCCGGCCGTGGAAACACTTCTCTCCAAGCTCGGCGTGCCGGTGGAGCAGATGGTCGACGCCACCAGCAAGAGTGTTGGCGGCGACGGCAAGGTCGACCTCGCGGCCCTGTTGCAGGCGTTAAAGCAAGTCGACGACAGCGGCCAGACAACGACCCTGTCGCAGTGGGATACCGAGCAGCTCCGCAATCTGCTCACCGATGCCGGCGTGAGTGATCAGCTGCGCGACAACCTGCTGCCGGCCAGCCAGAGCGACACCCCGGCGCCCTTCTCCCTGGCCAGGCTCCAGGAGATGTTGCGGCAGGCGATCGGCGAGGTCCAGGACAATCAGCCTCAGGTAAAGCCGGACGCCTTCCTCCAGGATCTCCATCAGGTGCTCGCCGATGCCGGTTTCGCCAGCAAGGGAGTGGGATGGCAGCCGGTGGTGGAAGGCGCCGTGGCGGCCAACTACCAGGAAGTGGTGAAGAGCGTTGATCTCGCCACCATGCGGGTCAACAAGGCCGCGGACGCCGACAAGAGCGGCGCGTCCCAGCAGGCCGAGGGTGAGCCTGGGCAGACGCTCGGCGATCTGTTGACCGCTGCCGAGGAAAAAATGGCCGCCCGGGTCGAGGCCCGGAAGACGTTGGCCGCCGAGGCGGCCAAGGCGGCCGGGAAGGAAGGCGCCGGGGTGGGCGATGGTTCGGCCGACGGCTCGGCAGGGCAGCTGACCGGTGGTGTCGACAGCGCGGCCCACGACGCGGTGTTGGGGGCGGCCAATGCCGCGGCCCAGCATCAGACCATGACCAACACCGGCAGCGAGCTGGTGGCACCGGTCCGTGACGCGGCCCCGCCGCCCTTGCCGCCGCAGCTCGCCCAGCAGACCTTCGACCAGATCGCCGGCGAAGTTACCCGAGGACTCAAAAACGACGAACACCATCTGGTGCTGCGTCTCTTCCCCAAGGAGTTGGGCGAGGTAAAGGTGGACATGATGGTACGCGAGAACCACGTCTCCATCAACTTCGCCATGGAAAACAGCCGGGTGAAGCAGACCCTGGAGAGCAACATGCAGCAGTTTCAGGACAATCTCGCCAAGCAGGGCTTTGTCTTGAACGGCTGCCAGGTTTCGGTGGGCCAGCAGCAACAGGATCCCGGCAGTGCCTGGCAGTTTTTCGAACAGGCCCGCCAGCAGCTGGGGCTGGGCGACGGCGGCCGACGGGAAACCCTCGCCGACCTGCCCGGCGACACCATGTACATCCGGCCCCTGCGCGGCGCGAGCCACGAGGGCGGCATCAGCCTGCTTATCTGATCGGGAGGAACGGAAATGTCGGTTTCAGGGATAACCAGTGACATGAGTTCGGTTCAGGCGCAAAGCGACACCGTGAAGACGGTGGGCAAGAGCAATCTGGACCGGAACGACTTCATGACCCTCTTTGTCACCCAGATGCAGTACCAGGATCCGTTGAAGCCCATGGACAGCTATCAGATGGCCTCCCAGCTCGCTCAGTTCAGCAGCATGGACGCCACCATGAAGATGAGCGACAACATGGAAAAACTGCTCGATTACCAGACCTCGCAGAACAACCTGCAGCTGTTGAGCCTCATCGGCAACGAGGTAACGGTGAAGGGCAACGGCATAGGGGTCACCGACGGTGAGGTCTGCAAACCCGACTTTGTCCTGAATGCCGCCGCCGAATCCTGCACGGCGGACATCTACGACGCCGCCGGCCATCTGGTCCGCACCCTCGACATGGGCGCGTTGAAGGCCGGCAAGTACTCCCTCGACTGGGACGGCAAGGACGGCAACGGCACGACGGTGGACAACGGGGCTTACTTCTACAAGATCAAGGCCCTGGACGTCACCGGCAAGTCCATGGACGTGGAAACCCACACCGCGGGCCATGTCACCGGGGTCGATTTCTCCTCCGGCGGCGCCCAACTGACCATTGCGAACTATATCAACGCCAGTGTCGGCGATGTGATCTCGGTGAAGTGACCCTTACGGAGAATTAAGTCCGTTGCCGGAACAGCGACGGGAGAAGGAGGCATAATATGGCTATTTCAAGTTCCCTCTATGCGAGTATCAGTGGTCTGAACACCATGGGCAACGCGATGAGCGTTCTCGGCGATAACGTTGCCAACGTCAACACCATCGCCTTCAAGTCCAGCCGGGCCACCTTCCAGGACGTGCTCTCGCAGTCGGTGTCGACCGCGGCCGGCACGGCCCAGGTGGGCCGTGGTGTTACCTTGAGCACCGTGGACGGCCTCTTTGCCCAGGGTTCCTTCGAGAGCACCTCCTCGGCCACCGACCTGGCCATCGGCGGCCAGGGCTTCTTCATGCTGCGCGCCGCGGACAACGCCGCCGCGGACATGTACTCGCGGGCCGGCGAGTTCCGTTTCGACCAGCAAGGGTATCTGGTCAATCCGGTGGGCTACTATGTGCAGGGCTGGACCATCGACGCCACCAGCGGCGAGGTGAGCGGTACCATCGGCGACATCAACCTGGGCAAGAGCACCCCGCCGGTGGCCACCAACTCCATCGACGTCATCGTCAACGTCGACTCCCGCAAGGCCAACGAAACCAACGACCAGCGCCTCTACGACGCCTGGAACGGCACCAACGCCGCGGCGGTCAATCCCACCGATCCCATCGATGCCGCCAACTACGAGTACACCAGTGCCGTCAAGGTATACGACTCCAAGGGCGCGAGCCACGACATCACCATTTACTTCGACCGCACCACCAACGACAACGAGTGGGAGTATCTGGTCACCTGTGAGCCGTCGGAGGATCTGCGGTACCTGAGTTCCACCCGGGATCAGACCGTTTACGCCCCCAACGAGACTTACAATTACGAGGAACACAAGGGCGCCGGCGCCCTCCAGTACGGCATCATCAACTTCACCACCGCCGGCGACATCCAGAAAATTTCCGCCTGGGACGTGCCGCCCGACGGCAACGTGGACATCTCCCAGCCCGACAACCGTCTCACCCTGGACTCCACCGACAAGTACTACTCCTTTGATGCCAACTTCACCGGCTCCACCGAGAACCAGCAGATCGCCCTCAACTTCGGCGCCCGGTACGGCGGCACCGAAAGCGCCCAGTACCAGACCCTGGTGAGCGACGCGGGCGCCTACGACTCCCTGGGCATGAGCGACGCCATCACCAAGGAAACCCTGTGGGGGAGCGTCTACGACCAGAGCGCCAACGTGATGAGCAACGGCGACACCTTCTTTCTGAGCGGCTACAACCATGACGGCACGGAGAAGAGTTTCACCTACACGGTGGATACCAACACCAAGGTAAGTGATTTCCTGGATAAGGTAGGCTCCGCCTTCGGTGCCACCGCCACCATCGATGCCGACGGCCGTCTGCGGCTCACCGACAATTCAGGCGGCAGCTCGGGCATGTACATCACCAGTTTCTCCGTCGCCTCGGCCACCGGCGCCAACCCCTTCGGCGCCGGCAGCTCGGTGCCGGGGATGTGGTCCATGTCCAGTGGCAAGTTGGTCGCCTCGGACGGCACCACCCCCATTGCCAACACCACCACGGCGTTGACCAACGTCTACGACAGCAGCCGGCATTCCTTTGTCACCGGTGACCAGCTGACCTTCGGCGGGACCGACGTGGACGGCAACGCCGTTAATTCCACCTTCACCGTGGGCACCACCGGGACCACGGTGCAGAACCTCCTCGACTGGCTGGAGACCCAGTACCAGACCACGGCCGGTGACGTCACCGCCTCGCTCAACTCGGACGGCTCCATCCGCCTCGTCGACAACACCCTGGGCGGGCTCATGGCCCCCTCCTTCACCTCCATCACCAGCACCACGGCCCTGCCCCTGGGGGCGGACGCCACCAACCTGATCACCGCGGCCCAGAAGACCAGCACCTCGGCCGCCATGTACACCGACGCGGCCGGCCTCACACCGGTGATTTCCACCACCTCCCTGGCCGGCTCCTATGACAGTAGCGGCCCTCCGGGCAACATGATCGCCAACGGTGATAAGTTCACCTTCAGTGGCACGAGTACGGCGGGGGCAGCGGTGTCGGGAACCTTCACCGTCGGCACCAGCGGCTCCACGGTGGGCAGCCTCGCCTCCTGGCTGGAAAACCTCTTCGATCCCTCGGCCACCGGCACCGGCAACCTCGGGGTCACGGTTAACGCCGCCGGCCAACTCCTCTTCACCGACAACGACGCCACCCCGCTCGGTCCCGACGCCACGCCGGCCATGGCTGTCGGTGCCGACGGCGGTACCAGTACCTCGCCGGTCATGTACTCCGACTCCGCCCTCACCACCTTTGTGGACGGCACCACCCTGCTGAGCGGGGTCTACGACACCTCGGGCTACCGGGTGCAGGTCGGCGACCAGTTCACCTTCACCGGCACGGACGCCTCCGGTGGCGCGGTGAACCAGACCTACACGGTGGGAGTCGGCGACACGCTCAACACCCTCTGCACCGCCATGCAGGGCTGGTACGATCCGGGTACCACCGGCGTCACCGTCGCCATCAATCCCGCCACCGGCAAGCTGGAAATGACCGACCCCGCCGGTGCCGCCAGTACCATCCTGGTCAACCTCGCCTCGGTGGGCAACACCGGGCCGCTGGCGGTGACGCTCGACTCGACCACCCAGGCCGCGAGTTCGACGCTGCCGGGAACGTTTAACGCCCAGGATCTGCACACCGGCCAGATCGACATCTCCTCGGCCAGAACCGCGGTGGTTTCGCCGGGCCGCGCGCTTTCCACCGATTCCGGCGATCCGCCGGTGGTCTCCGCCGGCACCACCTGGAACAGCGTCTACGCCGATCCCACCGGCCCCCTCGATCCGGCAACCTCGGGCAGTATCGTGGTGACGGGCTACAAGGGCGACGGAACGCCGGTGTCGGTGGACTACACCATCGATTCCCCCACCGACACGGTGCAGAACTTCCTCGACGCCCTGGAAGCGAAGTTCGACGCCGACGCCTCCATCGACAACGCCGGCCGCCTGGTGCTGCGCGACTGGAACACGGAGAGTTCCTACGGTGACACCGGCAGCCAGCTGCAGATCACCGATATCGATTACACCAACATCGAGTCGATCTTCGGCCCCACCAACACCGCCTTCGAGCGTCTGGTGGGCGACAGCCAGGGGGACGGCAGCAAGGTGGGCGAGATGGTGAGTTCCACTTTCGAAACCGAGGCCCTCGCCTCCACCCAGTACGCCAACTCCTCCACCACCATCTTCCAGGATCAGGACGGTTATGCGGCCGGCTTCCTGCAGTCGGTGTCGGTGGACACCGACGGCATCATCACCGGCCACTACTCCAACGGCCAGGTTCTCGAAAAGGCCCAGGTGGCCCTGGCGAGCTTCAACAACCTGGCGGGCTTGAACAAGGAGGGCGGCAACATCTTCCGCGAAACCACGGAATCGGGCGCCCCGGTCACCGGTGCGCCGGGCACCAACGGCCTCGGCTCCATCTCCCCCAACTCGCTCGAACAGTCAAACGTCGACCTGGGCACCGAGTTCGTGAAACTCATCACCACTCAGCGCGGCTTCCAGGCAAACTCGAAGATCATCACCACCACCGACGAGATGTTGTCCGACCTCATCAACATCAAGCGGTAAGCAGACCCATCGCAGGCACCTCTTCGCCTGCCCTCGCCCCCTGGCCTCCTCCCGCGCGGAGGCGGCCAGGGGGTTTTCGTTTTTGGCCGGGGGGACTTTAAAAACGCATTTTGGGTGCTTGCCTGGCGCCGCGGCTCCGTCTATAATACGTCTCTTTGTCGCATCTTTCCCTTTTGCTCAGAACTCCGTCCCGGACCGGTCTTGACTTGTTGGATTTCCTAAGCGCAGAGGATGCCTGGCGCCGCCTCACCGGCGGTGACGGCGCCGTGGACCCCGCCTCGCTGGCCCGGCGCCTTGCCGGATCCTTTGCGGCGGCGCGGGGCGCGGCGCCCGACTGGCGCGCCATCGACCTGCTCTGCGCCCTGGCGGCGGGCGATGCCGGCGGCCGGCAGGCGGCGCTGGCGGCGCTGTACGGCACCATCGTCATCCCCCTCTGTGACGATTTCAGCCCGGAGGGGGTGGCGGTCTGCGATCAGGTACTCGCCCGGGTCATCGATTTCGTCCGCCGCAGCGAGCGGGGGCAGGGACTTGCGGCGGCGCTCGACCGTCTCGGTCTTGCCGACCGCACCGCCCTGCTCGCCCGTCACCGCCGGCTGGCCTCCTTCTCCCCACCGCCCCTTGCCGCCGCCGCGGTAAGGAAGGTGGCGGTGCTCTCCCGGGTGACGGTGGGGGCGGATGTGGTGATCACCTCGGTGATCGTCCATCGTCTGCTTGCCGTCCTGCCCGAGGCCGAGGTGGTGGTGATCGGCCCGGCGCATCTCGGGCAGATCTTTGCCGGCCTGGCGCGGGTGCGCTGCCTGGAACTCGCATACGAGCGCAACGGTTCGCTCTTTGACCGGCTGCTGGTCTGGGAGCCCCTCGATGACCTCCTGCGCCGGGAAGAAGAGGGGCTCGCGCCGGGGGCGTTGCTGGTGGTGGATCCCGACAGCCGCCTTTCCCAGCTGGGGCTGCTGCCGCTGGCGGCCGAGGAGGCGACCCGTCACTTCCCCTCGCGGCTCAATCCCTGGCCGGAGCGCAACCCTTCTCTAAACGAATTGGTCAACGGCTGGCTCGACCGGCTGCTGGGCGGCGGCGACCCCCTGCCGCCCATGGTCGCTCTGCCCGCTGCCATCCGGACGGCGGCCAGCGGATTCTGTCAGCGGTTGCGCGCCGCGGGCTGCCGTTTCCTGGTGGTGGCCAACTACGGCGTCGGGGGGGACGACAACAAGCGGCTTGGCGAGCCTTTCGAGACCGCTCTCCTGCCGGCGCTCCTCGCCGGCGGCGAGGGGACGGTGGTGGTGCTTGACAGCGGCTGCGCCCAGGAGGAGTATGAGCGGGTTCAGGCCCAGCTGGCGTGGTATCGTGAGCAGGGCATCGCCACGGACTTTGTCGAAGAGGCGGCGCTTGCCGACCGGGAAATAGCCTTTGGCCACGGCGTGGTCGGCTTCCGAGGCGCCATCGGCGCCATCGGCGGGCTCATCGCCGGGGCGGACGCCTTTTTCGGTTACGATTCCTGCTGCCAGCATCTGGCCGGTGCCATCGCCACGCCGGCGGTGATCGTCTTCGCAGGGGCACCCAACGAACGCTTCGCCGCTCGCTGGTATCCCCACGACGCCTCGGGCGCCGGGACGGTGATTCCGGTGGCCGGCCGCGCCGCCGCCAGCGACCGCGCGGGGGCCGGGGCGCTGATCGAACGGGTGGCCGCCGCCATGGCCGCCATCAGAGCCAAAGGGAATTTATAGCCGTTGGCGTCCGGCCGCAGACCGCGTTGCGAACGAAACGAAAATGCCCCATCAGCGGCGTTTTTAGGCGTGTCGTTGCGCCTTGTTTAAGGAAAGCCCCCATCTCGGGGGACCGTCAGAGTTAAGGAGAAGAACCGTTGACTCCAGCCATTTCGACCGCCGAAATGCTCCAGGCCCTGGCCCGTTTTTCCTCGGCCAAGGTCCTGGTGATCGGCGATATCATCCTCGATCATTTTCTCTGGGGTTCGGTTTCCCGCATCTCGCCCGAAGCACCGGTGCCGGTGGTCAACGTCACCCGGGAAACCCTGATGCTGGGCGGGGCGGCCAACGTCCTCCACAACCTCTACGCCCTGGGGGCCAAGGCGAGTCTTTGCGGCGTCGTTGGTGACGACCCCATGGGCGAGGAGCTGCTGCGGCTGCTTGCCGCCCTCCCTTCCCCAACGGGCGGGGTGGTCAGGGTGGCCGGCCGGCCCACCACCAAGAAAACCCGGGTCATCGCCCACAACCAGCAGGTGGTGCGGGTGGATCGCGAGCTGCGGCAGGAGCCGCCGCCCGAGGCGCTGGAGCGGATCATCGCCCAGGTGGACGCCCAGGTGGACGATTTCGATGCCATCATCGTTTCGGATTACGCCAAGGGGTTGATATCGCCGGATTTCATGGCGCGGCTCAAAACGTGCCTGGCCGGCCACCGGCCGCTGCCCCTCATCGTCGATCCCAAGCCGGGCCGCAGCCAGTGCTACCACGGGGTGAGCGTGATCACTCCCAACAATCTGGAGGCGGAGCAGATGTCCGGGATCGCCATCCGCGACGAGGCGAGCCTGCTCGCGGCCGCCCGTCGCCTTCTCGATGAACTCGACTGTCAGGCCATGCTTATCACCCGGGGCGAGCACGGCATGGCGCTGCTCGAACGCGGCAAGCCCCTGTTCACCATCCCCACCGTGGCCCGGGAGGTCTTCGACGTTACCGGCGCCGGTGACACGGTGATCGCCACCCTGGCCCTGGGGCTTGCCATCGGGCTTTCCTTCGGGGCCGCCGCCTCCATCGCCAACGTCGCCGCCGGGGTGGTGGTCGGCAAGGTGGGAACGGCCACCGTCTCAGTGGGCGAGATTCGGGAGGTGTTGTCATGAACCGGCCGTTGAGTATGACCTCCTTTGGCCGCGGCGACGCGAGCCACGGTACCACCACCTGGACGGTGGAGGTCCGCTCGGTGAACCACCGCTACTGTGACATCAGCTGCAAGATCCCCCGGCGCTATGCCCCTCTCGAAGAACGGATCCGCAGAGAGGTGGCCGGCCGTTACAGCCGGGGCCACATCGACGTCGTCCTCTCCTACGTGACGGGGGGCGCCGACTCGGTGCGGATCTCCGTGGACCTGGGGCTTGCCCAGCGCTACCAGCAGAGCCTTTGCGAGTTGAGCGAGGCGCTCGATCTGACCCCGCCCGCGGACCTCGCCATGGTGGCCGCTTTCAAGGATGTGGTCACCGTCACCGAGGCCGAGGAGGATCTGGATGCCGTGTGGCCCCATATCCAGGCCGCTCTCGCCGGGGCGCTGGACAACGGCATGGCCATGCGGGCCAGGGAGGGCGCCGCCCTCAAGGAAGACCTCCTCGGCCGTCTTGCGGCCCTGGCGGCCACCGCCGACATCATCGAAAAACAGGCTCCGGAGCTGGTCCGCAAAAAGGAGGCGGCGCTCAAAGAACGCCTTGACAATCTCCTGAAAGGGGTTGATATTGATCCTGCCCGGCTGGCCCAGGAGGTGGCGGTGATGGCCGACAAGGCCGATGTCACCGAGGAATTGGTCCGCCTCCGGAGCCACTGCCGGCAGTTCGCCCATTTCCTTGAACTCGACGAGCCGGTGGGCCGTCGGCTTGACTTCCTGATGCAGGAATTCCTGCGCGAGATCAACACCACGGCATCGAAGATCAACGACGCCGGGGTCGCCCATCTGGCGGTGGAACTCAAGAACGAAGTGGAGAAGATGCGCGAGCAGGTGCAAAATCTGGAGTAGGCTTGCAGTTTTTTCAGGCGGTCCGGATGCCGGCACAGAGGGCCAACATGGCCGTGCGGGAGCCCCCGGCGCCTTGTAACGGGACGTATCGAGACGGCAGTGATGGACAATCGCATGATCAATGTTGGCTTTGGCAATTCCGTGGTTGCCGGCCGGATTCTGGCCGTGGTCAACCCGAAATCTTCCCCGATGAAGAAGTTGCGCGAGGAGGCGAAACAGAACAAGAAGCTCATCGATGTGACCGAGGGGCGGCGCACCCGTTCCATCATCATCCTCGACAGCAACCACGTTATCCTCTCTTCGGTGCAGCCGGAAACCATTACCCAGCGTTTCCTGCCCCTGGCCGACCCGCGTCTTGCGGAACAGCGGCTCGAAGAGGCGTCCCTCTCCCTGTAGTCTCTTCTCCCCCTTCGGGGGGTCTTGCCGTCGCTGGCCGATGCGCCGCCGGACGGCCTCTATGCCTTCCCCCTTTATTCCCGAGGCGCACGGTTGGTGCGCCAGGAGTTTTTCGTGAGCCGCGGCACCCTGTTCGTCATCTCCGCTCCTTCCGGCACCGGCAAGACCACCATCCTCAAGCGGGTGATGGCCGAGGTGCCGGGGCTTTCCTTTTCCGTCTCCCATACCACCCGCGCTCCCCGGGCCGGCGAGGAAAACGGTGTTGACTACCACTTTGTCGATGCCGGCCGCTTTGCCGCCATGCGTGAGGCGGGCGCCTTCCTCGAGTGGGCGGAGGTACACGGCAACTTTTACGGCACCAGTCTGGAGGCCGTGGAGGCGGGGCTTGCCGGGGGCACCGACATCGTCCTCGATATCGACGTCCAGGGCTGCCGGCAGGTGCGGGCCGCGGCTCCCGACGCCGTTACCCTGTTCATCGTGCCGCCCTCCTGGGAGGAGTTGGAGCGGCGGCTCGCCGGCCGTGGTACCGACGCGGCCGATACCGTGCGCCTCCGGCTTGCCAATGCCCGCCGGGAGATGGCCGACGCCGACCGCTATGATTTCGTGGTGGTCAACGACGATCTGGAGCGGGCGGTGGCCGCGGTCAAGGCCGTTGTCGTTGCCGAGCGTTGCCGGCACCGTCGCGATGCCGTCGGCCTCCCCCTCGCCATCCCCCGTCCCTGACCCCCACGCCATGTCCGACGACGAACTGATCTGGGGCATCCACGCGGTCCTCGACTTCCTCCGCGACCGACCCCGGCAGGTGCGTGAACTCACCGTTCAGAAAGGCAAGGCGAGCCCCAAGCTCCAGGAGATCATCGACCTTGCCAGAAGCCAGCAGCTGCGTCTCCGTTTCGAGCCGCGCCTCAAGGTGCCGGGCGCCGGGACGGTGAACCACCAGGGGGTGATCGCCCGGGTGCAGCAGGTGGCCACCGTGCCTTTGGACGAGCTGCTGGCGCGGCTCGATGCCGTTTCGCCGCCGCCCCTCCTCCTGGCGCTTGACTCCATCCAGGATCCCCACAACCTGGGGGCGATCATCCGCACCGCCGCCGCCGCCGGGGTGGCCGGCATCCTGCTGCCCAAGGACCGCTCGGCACCGCTTTCCGGCACCGTGGCCAAGGTGGCGGTGGGGGCGCTGGGGCGGGTGGCGGTGAGCATCGTCACCAACCTGGACGCCGCCCTCCGCCAGGTGCAGGAGCAAGGCTTCTGGGTCTATGGGGCGGCCGGCGAGGCGGCCGCCTCCATCTATGCCACCGATTTTTCGGGCCGGGTCTGCCTGGTGGTGGGCGGCGAGGGCAAGGGGCTGCGGCCCCTGGTCCGCGAACGCTGCGATCATCTGGTGGCCATTCCCATGGCGGGCGGCATGGAGTCGCTCAACGCCTCGGTGGCAACGGCGGTGATCCTCTTCGAGATGGTGCGCCAGCGCGCCCTCCCCTTGTGACCGTATAAAAAAACGCGGCAGACCTCGCTGCCAAGTTCCCGTCCCCGTTTGGCCGCGAACCTCCGCCGTTGGTTCACGGCTGGTGGTTGCCCCCATCTCGCCCCGGCATCCCGCAGAGACCTTGGCAAGCGAGTAAATGCCGGTGCCGCGGTGATCTGTTCTCCATCTCCGGGCGGGCAGGGACGGGGGGCTCCCCCGCAAACGCTTTTCTCAACGGACCGGCAAGGTGTTGGCGCCGGCCGAACGGTTTGGGTTTCGTCCCGCCCCATCGCGGCGGTGTTTCTGACGCCCGGCACGGGTGAATCGGAAGCGCTACGGGCGTTCGCTCGGCAATGGTGGCCACCGAACCGAAATGCCGATCATTCCTCCACCGGGCTTACCCGGTTTCGCCCCGCTCTTTTCGCGCGGTAGAGGGCCTGGTCGGCACGGGAGATCAATTCTTCCTTGGTCGTGGCGTCCTCCGGGAAAACGGCCACCCCGACACTGATGGTCATGGCCACGGTCCGCCCGTCATCCAGGGCGACAGGCCGGGATTCCACCGTGGCGCGAATCCGTTCGGCCAGATTGAAGGCGGCGACGGAATCGGATTCAGCCATCAACACCACGAACTCCTCCCCGCCGTAACGCGCCACGCAATCCTCGGCCCGGCTCTGCTCGAGCAACACCTCGGCCAGCATCATCAGGCACCGGTCACCGACCTCATGGCCGTGGGTATCGTTGATTCGCTTGAAGTGATCCACGTCGATCATCAAGAGGGGCAGTTGCTTATGGTACCGGACGCTCTCGGCCCAGAGTTCCTTGAGCCGTTTTTGGAAAAAAAAGCGGTTGTAGATTCCGGTCAACGCGTCGTAACAGACCTGAAACCTCAACCGGTCGGCCATGGAGGAAAAGGCCCGGGCCAGCCCGCCGAGTTCGTCGCTTGCGGAGGTGTTCAGATAACCGACATCGAAGTGGCCCGCCTCCAAGCCCTTGGCTGCCTGCTGCAAGCGCACCAGGGGCCTGGTGACTAGCTCGGACACCAGGCCGGCCAGGACGATGCCGATGCCGATGCTGACCAGCAGGACGAGGGCGATCTGTTTTTTCAGCCGCCCCAGCTGCCGCTGGATGCCGGCATGGGAGAAACCCACCACCACCGAGCCCAGTTCCCTGCCGCCGACCATGACCGGAACTCGGATATCCACGCCGACCCCATCCTTGATGGGGTAATGGGGACCGCATCCTTCCTCGTTCAACGCGGCGCCGGCTCGGGCAGGTCCATCGTAGTCGTTCCCCACCCGGGCCAGGTTGTTGTGCATGACGATTCGGCCCACGGGGTCGAGGACCATGGCGTGGATCACATCCTCATGGGCCTTGGTCACCCGGACGTTGACGCGCAAACCATCCAGATCCCGGCTGATCAGGGGGCGGACACTGCTTCGGGCCAGGTCCGAGGCAATGGTCAAACCGCGGAGGTAGTTCTCTCGCTCCATCGCCTTTTCCACCCGGCTGACAATGACCAGGCCGGTGGCCAGCTGGGCGGCGATGATCAGAGCGGTAATCAGGGCCACCAGCTTGTGCTTTAACCCGATTGCGAAGGGGTTATTTCGCTTGGCCGACTTTCCGCCTGATCCCGTCATAATCCCTGTCCTGGGCGGGAACAAACCCGCCTGTTTCAATGGACTCCAAAATTTCCATGTCCTCCTGCTTTTGGGTACTTAGATTCAACAGGGCCTTGCGTGCCGTTGCCGCCAGCTTCGGGTCCATTCCGAGGCGGAACGACAGAACCCAGGTCGGCATGCTCCACGTCTGACCGATGACCACCAGCTGGTCGGCGGGGATGGCGTCCTCGGCCTTGTTCCCAGGGGTGGCAATCTCGGCAAAGGAGTAATCGCAGAGCGCCCCGGCATCAAAATCCTTGAGATAGACCTTCAGCGCAATGGCCTCGCAGCTGGTGCCGTTGGCGTACCGGGTTAAATCCTTCGCGATATCAATCCCGTTTTCGCGCAGCAGGTCGCGGGCCGCGATCCATTTGGCGGTGGACAGCTTCGGGCCGAAAAGGACGGATCTGCCCTTCAACTCCTTGACGCTGGAGATGCCGCTGTCGCGCCGGACGACGATAACCCCCCGATGGGAGTCCTTTCCCTTCGGAGTCAGGGCCTTGAGCAGCGTTTGGTGGTTGTAAAGGTTGGCCAGGCGGACATAGGTGTGAGGGGCCTGGAAGGCAAGGTCCACCTTCGAGCCCCGGACAAATTTCTCGAATTCGGAAAAGTCCTTGGGCACGACCAGTTCGACCCTGCGGCCGATATGCGCTTCCAGGTATGTGGCAAGGGGCGAAAATTCCTCATAGGTTTTGACCACATCGGTGCAGGGCAGGATGGCCAGGCGGAGAGCGGCCCCACCCGCTCTTGCCGGCGCCGGCGTGAGAAGAAAAAGCGCCAACAGAAGTCCCGCCACTCTTCCCCAACCCCGGGGGGAGCACGGTGGGAACGCCCATGAAACTGCGCGCCGGCGGCGCCTCTCTCCTTTCCGCATAATCGCACCTCCATAAGACGGAAAAATCGCCAATGGCCCCTCAAACGACGTTCTGTTTATCTGTATTAGTTCATATTATGAAATAAACTTTCGGGTGTCTTGAAAAATTAGGCTTTTCTTTCGAGATCAGGGAGGCAAGGCACGCAGCACCTCTGCATGCCAAAAAAATACGCTGGAATTCTCCCCGAGACTTCCACGCTCCATGCGCATCAGCCGTGCGAATGTTGAGGTCGGGGAGGCGGCCGCCGCCGTCCTGCCACCGATTTCTCGGGGCCCCGTCCGGCCCGGTGGTGGGCGGGGGAGGGGCGGTCCGCGGGCGAGGCGACCATCTGGTTTCGATCCCCGTGGCCGTCTGCCTGGGTGGCCGCGGTTGATCGGATGAACCGCAACGGCCTGGGAAGGGGATTCGTCCTTTCTGGAGAATAAAAAAACGCGGCGGAATACTCCGCCGCGTTTTCAATCGGTGATAGGGGCAAGGGTGGAAAATTTTCCGCCGTGCCCGCCTGCCGATATCTCTTCTTATTTCTTCTTGTCGAGCTTGGCCTTGAGCAGGTCGCCCAGGGTGCCCATGGTCTTGGTTGCCTTTGCCTGCTGCTGGAACTGGCGCAGGGCCTCGCGATCGTCGGCGCCATCGGCGGGTTGGCCTTTGCCGGGGCGTTGCCGTTGCGGAGCCGCAACCGCTTCCGACGGGGTCGCCGCGGCCGTTTCTTCGGCCACCGGGGCCAGCGAGAGGCGGCGTTTGGCAAGGTCCAATCCCTCCACCTTCACCTCCATGGCCTCGCCCTCCCGGACCACCTCCCGGGGGTGGTGGATACGGCGGCCGCCGCCGAGTTTGGAGATGTGGACCAGGCCGTCGATACCGGGCTCCAGGGTGACGAAGACGCCGAAGTCGGTAAGCCGCGCCACCCGGCCGGTGTGGGTGGAGCCTTCGAAGTACTTGCCCGCGGCGCCATCCCAGGGGTCGGCGATGGTTTCCTTGAGGCTGAAGGAGAAACGGTCCTTGTCCCAGTCGAGCTTCATCACCGCCACCTCCACCTCCTGGCCTTCGGCGAGCACCCCGCGGATGTCCTCCACCCGCCCCCAGCCGATCTCGGAAACCGGGATCAGCCCCTCGATGCCGCCGATATCGACAAAGGCACCGAAGTCGCGCAGCGAGGTGATGGTGCCGCGCACCGTCTGGCCCACGGCCAGAGTGGCGCTGAGTTTCTCCCGCAGCTGCTCGCGTTCCGCTTCGAGGATGGCACGGTGGGAGACGATGAGGTTGCGGCCTCCCTCCTTGAACTCGGTGATCAGGAAGGAGAGGGTCCGGCCCACGAACTGTTCGGTATCCTCCACCCGGCGCATCCCCATCTGGGAAAAGGGGCAGAAGCCGCGGGCGCTGCCGGCCACCTTGATTTCGTAGCCGCCCTTGACTTCCTTGACCACCTGACCCTCCACCGGCACGCCGTTGTGGAACGCCTCCTCCAGATGCGCGTGGGCGCCGGGGCCGCCGGCAAGCTTGGTGGTGAACACCTGCTCGCCGTGCTGCACGGCCAGGAAGTATGCCTGCACCTTGTCCCCCTCCTTGACGGTGAGGTTTCCCTCGGCGTCGGCAAGTTCCTTGCGGGCCAGGGCGCCTTCGCTCTTGCCGCCGGCATCGATGAAGATCCACTCCTTGCCGATGCGGACCACGGTGGCCGTCACCTGCTGGCCGGGGGAGAGCCGTTCCGGGGTGGTGAAATTGGCGTCGAGGAGATCCGCGAAACTGGGTTCATTGGTGGGCTGATTGTCGTTGGCCATGGGTGTTCACCTTTCGTTGGTCTATGAGCTGTGAGCGGCGCGAACCGCCTGGGATATCCGTGTCGTGAGGGGTTAAGAATCTACGGTTGCCGGCTGGCCGGCGGGGCCTCGCTGCCAAAGGGCTTGCCCACCTCCACCCGTTCCACGGCCAGGGTGGCGGTGTCGAGGACGCAGAAGCCGGGCTGGTCGTCCTTGCCCAGCATCTCGCCGGGGTTGACGAGCAGGGTTTTGCCCACCGTTTCCACCTTGTGGATGTGGTTGTGGCCGTAACAGACCACGTCGAAGAGCCCCTGGCTCGCGAGTCCCCGGGCCATCTGGGGGTAGTGGGTGAAGGCGAGGCGCCTCCCTCCCGCCTCAACCAGCCCCAGGGGGCCGTGGTGGGTGATGGAGGGAAAGCGGGTGCCGCAGAACTGCGAGATCAGGTGCTGGTCGCCGGCGTTGTTGCCGTAGACCAGATGGCAGGCCCCGCCGAAGGCGGCCAGTTCGTCGAGCATGAAAGGCGAGATCAGGTCGCCGCAGTGGATGAGCATGGTGACGCCGTATGCGTTGCAGAAGGTGACCGCGGCCTGCAGGTTGGGGATCTGGTCATGGGTGTCGGAGAGGATGGCGATACGCATTATTGCACTTTTACGTTGGTAATGGTTGATTTCGCTGCTGGTCAACCGCTAACCGTCAGAAACTCGGCCAGGGCCTCCAGGCAGCGCTGATTGCAGGCCGGTTCCTTGAGGGAGAGCCGGAAGTAGCGGTGATCGAGGCCGGTGAAGTTGGCGCAGTCGCGGATGATGATCCGGTGGCCGCCAAGCATGGCGGCGCGTAGCCGGTCGGCGCGCATGGCGCCGGTGAGTCGGCAGAGAATGAAGTTGCACACCCCGTCGATCACCTCCACTCCGGGGAGTGCCGCCAGGCGGGCGACAAAGTCGGGCCGGTGGGCCTCGATGAAGCATAGGACTTTTTCCACATGGGCGTCGCCGTGGCGCACCAGATATTCGCCGGCAACCTGGGCCAGTCGGTTCACGGCCCAGGGTTTGTTGTGGGCGGTGATCCGGGCGAGCAGCTCCGGGGCGCCGGTGAGAAAGCCGAGCCGCAGGCCCGGGATGCCGTAGATCTTTGAAAACGAGGTGAGAATGAGGAGGTTGTCGAGCGGCGGCAGGTCGAGGAGCGACACCTCCCGGGTAAAGGGCAGATAGGATTCGTCCACCACGAAGAGGGTCGTCGGATAAGCCTTGGCCAGGGCGTGGAGGGTGGGCGAGGGGGTGCAGCCGCCCGAGGGGTTGTTGGGGTTGCAGATGAAGACCAGCTCGTCACCGGTGAGCGCCGCGGCGAGCCTTTCGGTATCGAGCCGGAAATGGTCGGCGGCGGTGAGCTGGCAGTCTCGCACCGCGACCCCTGCCCAACTGCAGGCGAGCCGGTAGTCGTTGTAAGTGGGGTTGACGATGAGAGCCTGACGACGGCCGGCGGCAGCGGGGATGGCAAAGATGAAGTCGGTGGTGCCGTTGCCCACCTGCACCTCGGCGGCGGCGCGACCGTGGCGGGCGGCAAAGAGCGCGCGCAGGCTATCGCTGGCCGTCTCCGGCAGGTAGGCGATCTCGTCCAAGTGGGCGATGAGGGCGGCGCGGAGCCCTTGATCCATGGCGAGCGGCATCAGGTTGCTGCTCATGTCGACAAGATCGTGCACCGGGCAGCCCAGCTCGCGAGCGATGGCGATGATGTTGCCGCCGTGTGCTGTGGTCGGTTGGGTCATGGCAGTTTGTACGTCCTCGGGCGGCAGGGAGGGCCCTGCGGGTTTACGGTTTGAGGGTGAGCGGCAGGCCGGCGGCGACAAAGACCACCTGCTCGCAGCCCGCGGCGAGCCGCTGGTTGGCTCGGCCGGCCAGGTCTCGGAAGCGGCGCCCCAGGGGATTGTCCGGCACCAGCCCCAGTCCCACCTCGTTGGCCACCAGCACCACCGGACAGGCAAGGCCGGCGACGGTTGCCGCGAGAGCTTCGACCTCGGCCTCGATGGCGTCGTCGCTCAGGTCGGCCAGCAGGCAGTTGGTGAGCCACATGGTGAGGCAGTCCACCAGGATGGCGTCGGCCCGCAGCTGATGGTCGCGGAGGGTCGCCACCAAGTCGAGGGGCGCCTCCACCGTGGTCCAGGTGGCATCGCGCCGTTGTTGGTGGCGGGCAAGCCGGGTAGCCATCTCCTCATCGTCGCCAACCGCCAGGGTAGCGATGTAAAGCTTGCGCTGGAAGCGGCCGGCGAGCCACGCTTCGGCATAGTCGCTCTTGCCGCTCCGGCAGCCGCCCAATACCAGCAGGGATCGGGGTGTTGCCTCTCTGACGCTGCCCCTGGTCATGCCTTTATCCTGTACTCCCGCCGTATCGGTCGGATATCGGTTCGCAACCGTCCGATTTTTTTTATTTGGTCCGCACCGCCAAGGCAAGGCAGCGGTCGTCCTCTCGGAACAGAATCCGCTTGCCGACGAGATCCTCGACAAAGGCGCGCAGCTTCGGGCCCGCCACGGCCGGGAACCGCCGGTCGAGTTCGGCCAGGGTGCGGATTTCCTCGCAATACTGATAGATCCGTCGCGAGAGGCCCCGCAGCCGGTGGTGGAGGACTCGGCCGCCGGGGAGTTCCTGGCGGATGATCAGAAAACTGCCGCCGTCACGAAAGCTGAGCGGCGGTTTCTCCACCGCCGAGGCCCGCCGTTGTCGATGAAAATGCTGCCATTCCCGCACTTTGCTGGCCACCGGGGCCCAGCGGCGGCGTTGTCCGCCGCGGTCGCCGCGATAGCCCTTGATGAGCAGGTCGAGCCCGGCCAGGGTGGCGGCCGGGAAAAGGGCCGCGTCGGCGGGGTGATGGCCCACCGCCCGGAGGCCGTAGTCGGCCGGCGCCGCCGCCACCGGGCTGCCCAGCCCGAGGAAGAAGGCGGCGGTGGTGAGCGGCGGGAAGGGCAGGGCAAAGTCGAGATTGGCAAGGGTTTCCTCCACCTCGGCGTCGGTGCTGCCCGGGAACTCGATGATCAGGTTGCCGTCGGCCACGACCCCCGCCGCCAGGGCATCCCGCATCAGTGCCAGGTTGTCGATGGTGGTCGCCCCCTTGTTGAGCCGCTTGAGGAGGCTGGTGCTCAATCCCTCGAAACCGGCCTGGACCACCCGCAGGCCCCCCCGGGCGCAGGTGGCGAGTTTTTCACCCCGCTGGCCCACCCGGATCTCGCCGAAGAAGCGGCAGTCATTGCCGGCACGGGCGAGGCGGTCGAAAAAATCTACCGAGGCGCGCACCGGCAGGGCGTTGTCGGTGAAGGTGAAGTCCAGGGTCTGATAGCGCTCGCGCAGGGCGTGGATTTCGGATTCCATCCGTGCCGCTGTTTTAGCCCGATAGCCGCGCCACTGCAAGTTGAGATTGCAGAAGGCGCATTTTCCCCACCAGCAGCCCCGGGAAAACTCCACCGGCAGCTCGGGGATGAAGGGCTCGTCGGCAAAGAGGGTGCGGAGTTGGGCAAAGTAGTCGTCGTAGTCTGGCACCGGCAGGGCATCGAGGTCGTGGAGCTGATCGCCGGCCGGGGCGCCTTGAGGCGGAGACTCCCGACAGAGCACCCGGGCCGGCAGGCCGGCGGTGCCGCGGCCGGCCAGATGGGCGCAGAGGGCGAGGAGGGGGCCTTCGCCCTCGCCGCTCACCGTGTAGTCGATCTCCGGGAAGGTGGCGAGCAGGGACCGGGCCACGGCCGGCGCGAGGGTTGAGCCGCCGAAGACCACCGGTGTTGCCGGGGCGACCCCCTTCAGGCTCCGGGCGCCGGTGAGCGAGGCAAGCAGCTGGTTGAAGCAGACCGAAAAGCCGATGAGGTCGAAGCGTTGCCAGTCGGTTAGCTGGGCGAGCCGTGCCAGCTCCTCGGCGAGGACGGCGCGGGCCTGTCCGGGGGCGAAACGGGCCTCACGGGGCGCCCGGCGCAGCTCACGGGCGAGGAGCCGGTCGCTTGCCGGCTCCTGTTCCGGAAAAAGGAGCCCGGCATAGAGCGCTTCGCAGGCCCAGACGTGCTGGCTCAACCAGTGGTAGACCGGCGTGCCCAGCCGTTTGGCCACCGCCAGGTAAGGGTGGAAGGTTTCCACCGCGAGCCATTCCTCCTGGCCGAGATAGGCCTTGAGGCTGCCCAGCTGGATGGATGGGCGGTTAAAGAGCGGCCACGGCATGGCGATGAGGGCGAGCCGTAGGCGGGAAGCTGAAGAGACCGGGCGGGACATCTCTCTACGGTAATCTTTCACGGGGCGAGACGCCGAGGCGACGGCGCGCTTGCCATCCTACTGATGGATGATTTCGGTTCCAGCCGGCGGCGTAAAGGAAAAGGTGGCGGCTGGAACCGGCCGGTTGACGGTGATATGCGAGAAGAAGAGGTCAGTGGTGGTGTTGAGCTGGTCCACCAGCTGGATCCGGGTCACCAGCCAGGTGTCGCTGTCCACCCAGAGGTTGAGGTGCTGGAGCTGGGGATGGAGCTTCTTGGGGGTCAGCTTGATGCAGTAGGTGCCGCGGTCGAGGAGCGGTGCCGTTTCGGGCGCGGCGATGTCAAAGTCCTCCCTGATCTTGCCTTTGCCGACGAAAAAAGCATAGGTGACGTCGGAGGCGAGGTAGCGGTCCGCCGGCATCACCATCATCTGCTGGTTCTTGGCAAAATACATGGAGACGGTGGCTCCGTTGCTCACCAGCACCTGAAGGTCGGGAGTGAGGTAGTCCCAGCGGATGTGGCCCGGTTTTTCAAGCACCATGGTGCCGGTCGCTCGTCGTTCCCGGCTCTGCATGGGCATGCGGCTCACCTGCTTGAAGTCGGCGTTGAGGGTGGTGGTACGGTCGTAAGTCTGTTGGAGGGCGGCGGCCACCTCCGCGGGGGTGAGTGTCGCCGCCGAAGCGGTCAGGGCAAAGCCGAGGCACAATGCCGCCAGGATGATGTGGAGAGCTGTTTTCATGGCACATCCGAAAAAATAAGAGGGCAGCATCCGCACGCCCTGGCCGCCAAGGAAAAATGTTGTCGCTGAGCGGCTTCCGTTGATCCGTCGTGATGGGCGGAAGGACTGGCCCTTTCTGATTGTAAATCCAACCATACCCGCAAACGGTCAGATTGTCACCTTATGCAGCTCCATGGGGCGCCCGAAGATGCGACGGGCAATGGAGCCGGCCGCCTCGGTGAGGTCGGAGACATAGTAGCGGTTGGAGCCGCCATGGCGGAGTTGACTGTCCAGCTCGGGGTGGGTGGCGAGATAGTTTTTAAGGCAGTCGGCCACTTCCCGGGAGGAGTCGATGACCTTGGTGCGCTTGCCGATGCGGGGCTGGATCAGTTCCTTGAGCAGCGGATAGTGGGTGCAGCCCAGCACCAGGGTGTCCACCTGATGGCGTTTAAGCGGTGCCAGATAGCGGCGCAGGATCATCTTGGTTTCCCGCTTGTCAAGCCAACCTTCCTCCACCAGTGGCACCAGCAGCGGGCAAGGCTGGGAGAAGACTTTTGCTTCACTGGCCTGGGCGCGGATTTTTTCCTCGTAGACACCGCTGTTAACCGTGGCGCGGGTACCGATGACGCCGATCCGGCCGCTCGACGAGGTGGCGATGGCCTTGTCCACCGCCGGGGTGATTACCTCGAAGATGGGGACGTCGAATTCGCGGCGCAGCTGCTCCGAGGCGATGCTTGCCGCGGTGTTGCAGGCGATGATGATGAGTCTCGCGCCCTTGGCGAGCAGGAATTCCGTGTCTTGGCGGGCGTAGTCGGTGATGGTTTCAGGGCTTTTCGAGCCATAGGGGGTGCGGGCCAGATCACCAAAATAGATGAGGCGGTGGTCGGGCAGGGCCTGTTCAACGGCCTTGGCAACGGTCATGCCGCCGACGCCAGAATCAAAGATGCCGATCATGTCGTTGTCGCTGGTTGGATTGGCAAGAAGCCGGTAGCGCCGCCCGGAGGAGGCGTCGTTCTTTTTGTCCGCCATTGTACTGGCCGTTGCGAAAGCTGCAAGGGGAACCGTGCGGCAAAGGAAAAAAGTGCGGCAATCACGTCATTTTCTTGGCCGGCGAGGGGAATGCGCAGGGGATAACGCAAAAAGGCGATCGCCTCAGTTGAGGGACGATCGCCTTTTCGTGTCGCTAGAAAAACGGTGGCGCCTGGCCAGAGCTTACTTCTTGGGGGCCTTCTTTTTGCGGTTCTCGATGGCCTTCTTCAGGTTGGCGGGCAGCCCCCGCTCCTTGCCTGCCTTCTTGCGGCGGTCGGACAGGGCTTTGGCGCAGAGAGGCTGACGCAGAGAGAACCCCCATTTCTCACGGTAGGTGCGGCCGGTGAGGTCGTGGGAACGCAGGTGCTTGGGCGACAGCATCTTGAATTCCTGGCCGCACTCCAGGCAGATGATTTTGTTTTTCTGGATGGATTTCTCCGGGCTGACCTTGGCTGCCGCCTCTTCGGTGGCGATGCCCTCCGCCGCGATGGCCCCCTGGGCCACCTGGCTTTCGTTGAGCTGCATGGCTTGGAGAGCTTTGTAGGTGGATTGCAGGGCGGCGGTAATCTCTTCGGTGGTCATGTTCTTGCTCGTGCACTGGGATTGCACGATTTCCGCTGCCATCTCTACCAACGACTTACTCATTGAATCATCCTCCTGGTTGTAGGAAAAAAGGTGAAAATAGTGTCGATTTGCCCCCTCCGTCGGCAACGATAAAGGGTGGTGAGGGGAAATTCGGCGTCATCAAAAACGTTAAATAGGTAAATTCATATAAATTCCATTATATGAATTTCTTGTCGTATTTCCAGAAAAAAATGAAATAAACGTTGTTGGATATACAAAATTTAGCCGTTCTTTGCAAAGACATTGGTGTTGATGTCACTGGGGAAGTGAGGAACGGCAGGATTTCTTTCTTTTTGTGCAAACAGAAACAGGGTGGTGCGCTGTTTCCAGCGGCAGCATGGAGAGGAGGCGTTGATGACGAGAGGTTGCGGCACACAGCGTCGGTGCGTCTCGGTGATGAGGTCAGGTGACAGGCGATGAACAGCGGTGCTGCGGTGCATCCGAGTGGTGGATATTGTCGATCGATGGGTGTAGGCAATTCTTAATAATAGGGGGCGAGCCTGTTACAGAGTGCGGGATGAAAGTGCTGGGCACCGATCAGGAGTGGCTGCTTCCTTTCGTGACGGCGGCTTGCTTTTGTTGAGAAGCCGTCGCGGATCGTTTTTTTGTTCAAGAGGGGCGGAGTGCCGTCAGTAAACAAAGAAATGGGGTGCAGCAGAAGGCGAAGCAAGGCTCAATGGCTGCGCCGGTCGACTACATAATTGCTGCCCGGCAATGATTTGACATAATGCTTTATCTGGGAGGCAACTGCAGAGATTTCACCGTAATGGCCGTAGATCCCGCCGGCGGTGGTGACCACGGCCACCGACAAGCTGAGGAGGTCGAAGCTGGTCCTGTTTCCTTGTCGGTCCTCGCCGATGAAACAGCCCTCCTTGATGTCTTCCGGGCTCAGAAACATGTTCCTGACCCTTTCGAAGTTGGCGATCAGCCGTTGGCATACCGGCTCGATGTGTTCCTCGCGGACGATGAAGACAAAGTCGTCACCGCCCACGTGGCCGACGAAGCTGCCGTTGCGGGCGATTTCCTCCACCACGTTGACGGTGAGGCGTGCCACCATCAGCAGTACCTCGTCGCCCCGGGCAAAGCCGTAGCGGTCGTTGTAAGGCTTGAAGTTGTCGATATCGATATAGCAAACCCCGTAGGCGTCTTTTGAGTCGATGGTCTTTTGGATGGCCCGCAGGATGGATGTGTTGCCGGGCAGGCGGCTTAAGGGGTTGTTGTCAAAGACGCGCACCAGGCGGGACTGGGCGAGTTCGATACGGGCCAGGAGTACTTCGGGCGGAATCGGCTTGAGCATGAAGTCGTCCACCGGCAGATTGTCCCAGGCGATGCCGGTGAGTTCCTCGGCGGTCAGGGCGATGATGATGGGGATGTTGGCTTTCTGGAGGCAGGCCTTGGCAGCCTCGATCAGATCCCGGTCGTGGTGGCCGCCGTCAAAGCCCCTCTCGGTGATCAAAAGGTCGGGCGGGTCTTCGAGCAGCAGGGCCACGGCGCTGTGGAGTCTGGTGCAGGAAATTACCTGATAGCCCTTGGCTTCAAGCACGAGTTTGCTCGCCGGGGTGTGAAGAATGGTGTCGCCTGCCACCAGAATGCGCTGCATGGGGTCGGCTCCCTGGCATGCCGGAGAGGGATCAGTCGTTTTCCGGGGTCGGGGTCTGTTCGGCTTGAATCTCGAGGCTGAATCCCTTGACGTCCCAGAGCTTGTCCTCGATTTCGTCCAGAATTTCGTCGATATCAACCGCGGTGAGGTCCAGCAGCCGGTAGGCACGCTGGCTCATGGGCGGCACCCATATGTCGTCGCCGTGGCCATAGCCCATGCCACGGATGACGATGTTGCTGAAGTGGACCACGGCGCTGAACATCTGCTCGTTCTTGGCAAGCCTGGGGTCATGGTGGCAGGAAATTGGCTCGATGAGTTTGTTTGGCAGGTTCCATCGCTTGGCGAGCCAGCCGCCCACCTCGGCGTGATCCAGGCCGAGAATTTCCCGTTCGGCGGTGAGGCGGGACACCTTTTTCTCCCGAATCATCTGGTTGATTTCTTCATATTCCTGGGGCAGCTCCATCTTGATCGCCACCTTGCCGATGTCGTGGATGAGGCCGGCGGTGCTGATCTCTTCCGGGTCGTTCAGCCCCAGCCGTTTGGCGACCACGCTGCAGACCACGGCACAGCCCAGGGAGTGTTCCCAGAGTTCCACGTCCTGGTCTTCCATGATCTCGAAGATGGAGGCGCTGATGATGAGGCTTTTGATGACGTTGAAGCCGAGCAGAATGATGGCCGAGTTAAGCGAGCTGATCCGCTGCGGGAAGCCGTAGAAAGCGGAGTTGACCAGCCTTAAGAGTTTGGCGGCAAGGATGTGGTCCTTGCTGATCACCTTGCCCATCTGTTCGGTGGTGGTATCCGGATCCTCGGCCATCTTGGTGAGCTTGGTGACGATGCCGGGAAGGGTGGGGAGGTTTTTGATCTCCCGCAGGGTACGCCGGAAATGCTCTTTCTTGCTGGTTTCCATTACTCTTTCCGGGCGGCTATGGTGCGTTCCTGGATGCGTTTTTTGAGGTGCATCAGGGGCGGGATGTGTTTGACGCGACGAAAGCGGTCTTCGATGGCCTGGAGTTCCTCGGAAAGGGTCAGCTCGTTTCCTTCCTTGACCGGATGCCCTTCGACGGTGATGTGCGTGACCTCCATCTTGCGCAGCCGGTCGATGAGGCAGGCGTTCAGGACGGTCCCCTTGCCGCATAACACCCGGCCTTCCGCGGTTTCCACGTCCTTGGCGAGAACCATGTCCGCACCTGCCTGGGCGATCAAGATCTGTTGCAAGGTGGTCCCCTCCTGCGCTGTGGGCCGCGCCTGCCGCAGCATTCCCGCAAAACGCGGTTGTAGCCGCCTTTTGGAGAGTCGGCTTATTTTAATGGCAAGCCAAGACTCGAAACAAGAAGAATTTCTTTTGGGTATAACGACTTGGCGACAAGAATGCAAGTCCTTGCGAGAGGGGAGGGGGGAGGGATTAAGCCGTCGTGACGTGGCGGCAAAAGAATGGCCTGATCGGGTCTGCCAGGCCATTGGGCACCTCCGGTCGGCGGCCGGGAGAGGGGCTGCCCCTTCCGGGCCAGGCGGTGGATGCCGGCTTGGGGGCGTCTCTTCAGGGGACGTCGCCTTTCGCTCAATCGAAAAAAACGGAACACATCACGTTGGCAGAGGGAGTGTTTCGGTTTTTTCTGTTGTCACCTCTCTTCTTGCCGCCAGGACGGCCAGGAGGGAGAAGGGGTGGAGAAAGGGGCTAGCAGCCGCAGCAGCCGCCGGCGGCACAGCCGCTGCCTGCCTTGGTGCCCTCCCCCGAGGTGCCGCTGCCGTTGGCCGACGCGCAGTTGTAGCCGTCAGAGTACCAACCGCCACCCTTCAACTGGAAAGAACTGGATGAAATCAGCTTTTCCATCTCGCCCGAGCAGTCGGGGCAGGTGCTCACCGGTGCGTCTGACATGCTCTGCCAAACCTCCATCACCTTCCGGCATTGCTTGCACTCGTATTCATAAATAGGCATTGCCGTAAACCTCCATTGCAGAAACGCTATTGTTGAGCCTTATTTCCGGTGGACGCAGGAATTCCTGAACACCCCGGCGGGCCACAGGTCATTTGCCAGCCTTATGCCGACGTAAATCGCAGTAAGTTTAATGCCGCCATTGCTTCCTGTCAAGGGAGGCGCCGAAGGTTAAGGATAAGTTGAAGAGCGGACAGGGAGGCCGGCGACGCCACTTTCGGGCGGGATGAGTCGATCTCGGCGCGATTACTTTTCCATGCATGACGGTGACGCCGGACAGTTGCGGGCAACCTCCGGCGTTTGGCGGTGTCGCCCGCCGAATCGGACCGTGGCGGGGACTCCCAATGCGGGCTGCCGGCGGGAACGGCTGTTTTTGGGGTTCCTGTTTTTTCGCTTGACCATCCTGTGGCATCTCGATATAAGACTAAATAGATCTTAAATATCTTTTTGTGTTGTGTGGAGGTGGCGGTGCGACTGACCAGAGCGGCTGAATATGCGCTGCGTTGCGTGTTTTACCTGGCCAAACAAGGCCGGGGGGTGCTGGTGAGCAGGAGGAATATCGCCGACCAGGCAGGCATACCGGCGCCGTTTCTGGCCAAGATCGCCCAGCAGCTCTCCAGGGCCGGGATCGTCGGGATCCAACAGGGGGCGGGTGGTGGCTATCGGCTGCTGATGCCACCCGAAAGGGTGACCATGCTCGAGGTGATCGAGATCATCATCGGCGAGATCTTTCTCAACCACTGCGTGGGACGTCCTTCCTCCTGCGCCAACAGCCCCTTCTGTGCCACGCATCGCGTCTGGTGCCGGGCGCAGGATCAGTTGAGGTCCACCCTTCGGCAAGTTTCCTTTGCCGATCTGGTGGTCGAGGAAGACGGTGATGCCCTCCCGGTCGGCATGCACCCGCAAAATCCATTTGATACGCCGCGGACCGGTGCGATATAAGGGATACGGGCTGAAAGTTTTTGCTAGGTAGTGGTTCTCATTCCCAGTGCAAGCGGGGGGGACGCGATGATCATGGTGCGCAGGATATACGATTTTTATCTGGAAGGGTTCCGGTCCATGACCACCGGCCGTACCCTGTGGAAGATCGTGATCATCAAACTCATCATCATGTTCGGGGTTCTGAAGATTTTTTTCTTTCCCGATTATCTGCATACAAATTTCACCAGTGATCGGCAGCGTGCCGACCATGTTCTCGACAGCATCACCCGGCCGTACACGCCACCGCCGGCCGCTGAGCGATGATCCCAGGCGGCCGGGCGCCGATCGGGGACCAACCATTTCATTCAATACAAGGGGAGGTAGCCAACCGTGCTTGAACAACTGGATCTGACAATGGTGAATTGGGCGCGGGCGCAGTTTGCACTCACCGCCATGTACCACTGGCTGTTCGTGCCATTGACCCTGGGACTGTCATTCCTGCTCGCCTTTTTCGAAACCCTCTACGTCAGAACCGGCAACGAGGAGTGGCGGCGGATCACCAAGTTCTGGATGGGGCTCTTCGGGATCAACTTCGCCATCGGTGTTGCCACCGGCATCATCCTCGAATTCGAATTCGGCACCAACTGGTCCAACTACTCGTGGATGGTGGGCGACATCTTCGGCGCCCCACTCGCCATCGAGGGCATATTTGCCTTCTTCCTCGAAGCAACCTTTTTTGCCGTGATGTTCTTCGGCTGGGACCGGGTGTCGAAAAGGTTTCACCTGCTTTCCACCTGGCTGGTGGCCATCGGCTCCAATCTTTCCGCCCTGTGGATTCTGGTGGCCAATGGCTGGATGCAGTTTCCTGTGGGCATGCGCTTCAATCCGGATTCAGCCCGTTTCGAAATGCAGGACATCGCCTCGGTGATCTTCTCGCCGGTGGCGATCAGCAAGTTCACCCATGCCACCACCTCGAGCTTTTTGCTCGCTTCCCTGTTCGTGATCGGGGTGTCGTCCTGGTTCCTCCTCAAAGGTCGCCATCTGGAGATGGCCAAGAGGAGCATTCTGGTGGCCGCGGTATTCGGGCTCGTCTCTTCCGCCTTCGTCGGTTTCACCGGTGACGAGGCGGCCTACACCAACGCCCGCACGCAGCCGATGAAGCTTGCCGCCTTCGAAGGGCTCTACAAAGGCACCGACTCCGCCGGCCTGGTAGCCATGGGGGTGATGAATCATGACAAGGTGCCTGGCGACGACAAGGATCCCTTCCTCTTCGAGGTTAAGGTGCCGGGACTGCTCTCGCTGCTCGCCAACCGGGAGCCGGGCTCCTTTGTGCCCGGCGTTGACGACCTGCTCTACGGCAATCCCGCCCACCACATCGTGGGCATCAATGAAAAGATGGTCCGCGGCAAGGTCGCCCTTGCCGCGCTGGCCAGCTACAAGACCGCCAAGCAGGACGGCAACGCCCCGGCCGCTGCCGCCGCCCTGGCCGCCTTTGCCCCACAGCAGGACTATCTGGGCTTCGGTTATCTGAAGAGTCCGGAGGAAGCCGTGCCGCCGGTTCCTCTGGTCTTCTACAGCTTTCACATCATGGTGGTGCTGGGGACCATGTTGCCGCTCATCTGTCTTCTCTTCCTGTTCTTTACCTACAAGGACACCATTGCCGAGCAGCGGTGGCTTCTGGGCCTTGGGGTGATTTCCGTCTTCCTCGCCCACGTTGCCAGCCAGACCGGCTGGATCGTGGCCGAGGTGGGCCGACAGCCCTGGGCGATCCAGAATTTGCTGCCGGTCACCGTGGCCCGCTCCAATCTCACCACCGGTGCGGTCCAGACCACCTTCTTCATGTTTCTCATTCTCTTCACCACCCTGCTGATCGCCGAGGTTCGCATCATGGTCAAGCAGATCAACAAAGGACCGGAGGGCAACTGATATGTTCGGGAGTATGGAATTGTCGCAACTGCAACAGCTCTGGTGGCTGATCGCCTCGGTGGTCGGCTCCCTTTTCCTCTTCCTCACCTTTGTCCAGGGAGGCCAGACCCTGCTCGGAACTCTGGCCAAGAACGACGAGGAGCGGATGTTGGTGGTGAACTCTCTGGGCCGCAAGTGGGAACTCACTTTCACCACCCTGGTGCTTTTCGGCGGGGCGCTCTTTGCCGCCTTCCCCAAGTTTTATGCCACCAGCTTCGGCGGAGCCTACTGGGTGTGGGTGGCGATCCTCTTCACCTTCATCGTCCAGGCGGTGAGTTACGAGTACCGTCGCAAGCCCGGTAACGTGCTGGGCACCGGGGTCTACGATGCCTTCCTGTTCATCAACGGTTCCTTGGGCGTCCTGTTGATCGGCGCGGCGGTGGGCACCTTCTTCACCGGCTCCAACTTCTCGCTCAATGCATACAATCAGGTGACCTGGCAGCACCCCCTGCGGGGGCTGGAGGCGGCCTTTAACCCCTTCAACGTCAGCTTCGGGCTGATGCTGGTCTTCCTGGCCCGTATCCTGGGGGCAATGTACCTGCTCAACAACATCGAGCATGAAGAAATCGCCGTCCGGGCCCGCAAGGCATGTTTCGTGAACCTCCTCTGCCTGCTTCCCTTCCTGCTCTATGTGGTGAGCGGGCTCGCCATGATGCAGGGGTTTGCCGTCGACCCGGCCAACGGCCAGGTGGTGATGGAAAGCGGCAAATACCTCCATAACCTGCTCGCCATGCCGGTCTATCTGGCCCTGCTGGTGGTGGGATTGGTGCTGGTGGTCTTCGGGGTGGTGGCCAACGCCTTCCTCGGCAAGAGGAACGGCATCTGGTTCGGCGGCATCGGCACCGTGCTGGTGGGGGTGGCCATCTTTGCCACCGCCGCTTACAACAACACCCCCTTCTATCCGTCCAAGTATGATCTGCAGAGCAGTCTGACCATCTACAACGCCTCGAGCAGCCACTACACCCTCACCGCCATGAGCTACGTTGCCTTGGCCGTGCCCCTGGTGCTCGCCTACGTCGCCTATGTCTGGCACGCCATGGACGCCCGCAAGATCTCGACCGCCGATCTCGATGATGCCGAGCTGAAGAAGCTCTACTGATCCAAGCAAACCATATTAAGGAGACCAACGCCATGACCGCATTGTTGATTATCGGCTGGTTCGCTGTATTGGCCGCCTCCTACAAGGGCGCGGAAATCGTCCTCGCCAAGGCGGGCAAACTGTAAAGAGGCAACATCCCTGATTCCTCCTCAGGCGGAGGGGGCCGCATGGTGCGGCTCCCTCCATTTTTTTTAAGCCAGGAGGGGCGGGGCCTCCTGATGCCGTGTGGCCCGGCTCTCCTGGCAGCACCTGCCTTTTCGTTTGACAACCCTTTTTGCGCCGTGATTTTATAGTGTTATAGGTGGTATTGACGCGCCACGACACCGGCAGATTCGCCGCTCTCCCGTTGACGCCGGCTGCCAAGCTAAGGAGGATGATGGCTTATGACCGATGCCTTTCGTTTCGCCGACGACCTGGGCCCCCATAAGATCATCCATGTCTTCAACCCGGGTGTGGGCCTCAGGGCCATCCTGGTGGTGGACAACGTGGCCACCGGCCCTTCCATCGGCGGGCTCCGCATGGCCGTGGACGTAAGTATCGATGAGTGCGTGCGTCTGGCCCGGGCCATGACCCTCAAAAACGCCGCCGCCGGCCTCCAGCACGGCGGCGGCAAGTCGGTGCTCTTCGGCGACCCCAAGATGGACAAACCTCAAAAGGAGCGGTTGATCCGCGCCCTTGCCTGCGCGCTCAGGGACGAACGCGACTACATCTTCGGTCCGGACATGGGTACCGACGAGGAGTGCATGGCCTGGGTCCATGACGAGATCGGCCGGGCAGTGGGGCTGCCGGCGGCCTGTGGCGGCATCCCGCTCGACGAGATCGGCGCCACCGGGTGGGGCCTGAGCCACGCGGTCGAGGTGATGGCCCGTCACTGCAAGATCGAGCTTGGCGGCGCCACCCTGGTTGTGCAGGGCTTTGGCGCGGTGGGCAAACACACGGCCCGCTTCCTTGCCAAACTCGGCGTGGTGCTGGTGGGGGCCGCCGACTCCCGGGGCACCCTCTACGACCCTGAAGGCATCGATATCGAAGCTCTCATTGTGTTGAAAGACCAAGGCAAGAGCGTGGTGGACTCCCCCTCGGGCGAGAAGCTCACCTGTGACCAGATAATCGACATTCCCTGCGACATCTGGGTGCCGGCGGCCCGGCCCGACGTGGTCCACGAGGGAAACGTCCACCGGCTCAAGGCGCGCCTCGTCGCCCAGGGCGCCAACATTCCCTTCACCTACCAGGCCGAGAAGTGCCTGCACGAACGGGGCATTGTCTGCATTCCGGACTTCATCGCCAATGCCGGCGGGGTGATCTGCGCGGCCATGGAGTATCACGGCGCCGGGCGGGCCGCGGCCTTCGAAACCATCGCCGAGAAGATCCGCGCCAACACCGAGGCCCTGGCCAAGCGGCTTGTCTGCGGAAAAACCCTGCCCAGGGACGCGGCCCTGGAACTGGCCCGCCAGCGGGTGATCGCGGCCATGACCACCCGCCGCTGGGGAATATTCTAAATCCTTCTCATCCGGAAGGACTCCTTGCGGATGGAGCTGTTCAGCCGTGGTCATCGGTCGTTCGGATTGACGCGGGAAACGGCCGTTTTCGGACGGCAGCGAAGGTGTCGGTCTTTTCCAGGATATCTGCCTCGAAGGAGGTAAACCATGTACCGGATCCGCTTCCACGGCCGGGGCGGCCAGGGGATGAAGACGGCCAGCCGCATCATCGGCACCGCACTCTTCCTCGCGGGCTACGAGGTGCAGGACGCGCCCCGTTACGGCGCCGAACGGCGCGGTGCCCCCATCTTCGCCTATGTGCGGGCCGACCGGAGGTCCATCAACGAACGGGGGGTGATCGACCGGCCCGATCTGGTCGCGGTGGCCGACGACTCCCTGGTGGCTCTGCCGGCGGCAGGGGTCAGGCAGGGGATCGATTCCCACACCGTGCTCCTGCTTCACGGCCGCACCCCGGGGGCAGCCTGGCAGGAGCGGCTCAATCTCGCCGGTCCCGTGTTCACCCTCGCTCCCGCCGCGCATGTCGAGGCCGGCCATGCCTCCGCCGCCCGGGTGGTGGGGGCGGTGGCGCGCCTGCTGGGTGTCGTCGACCGCGACACCCTCATCGCGGCGATCCGCCGGGAACTTGCCGGGCTGGGGGATTCGGAGCTGGCGGCGAATACCCGTGACGCCCTTGCCGCCTACGACGAACTGGCCGATCAGCACGGCGCGGTGGCAGAGGGGGGGGCGGTCGTAAGTCGCGACTTTCTGCCGCCCCGGTGGATCGAACTCGGTCTCGACGTCGCGGCCCTGGCCGCGCCGGCCATCCATGCCCCGGCCACCAGCACGGCGGTGCAGACCGGTCTGTGGCGGACGGTCCGGCCGGTGATCGACCATGCCCGCTGCAACCGCTGCTGGTGGCTCTGCTCCACCTTCTGCCCGGAAAGCGCCATCGCCGTGGGCGGCGATCGCGTTCCGGTCATCGATTACGACCACTGCAAGGGCTGCCTGGTCTGCGTTACCCAGTGTCCCACCCATGCCATCGATGTGGAGCCCGAGGAAGAGGGGACTCCGGAAGGAGGCCGCTCATGACCCGTACCCTGCTCACCGGCAACGGCGCCGCCGCCTGGGGAGCCCGGCTCGCTCGCATCGACTATCTGCCGGCCTTTCCCATCACCCCCCAGACCGAGATCATTGAAACCGTGGCCGCCTGGCTCGAAGCCGGCGAGATGGCCGGCCGGCTGGTGACCATGGACTCCGAGCACTCGATGATCACCGCCGCGGGGGCAGCCGCCACCACCGGGGTACGGGTCTTCACCGCCACCTCGAGCCAGGGGCTCCTCTACGGCATGGAGATGCTCTACGCCATCGCCGGCTGGCGAGCCCCCCTGGTGCTGGTGAACGTCTCACGGGGGCTCGCCTCGCCCATTACCCTCGAGCCGGATCACAACGACGTGCTGGCGGCCCGGGACTGCGGTTTTTTGCAGATTCACTGCGCCACCTGCCAGGAGGTGCTGGACAGCGTCCTTATCGCCTATCGGCTGGCCGAGCACCCTCACGTGCGGCTGCCGGTGCTGGTGAATCTCGACGGTTTCTACCTCTCCTTCACCCGCGAGCCGGTGACGATCCCCGCCCAGGCCGAGGTCGACCGCTTCCTGCCGCCTTTTGCGGCGGGCAACATCGCCTTCCGTGCCCATGCCCCCATGAGTCAGGGGGTGGCGGTGCTGGGGGGGGCGGCCTACTCCTACTTTCGCTATCAGATGCACCTTGCCGCCGGCAAGGCGCTGTCGGTCTACGACGAGATCGCCCACGATTTTGCCGCGCTCTTCGGCCGCTGCCATGAGGCGGTGGAGTGCTACCGCGCCGATGACGCCGACTACCTCTTCGTGATGATGGGCTCCTTTGCCACCAAGGCCAGGGAGGCGGTGGACCGGCTCCGGGATCAGGGGCTTGCCATGGGGCTGGTGCGGCCGCGGTTGATTCGTCCATTTCCCGTTGATCACCTTCGGGAGGCCCTGGCCGGCAAAAAAGGGGCGGCGGTGATCGACCAGAACCTCTCCCCCGGCCGGGGCGGCATCCTCCACACCGAACTGGCCGCGGCCATCGGCTGCGGCCGGAATCGGCCCATGCCGCTTCTGGCGAGCTTCATCGGGGGGCTGGGGGGACGCGATATCACTCCGGAGGAGTTTTACCAGATGGCCCGCGATCTGGTGGAGGCGGTGGCTGCCGGCCGGAGTCCGGTGCCCCGGCTTCTTTACACCGACGAAGAATTGCGCGGGGTGCGCAAGCTCCAGGGAGTGGCAGGGAGCACGGGAGGAGAAAGGCGATGACCGAGATAAAAAGCTTGCGCGACCTGCCGGCGCGTCACCTGCTCGGCGCCGGCACCCCCATGTGCGGCGGCTGCGGCGGGCTTGAGGCCCTGCATCAGGTCTACGACCTGCTGGGCGAGAAGACGGTCTTTGTCAACGCCGCCGGCTGCATGACGTTGCTTGCCGTCTACCCCTTCACCCCTTTTCGCGGCTCCTGGCTCTACACCGCCATGGCCTCGGCCCCGGCCGGCGCCCAAGGGGTGCGGGATGCGCTGGACATCCTTCGTGGCCAGGGGCGCATCACCCCCGAGGAGGATCTGCAGGTGGTGGTGCTCACCGGTGACGGCTCGGCCTACGGCATGGGGCTTGCCGCCACCTCGGGCGCCATGGACCGGGGCCTCGACTTCCTCTACCTCTGTTACGACAACGAGGGCTACGGCAACACCGGCCAGCAGTACTCGGCCGCCACCCCGCACGGGGCGCACACCGCCACCAGCCGGGGGGCGCTGGGCTACCCCGGCTACAAGAAGGATCTTTTCAGCATCTGGGCCGCCCATCGGCCCGCCTACGTCGCCACGGTGAGCCCCGCCCATCCCGTGGATCTGGCCCGCAAGATCGAAACGGCCCGGACGAGGCAGGGGCCGCGGCTCGTCATCGCCCTGTCGCCGTGCCCCACCGGCTGGGACTACGACCCGGCCGAGACGGTGGCCATCGGCAAGCTTGCCGTGGAATGCGGGGCCTGGCCGCTCAAGGAGTACCGGGACGGCCGGGTGGAGCATACCCGGGTGCCCAAGAAGCGGCGGCCGGTGGTGGAGTATCTCGAGCGTCAGGGGCGTTTCCGTCACCTCTTCCACCCTGTCCGCCAGGACGCCCTGCTCGCCGAGATCCAGGCCCGGGTGGACGGCTACTGGGCCGGGGCGACGGCAACCGGAGACTGAATGCCTTTGGCGCCGGAGACAACCGTTTGCGAGGGGAGGCCCCGCGATGGAGGAGATCAGAAAGAGTTATTTCCGCCGGGACGACGGGCCGCCGCTTCTCGAAACCACCATTCCGGACCGTTTCCAGGAGATGGTCGGCCGCTTCGGCGATCGGGTGGCGGTGATCGGCCGGCCGCAGGGCCGGCGACTCACCTATGGTGAACTCGCCGTGGAGGTGGACCGGCTGTCCCGCGGTCTTGTCGGCCTGGGGTTTGGCCACGGAAACCGCATCGGCATCTGGGCCACCAACAACATCGAGTGGCTCCTGCTGCAGCTTGCCACCGCCCGTATCGGCGCTGTTCTGGTCAACATCAACCCCGCCTACCAGATGCGGGAACTCGCCTATGCCCTGGAGCGCTCCCAGATCCAAGGCCTTTTTCTGATCCCGGCCTTTCGTCACAACGATTACCTGGCCATGCTCCGGGAACTTATCCCGGAACTGGCGGAGCCGGCGGACGCCGCGGGACTGAAGTCAGAAAAGTTTCCGGACCTGCGGCGGGTGGTGCTCTACGATCCGGCCGATCCGCAGGCCACCACCAGGCCCGCCGCCGGCTTCACTCTGTGGCGCGAGGCGTTGGCCGCGGGCGAAGAGGTGGCGCCGGCCGAACTCGACAGACGTACCGTTGGCCTTTCGCCCCTCGACCCCATCAACATCCAATACACCTCCGGCACCACCGGTTTTCCCAAGGCAGTGGTCTTGAGCCACCGCAACATCCTGAACAACGCCTATTTCTCGGGGCGTGCCATGCATTTCACCGAAGCCGACCGGCTCTGCGTGCCGGTGCCCTTCTACCACTGTTTCGGCATGGTGCTCGCCAACCTCCTCTGTCTGTCGCTGGGGGCGTCGCTGGTCATCGCCTGCGAACACTTCGATGCCGGCCAGGTGCTCGCCGCCATCGCCGAGGAGCGGTGTACCGCGGTGCACGGCGTGCCCACGATGTTTATCGCGGAACTCGAACATCCCCGTTTCCGCGACTTCGATCTCTCCTCCCTGCGCACCGGTATCATGGCTGGCGCTCCCTGCCCGCCGGCCCTGATGACTCGAGTGATGACCGACCTGCACTGCCCGGAGATCCTGATCGGCTACGGCGAAACCGAGGCATCGCCCATCACCCATCTCACCACCCCCGAGGACAGTCTCCGGCGGCGCACCGAGACGGTGGGACATAACCTCCCCCACCAGGAGGCGCGGGTGGCTGACGTTGTTACCGGAGAGACGGTGCCCTTGGGCCAGGTGGGCGAGGTCTGCTTCCGCGGCTACCACGTCATGCAGGGCTACTACGGCGAGCCGGAGGCCACCGCCAGGGCCATCGACCACGACGGTTGGCTTCACTCAGGCGACTTGGGGGTCATGGACGGCGACGGCTATCTCGCCATTACCGGCCGGCTCAAGAACATGATCATTCGCGGCGGCGAGAACATCTACCCACGGGAGATCGAGGACTTCCTCTTCACCCACCCCAAGGTGGCGGAGGTGGCGGTGTTCGGGGTGTCGGACGACTACTACGGCGAGGAGGTGATGGCCTGGGTCCAGCTTCACCAGGGGATGACGGCCGACGCCGAGGAGATGCGCGCCTTCTGCCAGGGCCGGATCGCCCATTTCAAGATCCCCCGCTACATCTGGTTTGTGGACGAGTTCCCCATGACCGTGACCGGCAAGGTGCAGAAGTTCAAGATGCGTGAACGGGCCGAGGCGGTGCTGGCCAAAGAACGGGCGGCGGGTAAGCGACAGGAGGAGAAGGGGGCTTAGGGCGGCGAATTCAAAAAACGTTCCGGGACCGGCACCGAAACCACCTCGCCGCGGGCGCAGAGACACTCGCCGACCCTGACCGTGATCGTGGTCACCGTCTTGCGGGCCGTGGCCTCGCGGACCCGGCCGGTGAGTTCCAGGGGGCCGGTGATGGGGGTGGGGCGCAGGTAGTCGACGTGGAGGGCGGCGGTCATGAAGCGGAGCAATGGCTCGCTGCCCGGCTCGCGGCCGGCGGCCTCATAGGCGGCGCCACAGGCGGTGGCGTTGCCGTGGCAGTCGACGAGCGAGGCGATGAGTCCGCCGTAGACATACCCCGGCGGCCCCAGGTGGTAGGGCTCGGGAACAAAGGTGGCCACCGCCACCCCCCCCTCCCGCCAGTAGCTCTTGAAGTGCAGGCCGTGGGCATTGAGGCCGCCGCAGCCGTAGCACTGGTTCAGGTGGTCGGGATAGCAGTCCTGGATCGCCTTCTCTTGCATTATTCTTTCCCTCCCGGCGCTCTTCTTCTGCTTTTCGCCAGCATAGCAAAAACGCCCATGGCCGCGCAAAGGAAGCGGGACTCGCCTCTAAACCAGGATGGCCATGGCGTCGCCATAGCTGTAGAAGCGGTAGCCTGCCTCCACGGCGTGGCGGTAGGCCGCCATGATCCGTTCCCGGCCTGCCAGGGCCGAAACCATGAAGAGGAGCGAGGACTGCGGCAGGTGGAAGTTGGTGAGCAAGCGGTTGACCACCCGGAAGCGGTAGCCGGGATAGATGTAGATATCGCACCATCCCTCCCTCGGCATCACCTTCCCTTGCGCGTCGGCGGCGAATTCCAGGGTGCGGGCGGTGGTGGTGCCCACCGCCCAGACCTGCTTGCCGGCCGCCCGGGTGGCGTTGATCAGTTGCGCCGTTGCCGGCGAAACGGTGACGAACTCGGCGTGGATCTGGTGGTCGCGGATGTCGTCGACCCGCACCGGCGCGAAGGTGCCGTAGCCCACGTGCAGGGTGACGGTGGCAAACTCCACCCCCTTGGCCTTCAGGGCATCGAGGAGCTCCGGGGTGAAGTGGAGGCCGGCGGTGGGGGCGGCCACCGCCCCGGTTTTGTCGGCGTACACCGTCTGGTAGCGTTCGCGGTCCTCCGCCTCTTCCCGTTTGCCCCGGTGGATGTAAGGGGGGAGCGGCAGCCGGCCGTGGCGGCCGAGCACCTGATCGAGCTCGCCGCGGTGACGAAGCCGCACCCGCACCTTGCCGTCGGCGAGGATCTCCTCCACCACTGCGTCAAGGTCGTCGCCAAAGAGCAGCCGGCTTCCCGGCTTGGGCCGTTTTGAACTCTTCACCAGGCCGGTTGCCGTGGTTTCCTGCCATTCCGCGGCAGGGGCGGGGCCCGCCACGGCCTCGGGGTAGCCCAGGAGCATCAACTCGGCCCGGCCGCCGCTTTCCTTGCGGCCCTCGAGACGGGCCGGGAAAACCCGGGTGTCGTTGGCCACCAGCAGGTCGCCCGGCGCGAGGTAGTCGACGATGTCCCGGAAATTGCGGTCCGCGAGGGTATCGGCCCGGCAGTCCAGGACCAGGAGACGTGACTGGTCACGGCGGTCGGCCGGAGTCTGGGCGATGCTGCCCGGGGGCAGCTCGTAGTCATAAGCGGAGAGATCGAAAGGAGAAGAGGGCATGAAAAGTGACGGCAGGACAAAGGATCGATGTCCCGCATGATTTCTTGTTTTGAAAGTTGTTGCAGGGTGCCGTGGATCCGCGCAAGATGCCTGTCCGCTATACATTTGGGTATGCGGGCAGGCATCTGACAATGGAGATGCGGTGCACCGCGACAGCTTGGAAATCAGTGCAACCAGTCGGTGCGCTGGGTGATATAGCAGAGCAGGAAGCCGAAGAGTACCGCCGCCAGGCCCATGGCCCGGAGGAGGGCGGGCGGCATCTCGGTGAGCTGCCGCAACCACTCCTGCATCGCCTTGGGGAAGGCGAAGTAGGGAAGGCCTTCGAGGATGAAGATGAGGCCGACGAGGGTGACAAAGGTCTTCATGGCGGCCCCAATCCTACCAATCCCAGGGCGGAATTGCAACAACGGCATGGGGTGGTCGAGAGTGGCCCGGCCGGGAAAAAGGGGGATGCAAGTTGGTGGATGAACGGGTATAATCGCGCCTCATGATTACCCGTAAGAAAACCAGACAGATCATGGTCGGCGACGTCGCCGTGGGCGGCGACGCCCCCATCGCCGTCCAGTCGATGACCAACACCGACACCCGGGACGTGGCGGCCACCGTGTCCCAGGTCGAGCGGCTGGAGGCGGCAGGCTGCGAGATCGTCCGGGTGGCGGTTCTGGATCTCGCCGCCGCCGCCGCCATTCGCGCCATCCGCGACCAGATTCGGATCCCGCTCATCGCCGACATCCACTTCGACCACCGGCTGGCGGTGGCGGCCATGGAGAACGGCGCCCAGGGCATCCGCATCAACCCCGGCAACCTGGGCGGCCCGGAGAAGCTCGCCCGGGTGGTGGCGGCAGCCAAGGCCCACCATGTGCCCATCCGGGTGGGGGTTAACTCCGGCTCGGTGGAAAAGGATATCCTCAAAAAACACGGCCACCCGACCCCGGCCGCCCTGGTGGAGAGCGCGCTGCGCAACGTGGCGTTGCTCGAAGAACTCGATTTCCGGGAGATCAAGATCTCGCTCAAGTCCTCGGACGCCCTGGCCACCATCGACGCCTACCGGTTGCTCTCCGAACGGTGCGACTACCCTCTCCACCTCGGGGTCACCGAGGCGGGCGGGCTCATCGCCGGCACCGTGAAGTCGAGTGTCGCGCTCGGCATGCTCCTCTACGAGGGGATCGGCGACACCTTCCGCATCTCGCTCACCCGTGACCCGGTGGAGGAGATCCGGGTCTGCTACGAGCTGCTGCGTAGCCTCCACATCCGCCAGCGGGGACCGGAGCTGATCTCCTGCCCCACCTGCGGCCGCTGCCAGGTGAACCTTTTTGGCCTTGCCGAGGAGGTGGAGCGCCACATCCAGAACATGACCGTGCCGCTCAAGATCGCGGTGATGGGCTGTGTGGTCAACGGGCCCGGCGAGGCCCGCGAGGCGGACCTCGGGGTGGCCGGCGGCCACGGGGTGGGCATTCTCTTTAAGAAGGGCGAGCTCTACAAGAAGGTGCCAGAAGCGGAACTGCTCGCCGTTTTCCTCGCAGAACTCGACAAGATGGCCGCCCAGCACGAGAAGGGCGGTCAATAGCCAGTAGCTGCCAGCGATTGGCCATTAGCTCAAAAGTCACTAACCCCAACACCACAACATCCGGCCAAGGCTGTTCGGATGGCAACATAAACTGACACGGGAAAAACCATGCGTTATTCGCAACTGCTGCTGCCGACCTTGAAGGAAACCCCGGCCGAGGCCGAGGTGGTCAGCCACAAGCTCCTCCTCCGGGCGGGCTTCATCCGTAAGATCACTTCGGGCGTTTACTCCTACCTGCCCCTGGGGCTCGCCGCCGTCCGCAAGGTGGAGCGCATCGTCCGCGAGGAGATGAACAACGCCGGCGCCCAGGAGGTGCTGCTGCCCATGGTGCAGCCCGCTGATCTGTGGATCGAGTCGGGCCGCTGGGAGAAGTACGGCCCCGAGCTGCTGCGCTTTAAGGACCGGCACCAGCGGGAGAGCTGTCTCGGACCCACCCATGAGGAGGTGATCACCGATCTGGTGCGGCGCGAGGTCCACTCCTACCGGGGGCTGCCCTTGAACCTCTACCAGATCCAGACCAAGTTCCGGGATGAGATCCGGCCCCGCTTTGGCCTCATGCGCGGCCGTGAGTTCATCATGAAGGACGGCTACAGCTTTGACGCCAGCGAAGCAGAGGCAGGCAAGACTTACGAGACCATGCACTACGCCTACCACCGGATCTTCAGTCGCTGCGGGCTGAAGTTCCGGGCCGTGGAGGCGGACACCGGCACCATCGGCGGCAGCTTCTCCCACGAATTCATGGTGCTCGCCGATACCGGCGAGGACACCCTGGTGATCTGCAGGAAGTGCACCTATGCCGCCAATATGGAGAAGGCGACCGCCATGGAGCCGGCAGCTCCGTCGGAAGAGGTGGCGCTCTTGCCCCTGGCGAAAAAGGAAACCCCGGGCAAGCGCAAGGTGGAGGCGGTGACCGAGTTCTTGGGAATAACGCCGCGCGAGCTGGTCAAGACCATGGTCTATCTCGCCGACGGCAAGCCGGTGGCGGTGCTGGTGCGCGGGGATCACGAGGTGCAGCCGGTGAAGCTCAAGAACCTGCTCGGCGCCATCGACGTCGAACTTGCCGACGACAAGCAGGTCTTTGACGCGACCGGCGTGCCCACCGGCTATCTCGGCCCCGTGGGCCTTACGATCCCGGTGGTGGCGGACCGCGAGGTGGCCCGGATGCGCAACTTCGTGGTGGGTGCCAACGAGAAGAACTTCCACTGCCTCAATGCGAACCTGGGGCGGGATTTTGAGGTGGAGCGTGTCGCCGATCTCCGTATGGTCACCGCCGAGGACCGCTGCCCGCTGTGCGGGGCGGAACTCGAACTCACCCGCGGCATCGAGGTGGGCCATATCTTCAAGCTGGGCACCAACTACAGCGAGGCGTTGAATGCCAGGTTCCTCGACAACGAGGGCCAGGAGCGGCCTTTTATCATGGGTTGCTACGGCATCGGGGTGAGCCGCACCGTTGCCGCCGCCATCGAGCAGAACCACGACAAGGACGGCATTATCTTTCCGCTCCCCATCGCCCCCTTCCAGGTGGTGCTCCTGAACCTCTCTCCCAACGACGAGGCGATCACCGCCGCCGCCGAGGGGCTTTACACGGCTCTCGCCAAGGAAGGCATTGAAGTCCTCCTCGACGACCGCGACGAGCGGCCGGGCAGCAAGTTCAAGGACGCCGACCTGATCGGCATCCCTTACCGGGTGACGGTGGGCAAGAGCTTTGCCCAGGAAGGGCTCGTCGAGATCCGCAAGCGGGCCACTGGTGAGACGGTGAGCCTGCCCCTTGCCCAGGTGGCGGCGGAGCTTGGTGCCAGGATCCGCGCCGAACTGGCCTGAGCGCAATACCCCGAAAAATAGAAACGACCCCTCTCATGCCGACCATCAACGATGTCATCCAGCGGGCCAGCGGTTACCTGCCCGAAAAGGATCTCGACCCTCTGCGCAAGGCATACGAGTACGCTGCCAAGATCCATGCCCACAAGAAACGGCTTTCCGGCGAGCCGTATCTCGCCCATCTGCTGGCCGTGGTCTATGTGTTGGCCGCCATGCGGCTCGATCTCCACTCCCTCATCGCCGGACTCCTGCACGGCACGCTCAAGGAGGCGGAGTCGCCGGCCGCCGCCGAACAGGAGATCCGCAAGCTCTTCGGCAAGGACGTGGCCGTCATCGTCGGTGGCACCACCAAGATCACCAATGTCCACTTCAACAGCCGCATCGCCTACCAGGCCGAGAACATCCGCAAGATGTTTCTCGCCATGTCCACCGACATCCGGGTGCTGCTCATCAAGCTGGCCGATCGCTTCGACGACATGAAGTCCGTGCAGTACCTGCCCCGCGAGCGGCAGTTGGAGGTGGCCCGTGAAACCATGGATCTCTATGCGCCCCTGGCGAGCCGGCTCGGCATCGACTGGTTGAAACGGGAACTCGAGGATCTCGCCTTCTCCTTTCTCCATCCCGAGGAGTTCGCCGATCTTGCCAGTCGTATCGAAACCTCGCTCGAGGACCGGCAACGGTACGTCGACGAGGTCAAGGCGATCCTCTACGCCAAGCTCCATGAGTTCGGGGTCACCGACTGCCACATCCTGGGCCGGCCCAAGCATCTCTACTCCATCTACCGCAAACTCCTGGCGCAGAAGATTCCGCTGGAGAAGGTCTACGACAAGGTGGCCTTCCGGATCATCCTCAAGTCGGTCAAGGAGTGCTATTCGGCCCTGGGGCTTGTCCACTCCCTCTGGCCGCCGGTGGAGGGGCGGTTCAAGGATTTCATCAGCAAACCCAAGGCCAACGGCTACCAGAGTGTCCACACCTCGGTGATGGGGCTGCACGGCGAGTTCATGGAGATCCAGATTCGCACCGAGGAGATGGACGAAATCGCCAAGGAGGGACTTGCCGCCCACTGGGCGTATAAGGAAGGCCGTCCCATCTCCAAGAGCGACGTCAAGCTCTTCAAATGGCTCAAGCACATGGTCCAGTCACTCCACGATCTCCAGGACCCCAAGGAGTTCCTGGAGGCGGTGAAGACCGAGCTGGACAACTCCCAGGTCTATGTCCTTACCCCCAACGGCGAGGTCAAGGAGATCCTGCAGGGGAGCACCCCGCTTGACTTCGCCTATGCCGTCCACACCGAGGTGGGCAACCACTGTGTGGGAGCCAAGGTCAACGGCCGGCTGGTACCGCTGAAGTATGAGCTGCAGAACGGCGATCAGGTGGAGATCCTTACCTCCCCGGGGCAGCAGCCCCACCGGCGCTGGCTGAGCCTGGTCCGGACCAGCCGGGCCAAGAGCCGGATCCGCCAGTGGCTCAATCGCGAGGAGCAGGAGAAGAACCTCAAGCGTGGTCAGGAGATCTGCGAACGGGAGCTGCGCAAGAACAATCTGAGCCTGAAGAGACTCATCAAGAGTGGGCACCTGCGCGAGATTCTCAAAGGGGTTTCATGTAACACCCTGGAAGACCTGCTCCGCAAGGTGGGCAGCGGGAAGCTCACCACCGAGGCCATAGTCAAGCGGCTGTTGCCCGAGGAGGTGCGGGGCGAGGAAGAGCCTGCGGCGGTGGAGGAGATCATTGCCGAAAAGCCGATGCGGCGCGGTCGGCGCGGCGAGGCGATCATCATCGACGGCATCAACGACATGATGGTGCGGATCAGCCACTGCTGCATGCCGGTTCCCGGCGATGCGGTGATGGGCTTCATCACCGCCGGCCGCGGAATCTCGGTGCACAAGGTGGGGTGCGCGAATTTCAGGAACACCGACCCGGAGCGGCATGTGGCCGTGGAGTGGGCCCAGTCGGCCAAAATCGTCCACCGGGCTCAGATCGTGGTCTTTGCTCAAGACCGCAAGGGGTTTCTGGCCGCGCTGAGCAGTGCCATCAGCACCGACGACGCCAATATCCTCAGCGTCGAGGCGCAGGCATCGGACGGAGGCATGGCGCGGATCAATGTGGTGGTGGAGATTGCCGACCGGCAGCACCTGGAGCGGCTCCTGCAACACATCAGGCAGCTGGAGGGCGTGCTGGAGGCGAGACGGGGGTAAGAGGAGGGACGGGTCAAACCCGCCTTAGTGGATCAGGCGGGTTTGACGACGGCGCCGGAGCGGAGGCAACGGGTGCAGACGCGCACGTACTTGCTGTTGCCGCCGGCGGTAGCCATCCGGACCTTCTGGAGGTTGGGCAGCCAGCGACGGCGGGTCTTGTTGTGAGCGTGGCTGACATTGTTACCGGTAGCCGGCTTTTTGCCGCAGATTTCACATTCTTTTGCCATGACAGGCCTCCTTGAACTATTTTTGAAACCAGTCCTTATACCTTCTTTGCCAGTGGTTGGCAACAGTTTTGTGCTCCCGTTAGATTGAAAATAGGGTGGGCGGGCGGGTGCCCCATGGGCGGTGCCGTTGGCCGATTGTCAAGAGCTGGCGCCCTTTCCTGACCCTATTAACCTTTCGTAAGAGAGCCATTTTTGATTGACACGGCGCCAAGAAGCGTGGTAGCAAACGTTTTCCGCCAACCCCCCGGGGGCGTGAGGGTCAATGATTTCTCCTACTAATTAAAGAAGCCGGTATGAAAAAACAAAAAAACATTCTGGTCCAGTTTTTCTCCTCAATTCAGCTGTCGCTGTTCACCTTTTTCGTTCTGGCCATCGCCTCCATCGTCGGCACCATCATCGAGCAGAACAAGGACGCTGCCTACTATGTGGACAGGTTCGGTCCCCAAATTGCCAAACTCTTCGAGATTCTCGACATCTCGAACATGTATAACTCCTGGTGGTTTCTCTCCCTGCTGGTGTTGTTGTCCATCAATCTCATCGTCTGTACCTTCGACCGGTTGCCCAAGGTCTGGCACATGGTGGTCATGGACAACCTTGACACCCCGGTGGAGCGGCTGGAGAAGATGGGCGAGCGGCAGACCTTCCTGGTGGCCAACGCGCCTGACGAAGCCGCCGACATCGCCGGGGGCATTCTCGGCCGGTTCGGTGCCAGTAAACGCCGGGCCACGGAAGGGGGCGGCATGCTCCTCTTCAGCCAGAAGGGGGCCTGGACCCGGCTGGGAGTCTACGTGGTCCACTTCAGCGTGCTGGTGATCTTTGTCGGCGCCATTATCGGCTCCATTTACGGACACAAGGGCGGCGTCACCATCCCCGAAGGGGCCAGTGCCAGCCAGATCTACGAGTTCAATACTGACCGGCCTATCCCCCTGGGCTTCCAGGTGCGTTGCGACCGTTTTGAACTCTCATATTATGACAACGGCATGCCCAAGGAGTATCGGTCGGACCTGACGGTGTTAAAGGACGGCAAGGCGGTGGCGAAGAAGTCCATCGTGGTAAACGATCCCCTCCAGTACGGCGGGTTCACCTTCTACCAGGCCAACTACGAGGCGCTCAACGAGTTGATGGTCCATGTTGAAAGCGAGAAGAGCGGCGCCAAGGAAACCTTCCTGGTCGCGCCACGCGAACAGGCCAAATGGCCGGAGGAGAAGATTTCCTTCGGGATCATCAATATTGAAGGCGGTGGTCGGGGCGCCGACTACCGCTACAAGGTTTGGTTCGAGGACTCCGCCGGCGAGCCCTTTACCTTCTGGCTGCCCTCCAGCCAGGTGGGGAAGATCGAGCGGCCCAGCGGCACCTACACCATCTCGCTTAAGCGCCGTTTCGTCACCGGTCTGCAGGTTGCCAAGGATCCCGGGGTCTGGTGGGTGTACGTCGGCTGCGGTGCCATGCTGCTCGGGCTGCTGGTGGCGTTTTTCCTTTCCCACCGGCGGGTGTGGGTTTATATTAGCCGGGAAGGCGAGGCAACCAGAGTGCTGCTCTGCGGTTCCGCCAACAAGAACCGGTTAGGGTTTGAGAAGGATTTCGCAGCACTTGTCGATCAGTTTCAGCAAAATGACCGCCTCACCCCGATGAAGGAAACGCTATGAACAGTTCTCAACTTTTAGGCATCACCACTTTTACCTATCTTGCCGCCTCGGTACTCTACATCGCCATCCTCATCTTCAAGGCGCGGAAGATGGGGATCATCGCCACCCTGGTGACCATTGCCGGCCTTCTCTTTCAGACCGCCGGTATCACCATGCGCTGGGTGGAGTCCTACCGGATGGGGTTCGGCCATGCGCCGCTTTCCAATATGTACGAGTCCCTGGTGGTCTTCGCCTGGGCGATCGTGGTCTTCTACCTCTTCCTGGAGGTTAAGTTCAAGAACCGGATGCTCGGCGCCTTTGCCGTGCCCTTCGCCTTCCTGAGCATGGCCTACGCCTCCTTCGCCAAGGAGATCACCCAGCAGATCTCACCCTTGGTGCCGGCGTTGCAGAGCAATTGGCTCATCGCCCACGTCTGTACCTGCTTCATCGGCTACGCCGCCTTTGCCGTGGCCTGCGGCATGGGAATTCTCTACCTGCTCAAGGCCCGTCACGAGGAGCGGGCGGTCGGTAAGGAAGGGATTCTCGATTCCCTGCCCGATCTCAAAATCATTGACGACATCATCTACAAGACCATTGTCTTCGGTTTCCTCTGGCTCTCCACCGGTATTATCACCGGCGCCGTCTGGGCCAATTCCGCCTGGGGAACCTACTGGAGCTGGGATCCAAAGGAAACCTGGTCGCTGATCACCTGGTTCGTCTATGCTTCGGCTCTCCACGCCCGTTTCGTGCGCGGTTGGGCCGGGAAGCGGATCGCGTGGTTGGCCATCATTGGGTTTTTCTCTGTGATTTTCACGTATTACGGTGTAAACTTCCTGCTTTCCGGTCTGCACAGCTACGGTAGCAGGTAAGGGCGGTGTTCGTCGACGCTGTGCCGACGGGAGCGACGCGATAACTTCTTGACAAAGACATGGCGAGGTAATATAAATTTCACGTTGTTTGCGAGATGGGTTTTTGTTGTTCATTTATGAACTTTTTAAAAAAAGGGGGAACGTAATGAAGAAGACAATCATCTGTACCGCCGCAGCATTCGCCTTTGCCTTCACCTGCGCCGTGGCCGGCGTTAGCGTAGCCGCTAACCAGGGTCCGGCCGAGATGGTGCTTGGCACCAAGAAGCCCGTCCATTTCCCGCATGCCGCGCATCAGAAGCACCAGAAGTGTGCCGATTGCCATCACACCAAGGGTGCCGACGGCAAGCAGGGCCCCTACGTCGCGGGTCAGGAGAAGAAGTGTGACGAGTGCCACAACAAGGATTTCGCCAACGCCGAGCTGAACAGCTTCAAGAACGTTGGCCACAAGCTGTGCAAGGAGTGCCATAAGAAGAACAAGGTTTCCACCAGCTGCAACGTCTGCCACAAGTAAGCAATACCTTTCTTTTTTTGCTTATCCCAAGGGCCGCTCTTCGGAGCGGCCCTTTTTTTTCGTTGGTGCGGGCTGGCGACAGGGCGGCTACTGAGGGGGCGGCAAGCCGGCTCGGCGGTTTGGCTGGCGCCGGTCATGGGGCGGCACTCCGCCCGGGTCGGACGGGCCCCCAGGGCATGGGAGGCGAGCTGTGGTGGGCGATGTCCTCTGGCTTAGGGGGAGAAGACCACTCGTCGGGATGGCCCCTTGCCCTTGCTTTCGCTCATCAGGCCGGCGCGTCGGGCAAGCTGGTGCTGGAGCGCCCGGAGGTTGGCGGCCTGGGGGGTGAGTTCCACTGGCTGGCCGCTGGCCAGCACCCGCTCGATGGCCGCCTCGGCCTCGTCGAGGGCGGCATCGCGGCTGGGTGAAGACCCTTCGCTGGCAAAGGTGGTGCGGAGGAAGTTTTCGAGCTGGATGATGGTGTTGCTGCGCAGCACGCGAAGCGGCACCCCCTGCCCCTTCAGTTCCCTGACCCGCCGTGGTTGCCGTTTTTCCTGGGATTTCAGGGTAAGGATCATCCCGGCCTTGTTGGGGTCCGCCACCACCTCGGCCGGAACCCGCAGCTTTTCGATGGCCCGTTCAAGCCGTTCGCGGCTCACCCCGTAGGTGAAGAGCTGGAGTTTCCGCCCGCCTCTGGTCCGGTGGTACGTTTCTCCTGGGGCGCCGGCCCCGCCATCGGCGTTGTCCGCTCCGGATGTGGACCTCTCCCGACCGGCCACAGGATTCGTGCCGGCCTCGATCTCCACCCGGCCGTCGGAGGTGCGGGTCCGCAGTTCCGGCGTCGGCGGGAGTCCTCGAAGGGTCGCGTCCACCACCCCTGCCACCTGATGGTGCACGGCGATGCGTTCCTGCCCCTGGATCTCGACCAGCACGTCGAAGGTGGGAGGCGCCTTGCGCTCAAGCACCGTCTTGCGGCAGCCGCGTCGCCGCGCCTCCTCGTCGGAGAGGGTCACGGGCTGGATGCCGCCGATGAGGTCGGCCAGGGTGGGATTCTGGAGGAGGTTCGCCAGGGTGTTGCCATGGGCGGTGGCGATGAGCCGCACCCCTCGCTCGGCGATGGTCCGGGCGGCCAGGGCCTCTGCCTCGGTACCGATCTCGTCGATGACCACCACCTGGGGCATGTGATTTTCCACCGCCTCAATCATCACCGCATGCTGTTGCGCCACCGAGGGAACCTGCATCCGCCGGGCCTGTCCGATGCCGGGATGGGGAACGTCGCCATCGCCGCCGATCTCGTTGGAGGTGTCGACGATCATTACCCGTTTGCCCAGGTCGTCGGCCAGAACCCGCGCCGACTCGCGGAGCAGGGTGGTCTTGCCGACCCCGGGCCGGCCGAGGAGGAGAAGGGAGCTGCCGCTTTCGATGACGTCACGGAGGATGTCCACGGTGCCGATAATCGCCCGGCCCACCCGGCAGGTGATGCCGATGATCGCCCCGTTGCGGTTGCGGATCGCCGAAATCCGGTGCAGGGTGCGCTCGATGCCGGCCCGGTTGTCATCGCTGAAGGCGCCCACCCGGTCCACCACGTAGTCGATCTCTTCGCGGGTCACCGGCTGCTGGGCGAGGATTTCCATGCCGGCCGGGAAGCGCACTTCGGGCGGCCGGCCCAGGTCGAGGACGATCTCAATCAGCAGGTCGCGGTGGTCCCGGCCTTCAATTTCCCTTCGGATCCTGGGCGGGGTGATGTCGAGGAGGAGTTCCACATCGTCGGTGAGTTGGTTGCCGGACACATCGTACCTCATTTCTGACTCGCGGAAACAACGCGCCGCGCGCTGTTATATGGGCATCTTGCCATGGCTGGAACCGTTTTTCCAGTCCGGATGCGGCCGGCTGACGAGGGTTGCCAGTGGCAACCGTTCGGCGGCGGCAATGCCTTGCCGGGCGCAGAACTCCAAGTTGATGGCCGCCAGGCGGTCGTTGAAGGGGTCCATGAAGAAGAGGTCTGGTTGCGCAAAGGCGAAATCGTCGGGGAAGTTGAGCGGGCAGGCCGAAACCTCGATTGCCTGGTGGTCGTGGTCGACGTAGGCGATGGCAAGTCCCTGGGTGCGACAGATGAGCGGCCGGTGGTGGTAGACGGCGCAGAGGGAGTCGAGGAGCAGGGGGCACTGTTCTTCGTCCTCGGCCTGGTCGGCGAGGCGGGAGCGGGTGGCCGGCGGCAGCGCGGCGAGCGCTTTTTTGAGTATGGCCGCCTCCACGGCCAGCACCGCGAAGGGCTTGCAGCAGTGGCTGCAGCCGGGCCGGCAGTTGAGGGGGAGGCGGCTGGCGAGTCGGACGACGTCGCGGTCGAGATCAGCGACGAGTTGCGCATATGCGGCGAGGGAGGGCATGGCACTTGGTTCCCCTTGTTCGGTTGGCAATTTATGCTAAGCTTAAACAGCTCATGGCGAAATCACAACGGCTCTCTTGATGGAGAGCGCATTTCAACGGCAAAAATGAGGAGGAACGGACGATGAAGGTCGTGGCATTCAGCGGCAGCGCCCGCAAGGACGGCAATACCGCCGCCCTGTTGAAGACCGCCCTGGCGGAACTGGACCGGGCCGGAGTGGAGACTGAACTGGTGGAGCTGGCCGGCCGGCCGGTGGCCGGATGCATTGCCTGTTACAAGTGTTTTGAAAAAAAGAACGGCCGTTGCGCCGTGGACAACGATATCATCAACGACTGTATCGTCAAGATGCAGGCGGCCGACGGCATCATCCTGGGTTCGCCCACCTACTTCGCGGATATGTCGGCGTCGATGAAGGCCCTCATCGAGCGAAGCGGCATGGTGTCGCGCGCCAACGGCGACATGTTCAAACGCAAGCTCGGCGCCAGTGTGGTGGCGGTTCGGCGGTTCGGCGCCTCCCATGTCTTCAGCTCGCTCAACTATTTTTTTCTCATCGGCCAGATGATCATCGTCGGCTCGTCCTATTGGAACCTCGGCGTCGGCCGGGCGGCGGGCGAGGTGCTCGACGACGAAGAGGGGATGAAAACCATGCGTGACCTGGGCACCAACTTGGCCTGGGCACTGGAGAGGCTGCGGGGGTAGGGCGGCGGGTCGTCTGCCTGGTGGCACGTTAAATTGTCGAGAATTCGTGCTATTTTTGCAGGCAGCAAAAAAGCCGAGAAAAGTTATTGACGGG
>DHYV01000038.1:5761-6909 GCA_002414225.1 Desulfobulbaceae bacterium UBA5121 | reverse complement strand
AGGGAGATGAGGTCGAGGATCAGGTGTTCGATGGAGGGGTGACCGGGCCGGAGCAGCGACTCAGTGCATCCGGTGCAGCCCTGGCCGGAGAGCCAGATCACCGGCGGCCGGCTGGGGTTGGTCACCGCCTCGGCAATGCGGGGCGCCATTTCCAGGGGTAACCCCATACCTGCCGCCATCACTGTACAGAACTTGAGGAAATCCCGGCGAGAGATATTGCCAAGACGCTCGCCGACCGCTTTAGATGCGTGAGACTTCATCGTTTCCCCCTTTGGGTTTTGTGCGCGTGTAACGCCGGTGGAGGCCGTGAATGGAATGGGAACAACTAAAAAAGAGGATCACACCGACGAAACCGTTGTCAAGCACAAAGAACGATATGTTGCTGATCTCACAATGGTTTAGCATTCCGGCAGGTGGGGAGTGGCATCTTTCGGTATCGGCGGCGGGTCGGGCTGCCGGGAGCAGGACATAGGGGGAGGCCGAGGCGGCCGGGTTGCCGAGGCGGGGAAACGGGATGGGGAAAAGCAGCGAGCAGGGGCAGGGGGCTCTGCCCCTGCTCGCATCAATAGGGGCTCAGCGGCCTACACAAAAGTCCGCATAGGTGAGGGGACGGGTGATGGCCGTTTCCTTGAGCCGGCCAAGTTGTTTGCCGCTGCGGATCAGGGCCGTATAGACGCCGGCGTTGGCGATCTCACCGATGAAGACGGCGCCGGTGAGACGGTCATGGTCGAAGACCAGCTTCCGGTAGCTGCCGTCCCGGCGGCGGATTGCCACCTCGCTGCCCGGGATCTCGGCCAGGATGTCGCCCACACTGATCATCGCGAGCCCTTCGATCTCGGTGGCGTTCATGGTTTCGAGTCCGCCCTCGTAGCTGGCCTTGCCGCCTGCCATGTTGGTGCCGGCCACCTTGCCCATATCCACCGCATTGGTCCACAGGCCGCTCACCAGCGGCTTGCCGGTGATCAGATCTCGGGTCTGGACCACATCGCCTGCCGCATATACTGCCCCGCTGCTGGTCGCAAGCCGTTTGTCGACCAGGATACCCTGGTCGGTTGCAATACCGCTTCCGGCAAGCCAGGCAAGGTTCGGGGTGACGCCGACGGCCACGCAGACCATGTCGGCTGCCAACTCTCTGCCCGAGGCGAGCC
>DHYV01000038.1:0-5754 GCA_002414225.1 Desulfobulbaceae bacterium UBA5121 | reverse complement strand
AGGTGGTGCAGGGCGCAAGCCTTCTTGATCCCCACCAGGCCGCCGCCCAGCACCACTGCCCGTCTGGCCGCTCCGGCAGCCTGGTTGAGCTGTTGAGCATCGGCCAGGGTGCGCAGGTAGAAGACGTTGGGGGCCGCCTCGATGCCGGGAATCTTCGGCACCTTCGGGGCACTGCCGGTGGCAATGAGCAGCCGTTGGTAGGGGAGGGCCTTGCCGGAGGCAAGGCCGATTTCTTGGCCGGCCGTATCAAGCGACACGGCGCGGTCGTGGATGAAGGAGATGCCGGTAAGATGGGCGTGGTCGTAGAGGATCTCGTCACGCTACTTGTCGCCCTTGACCACCAGCGGGGTCATGGGCCGGTAGTAGAAGCAGTGCTGCTCNNGGGGTCATGGGCCGGTAGTAGAAACAGTGTTCCTCTTCGCTGACCACCGTGATGGCGCCATGCGGATCAAGGGCGCGGATGGCCTTGAACGCCGAGACCGCGGCGATGCCGCCGCCGACTATGGTGTAGTCCATGGCCTCACCTCCCCTTGCCGGTCTCATTGAGCGCCACCCGGTTGCGGACCGCGGGCGGCAGCTGGTCCACATCGACCAGCGTGAGCGCCTTGGTGGGGCAGGCGTTGACGCAGGCGGGCACCTCGAGCTTGTGGCACCGGTCGCACTTGACCGCGATGTGGGCCAGGTGGTCGGGGGTGATCACCCCGAAGGGGCAGACCATGATACAGGACCAGCAGCCGATGCAGCGCCCCTTGTGGCGGCGGACATAGCCGTTTTCGTCGTGGTAGAGGCAGCCGGTGATGCAGCTGTTGACACAGGGGGCGTCCTCGCAGTGGCGGCAGAGGACCGGCATCTTGCCCCCCTCTGCCGCCTCGACAAAGAGCCGTTTCCGGGGCGGATGCGGTTCGGCCATGGCGCCGAAGAGGGTTTTGCTCTTGGAATGCTGCACGGCGCAGGCGATTTCGCAGCTCTTGCAGCCGGTACAGCGGACAGGATCGGCATAGATTCTTTTCATGTCTGCACCTCCCCCTTCAGGCCGGAAGCCCGAGGCCCTGGCGGCGTTCGCGTATGGCGCCAAGGAGTGCCTCGGCTGCCTTCACCGGATCGGGCTCGACGATGAAGTAGCCGCCGAAGAGATCCTTGGCTGCACCGGTGAGCACCCCGGTCACGGTGGGACTGCCCACCACCGGCGGCACGATGCCCAGATGGGTGGGAAGCCCCGCCGCCACCGCCCAGGTGCCGATGGCCACTGCCTTTTCCGTTACCGGTTCCGGGGCCGAGGCCACCACCGGCAGTTGCGAGAGATCGACCCCGAGCTTGTNNGTTGTCCACACAGGAGCCCATGTGGAGGACCAGCGGCAGGGGACCGCCCAGGCCTGCGGCCTCGCCGATGGCGGTGAGCACCGCCTTGAGGCCGTCGCCGGCGTAGCGGTTGGTCGCCTCCGAGGTCATGAACCCTTCGCGGGCATAGGCGCCGGCCGCACAGCCGGTGGCCAGGATGAGCACGTTGTTCTTGGCCAGGATCTTGATCATCTCCACATAGTTGGCGTCCTGGGTGATCTTCACCGTGTTGCAGCCGGCAAAGAGGCAGACGCCGGCGATGTTGCCGTTGGCGATGTTGTCGATGAGCGGCTTGAGCGGGTCGTTCTTGTCGAGGAGGGCCAGGGCGCCGACAATGGCCTCGGTGGAGAAACCGGCGATGGCGGTGGTGGAGATCTCCGGGATGTTGACCTTGTTGGGATCGCGCCTGCGGAAGGCGGCAATCCCCTCGCTGATCACCTTGCGGGCCGCGGCGCGGGCGCCCTTGTCGCTGAACTCCACGTGGGTGGCCTTGGGGATCTTGGCGTTGGCCATGGTGGTCATCAACTTGGTATGGAAGCATTCGCAGACATTGGCCAGGGCCGGCATGATGCACTGGTAGTCCACCACCATGGCGTCGACGGCACCGGTGAGGATGGCGGTCTCCTGGGAGACCGAGCTGGTGGCGATGGGCACGCCGTGGCGCATCAACACCTCGTTGCCGGTGCAGCAGATGCCNNAGCTGGCCGTCTGGGCGACGATGTCGCTCAACAGCGGGTTGTGGCCGCGGAGAGCGATGTTCACCGCACCCTTCTTGAGCACCCCGAGGTTGGCCCTGGAGACCACCGGCGCCGGGGTGCCGAAGAGCACATCGGCCAGGTCGGTGGCCATGTGGCAGGCCGAGTAGTCGGCCAGGGCGCACTGGATGCCGCCCAGGATCAGGTTGACCGGGTCGGCGTCCACCCCGTAGGTGGTGCGGTGCATCATGTCGGAGATATGGCTGTCCACCCCGGTGGGCACCACGCCAAGCTTGACGAAGGTGTCGATTCGGCCCTTGGTGACCGTGGTGGCGGCCCAGGTGAGGGGCGAGGTTTTTTCCGAAAACTCGAGCAGGGCCGCAGAGGCGACATCGGCGGCGATGGCCGCGGTGTCGCGGCCTTCGGTTGCGACGCCGATCCGGGTGGCGATGGCGCGGAGCTTGGCCTCGTCCTTGATCGGGTAGTCCGGCGCCTCTCCCCTGGCGGCCTTGAGGAGGGTATGGGCCACGTGCTTGGCGTGGCCGGCATGGGAGGCGGTGCCGGCGGCAATGGCGCGGACCAGGCCGCGGGCCACCATGGTGTCGGCGGTGGCGCCGCAGATCCCCTCGGTGGGCCCGTTGCCCAAGGGATCGATGCGGCAGGGGCCCTGCATGCAGTGCCGGCAGCAGAGGCCGGTCTCTCCGAAACCGCATTGGGGCAGTTGCTTCTGGTAGCGGTCCCAGACCAGGGGGATGGCTCGGGCCTCGGCCTGGTCAATCATCTTGAGCGTTGCTTGGTCCATGGATTTTTTCATACCTTACTCCTGTTAGCGGTTGTAAACAGAAATCGGTTAAAAAACCAATAATTATAGCTATATATCAAGATTTGGCGCGTTTGCTGCCCCAGGGCGTGAAAGCAGTTACGATTATTTTGTCAGGCATTATCTCTATCACAAAGCACCATGGTTTGCGATATTTTTCCGTTAGAAACGTGGGCCCGAATGCAGCAGGAGAGGAAGCGGAGAGGGCTTGAGCCGTCAAAACAGGAGAGGGAGTGGCAAAACGGGAAAGTGATCAAGCGGGGAAGGAAAGGCGCGGCCCCTCTTCGTTGGTGAGGGTGTCAAGGGTCAGCGTAATTGAGCAGTGCCGGGGTCAGCATTATTGAGCAGTTTGATCTTCGGTGGGCTCGGTTGAAATAAGTGCCGGTTGCTTTGTTTGTGGGCGCATTTTTTTGCGGTACGACTCTCCTTTCATCACGAAGTGATGGGCGTTGTGGGCCAGCCGGTCGAGAGCGGAGTTGGCCATGACCGGATCGGGGAACAAGGGCAGCCAGTCGGCAGGCGGCCGGTTTGAGGTGACGATGATCGAACCTCGGAGATGGCGCTCGGCGACGATCTCGTAGAAGTCCTCGGCCTGGGTCATGGTCATGGGCTTGAGGCCGAAGTCGTCGATGATAAGCAGGTCGGGAGCGAGCAAGCGGCGCAGCTCGGCATCCCATGAGTTGTCGGCGCGGGCGGCCTGCAGTGTTCGGAAGAGCTTGACCGCCTTCAGGAACAGCACGGATCGGCCGCTACGGCAGGCGTGGTGGCCGAGGGCCTGGGCGAGGTGTGTCTTGCCGGTGCCGGCCGGACCGTAGAGCAGTACATGCTCGCGGCGTTCGATGAAAAGCCCCGTGGCCAGATCGCGGATCCCGGCGGGGTTCAAGGCCGGGCTGGCCAGGAAGTCGAAGTCCTCCAAGGTCTTGGGTTCTTCGAAGTTTGCGCGCTGCAGGCGCAGCCGCAGGCTCTGGGTTTTGCGGCGTTCGATCTCGTCCTGGAGCAGGAGTTGGAGAAACTCCAAGTAGCCGAGTTGGCTATCGCGTGCCTGGGCCAGCCGTACATCGATGGTGTCGAGCATGCGGCCGAGCTTGAGCGCCTTGAGCTGGCCGGAAAGTGCAATGGTCGCGCTCATTGGTTCACCTCCATGGCAAAGCTCTCCGGCGGGTGGAGAAACTCCATTGCCTGTCGGGTAAGCGGCGCCGGGGGCGGTTCCTGCCGGGCTGGTTGCCACCAGGCGGGGATGCCGTTTTCAAGGACATAGGCAAGCCGGCGCTGGTCGGTGGCGCCGAAATGGAGGAGGTAGCCACAGGCCTCATCCAGCCGTTCCGCGCCGTATTTTTCGGCCATGCGCAGCACTGCCTGCGCCTTGCGCAGGTGTCGGATGGCATGGCTGGCAAGAATCTCTTCGACCATGCGGGAGACATTGGGGCCGATCTCCGCCGCTTTCTCGCGGCAATACTGGGGGTGGGCAAAGAGAAAGGCCTTGGCGGCGCCGGGATAGTCGTTGGGGTCACTCATCCAGCTCCCCCGCCGGGGAGCGCGGGGATGGGTCTTGACCAGTTCCTCGTCGCAGTAGATCTCGACCAGTCGTGTGGTTGCCCGCACCCAGACGGTCTTGCCCACGAAGCGGCTGGGCAGTGAGTAGTAGCTGCGCTCGAAGACGATATGGTGATCGGGGTGGACCTTGGCCTCGCCCCAGGTCGGCCGCTCGAAAGGCTGTGCCGGCAGCGGCCGCAGGGCGGTTTGCTCCTGTTGTTCGAAGCGGGTCATGGGTGGCGCGCAGGTGGTGCCGTGGACCTCGCGGCCGACCTGCTCACGGCACCAATAGAGAGCCTTCTCATTGAGTTCGGCGAGATCAGCATAGTTGCGACCGGCCACCAGCTGCTGCCGCACCACCGGCATCTGCCGCTCCACCTTGCCCTTGTGCTCAGGTGTGGCCACCCGGGCCGGATCGACCGTGAAGCCATAGTGCCGTTCCAACTCCGCATAGGCCCGGTTGATGGTGGGGTCATACAGGTCGGGGCGGATCACGCCGGCCTTGAGGTTGTCGAGCAGGATGGTCTGCGGCACCCCGCCGAAGAACTCGAAGGCGCGCACATGGCAGTCGATCCAGGTGGACAGGTCCTGGCGCTCGACAAAGCGCACGAAGCGGTGACGGCTAAAAGAGAGCGTCATCACGAACATCCATAGGGAACGCACCTGCTCGCCAAAGCGGACCCGGGCGCGGCCAAAATCCACCTGAGCCTGCTGGCCCGGCGGTGTTTCCAGCCGCACGGTCACCTTCATCGAGGCTGGCTCCACATGACTGCGGACAAAGCGCTTGACGCTGGGATAGCTGAGCGGGATTCCGCCTTCGCCCAACAGCCGCCAGATCTGCTTTACGGTCATGTCCGGCTCTTTCATCCAGGCGCGGATCTGCTCCTTGTGGGGCTCAAGCAACTGAGGCCTGCCCGGTGCGCTGGCATCACGCTTGTGGCTGGCCTCAGCTCGCACGGCCGCCAGTACCTTGCTGCGCTGGGCGTCATCGCCATCGCGGGTCAAGCCGTGGCTTTCAGCGACCCGCAGGTATTTGCGGACCGTCTGCCGGGATTGGCCAAGGCTGCGGGCGAGCTGGGAGATATTGTGACCCTGCTGCCAGCGGAACAACAATTCATCAAGTTCGATCATGGGAATGGGCCTCCGTGCCATGACTCCTCCTGCCAGAATGAAAATTCCGACAAGATAGTTCAGGCATCAGATGGAGCCCACCGAAGATCACGGCGGGGTGCTCAATTCCGCTGACCCCGCCGCCGGCAAACTGCTCAATTCTGGTGACCCAGGGTGCTCAATTCCACTGACCCTCCCCCCGGGTACGGTGCTCAATTACCATGACCCTCGACACGCGCCACCAGCATGGACAGCCCG
>DHYV01000007.1:29605-32171 GCA_002414225.1 Desulfobulbaceae bacterium UBA5121 | reverse complement strand
CGGCATCCCTCTCGGGACCGCCGATCTGCTCCTGCGTGGCTTCGTCGATGCCGGTACGGTCCGTTCCAAGACCGTCATGGCCGACGGCAGCCGTTCCGCCAGCCTGGCCTCGGCCGGCCTCGGGATGACGGTTTCGTTTGCCGGCAAATACATTCTGGATCTGCAGTGGGCCAATCCCATTGACGGTAATGATTCCGGTGACGGCTACGACGCGCCGCTCTGGTTCACCTTTACCACCCAGTACTAAAGGAGAGTCGTCTCGTGGCGTTGGGGCAATTTGATTAGGTTGGGGCTCACGAGGTTTTGCGATTTCATTACAGTATGTAAATGAGGAGCTGTATGTGCAGAAAACACCCGAACCGTGTCCTCTTCTCCTGGGGGCACTCCTTTTTGTCCCTTGGCCGACAGTGCCTTGATAAATCACTGTCGCGGGTCGGTTGCCTCCTTCCCTTAGTGCTGGCCTTGCCCGCAGTCGCCCTCGCGGGGCCGGTTGGCGAACAGGTTGCCGCCGGCACCGCCACGGTCAGCCGGCCCGACGCGGCCACCACGCTCGTCAACCAGCAGAGCCAGAAGGCGGTGATCGACTGGCAGCGCTTCTCCATCGCGGCCCGGGAGCAGGTCCGGTTCCAGCAGCCGGGGGCCGACAGCGTGGCGCTGAACCGGGTGATCGGCACCGACCCCAGCGCGATCTACGGCCGGCTCATTGCCAACGGCCAGATTTTCTTGGTGAATCCCAGCGGCGTTCTCTTCGGCCCGGGCTCCCAGGTGAGCGTGCAGGGCCTGCTGGCCACCACCCACGACATCGGCAATGCCGACTTTATGGCCGGCCGCTACACCTTTGCCGGCCAACCGTATCCGCTTTCCGACGCGGCGGTGATCAACCAGGGGAACCTTACTGCCGGCGAGGGGGGCTACATCGTCCTGGCCGGTGACTACGCTGCCAACGTCGGGGTGATCCAGGCCCGTTTGGGTCAGGTGGCCCTGGCCTCGGGCAGCCGCTTCACCCTGGATATCGACGGTGATCAGCTTATCAGCCTGGCCGTGGACGAGGCGAGCCTTGCCCATCTGGCTGGGGTGGAAAACCTCGGCACCATTACCGCGGACGGCGGTCGGGTGGTAATGACCGCCAAGGTGGCGGACAATCTGGCCAGCACGGTGGTTAACAACGAAGGACTCATCCAGGCCCGTTCCATAGAAGAGCGAAACGGCGAGATCGTTTTGGCGGGCGGAGCGACCGGGGCTGTCAGCAATGGCGGTATCATCGACGCCGCCGGTTTCGACAGCGGTGAAACCGGCGGCCGGGTGGTGATGCTGGGCCGTGAGGTGGGGCTTTTGGGTAGCGCCGTGGTGGAGGTTTCGGGCGCCAGTGGCGGTGGCACGGCGCTGATCGGCGGCGGTTATCAAGGCCAAAATCCCCTGGTCCAGAACTCCTTTGCCACCATCCTTGACAAGAACGCCATGATCAAGGCTGATGCGACCCAGGCTGGTGACGGTGGCAAGGTCATCGTCTGGGCAGATGGGTCCTTGACCGTGCGCGGGGCCATTTCTGCCCGGGGCGGAATGCAGCGCGGCAATGGGGGGTTTGTGGAAACATCGGGCGCTCATGTTTCCATCGCGGCTGGCAGCCGCGTGGACACCTCAGCACCCTTCGGCCTCTCTGGTGTTTGGTTCATCGATCCGGACGGGTATGTCATTGCGCCCTCTGACGGCGATATTGACGGCATCACTCTTGGCAATAATTTGGAGACAACGGACGTAACGATCAGCAGCACCGAGGGTGGAGGTCTCGCGCTCAATCCGGGGGAGATTTGGGTAAACGATACGGTGAGCTGGACCTCCAACCATCGGTTGACCCTCAATGCCACCAATGACATTCTGATCGGAAATGACATTCTGGGGGGCAATGGGGGGCTTACCCTGAACGCCGGCCCGGGGGGGGTTTCGCAAGACAGCTTCACCACCGTGGCCGTTGATTCTCTTAAGGTGGTCTCTGGCGGCAGTGTTTATCTGAACAGCAGTCTCAATCAAGTGCACACCCTTGCCGCCGAGGTCACCAATGCAGGGGAATCGTTTGTTTTTTTCAACGCCGATGGCTTTACGGTCGGGAATGTGGATGGTCTTGCCGGCATCACCACCAACGATGGCGATATCGTCCTGAACGCCTCGGGGAGCAATCCCCTGCAGGTTGGTGAGAATGTGAATGCCGGCGCGGGAGATATTACTATTGATGGCATGGGCGGTATCGACGTGGCTGCCGATAAGGCTGTTTACGGAGCGGATGTGAGCTTAAGCTCGTCCGATGCCAGTGGGAACGTGACCATCAACGGTTCGGTTACCTGCACCGACACGGTGAGTGTCAACGCCGGTGGAGACATCGCGGTTGGGTCTGGCGGTTCGGTTTCCGGAGCATTTGTGAGTTTGATCGCCAATGATGCCAGTGGGAATGTGACCATCGACGGCACGGTGAATGGATTTGTAGAGGTGGTTTTTGGGGGCCTGGGGATGCCTATTGCCGGCAGCGGCACGGTTTCGGCGGGAACCCCCGACTGGGGCGAAATTTACTTTT
>DHYV01000007.1:28150-29556 GCA_002414225.1 Desulfobulbaceae bacterium UBA5121 | reverse complement strand
TTATTCCAATGGCGATGTCGTGGTAGGCAGCGGCGGGATTATCGATCCGGCGAAGCTCGGCGGGCCAGGGTCGGGAAAGCAGTTCATGGCCGACGCATTCGGTATCACGGCGGGCATCACTGATTCCACCCTGACGGTGAATGATCCGATCAACCTGCCCGCTTCTTCGCTCTCCCTGGATGGAGGAACCATCGTCCTCAACGCCGATGTTTCGACGGGNNGGATCTTCAGTCAGTTTTGGGGGGCCGTCGGCCATCGTCCTCAACGCGGACGTCTCAACGACAGGATCGGTCTCCTTTTATGGTCTCGGTTCTTTCTCCGGCAGCGGCACGGTTTCGGCGGGAACCCCCAACGGGGGCGAAATTTTCTTTTATTCCAGTGGCGATGTCGTGGTCGGCAGCGGCGGGCTTATCGATCCGGCGAAGCTCGGCGGGCCAGGGTCGGGAAAGCAGTTCATGGCCGACGCATTCGATATCACGGCAGAATTCCTCCTGACGGTGAATGACCCGATCAACCTGCCCGCTTCTTCGCTCTCCCTGAGTGGAGAATCCATCGTCCTCAACGCCGATGTTTCGGCGGAACCTTCAGTCAGTTTTAATCTGAGGTGGAGTGATTACGTCGCCTACCCGGACCAAACAGACATAAAAGAGCCGTTTGCCATCGTCCTCAACGCGGACGTCTCAACGGCAGGATCGGTCTACTTTAATAATCCCGTCGTTTCTTTCTCCGGCAGCGGCACGGTTTCGGCGGGGACCACCGCCTGGGGCGGAATTTACTTTTATTCCAATGGCGATGTCGTGGTCGGCAGCGGCGGGTTTATCGATCCGGCGAAGCTCGGCGGGCCAGGGTCGGGAAAGCAGTTCATGGCCGACGCATTCGGTATCACGGCAGGTGCTGATTCCGCCCTGACGGTGAATGATCCGATCAACCTGCCCGCCTCTGGACTCTACCTTGAAGGAGGGGCAGTAGTTGTCAACGCAGATGTCTCGGTGGGAGGCGGAAACTGTATCGATGCCGTCAGCACCAGCGGCGATTTTAGCCAGGCAGCCGGGACCACGCTTTCGACCACCGGCGGTGGCGGGATCAGTGTCACCAGTGCCGGTAATATTAGTGCCGGCACCGGAATCATTGCCATGAGCGATAGCGGCGATATCGCCTATCAGGCGGCAGGCTCTACCACCGTGGACAGTAGTCAGCTGTCGACCAGCGGCATGGTAACCGTAACAGGAGAATACACCAGTGTTTCTGTCGACTCTGGCGGCGGTACGGTAGCCACAGCGCCTATCGAGGATGAGACTCCACCGCCGAGTCTTGACGCCTGCATCGCCGACCCGAGTGCGGCGGGCTGCAGCGCGGTGCTGCCGAGTGTCGACGCCTGTGTCGCCAACCCGAGTGCGGCGGGCTGC
>DHYV01000007.1:0-28088 GCA_002414225.1 Desulfobulbaceae bacterium UBA5121 | reverse complement strand
GGGCGCCTGTGTCACCAACCCGGGGGCTGCGGGCTGCAGCGCGGTGCTGCCGAGTCTTGACGCTTGTGTCACCAACCCGAGTGGGGCTGGGTGCAGCGCCGTGTTGCCACAGACAGTTGTGGAAGAAACCACCCAGACCGTAACTGCCACGGTAACAGCCGTCACTTCAAGCTCGGCAAACTCTAGCGCCGGCGCGCCCCAAAACGTGTCGGCATCGGAGTCAGAGACGTCTGCAACCGATTCTGCTGAGGAAGGGAACAATAAAAAGAAAGAAGAGCAAGCCGGTAAGGCTGGCCTTACCGAGGAGTCGCGCCAGAACTCTCTCGCCGCGCAACCGATTTTTGATCTTAGCGGCGGTGGGGTGGCCGGTCAAAGCCTCGTCTGTAAATGAGAAAACTCGGGGGTCTGGCGGCCATGAGGCGGTGCTGTTTCGTGAAATGGTGGCAGTTCCACGTCGTACGGCTCCGGGCTTTTTTTTAGGAGGCCGTAATGCCTGACTTGTTGCCACCCCCTGCCGTCGCTGCCGGCGAGACGGTGGCCCATGAAAAGCTGCGGGAGATTTTCCGGCGTGCCGACGTTGCCGACCTGCCGGCCATGTCGAGCAATGTTCAGGAACTGCTGTCGCTGACCTCCAGCGCCCGGTCGGCGGCCAGCGACCTCGCCGGGGTGATCCTCCGGGATTACTCGCTCACCAACAAGGTGCTGCGGGTGGTCAACTCGGTGATCTACGCCCTGCCCAAGCCGGTGAACAACATCACCCGGGCGGTGACCGTGATCGGCTTTGAGGCGGTCCGGGAGATTGCCGCGGTGATCGCCATCTTCGAGGACTTCATCGCCGCCGGCGTCGACAAGGACGGTGTCGCCCGGGTGCTCACCCGGTCGCTGTTGAGCGGTATCCAGGCAAAGATGCTGGCGGTGAAGAAGCGGCTCAGGGTGGACCCGGAAGAGGCCTTTATCTGCGCCCTGCTTCACACCTTCGGGCAGATTCTGGTCCAGGTCTACCTGCCGGGGCATTACCGGCAGATCAGCGAGCGGCGGGCGGCCGGGCTCTCCTGGGAGGCGGCGGCCAGGGAGATCCTGCAAGGGCTTTCCTTTCAGGACGTGGGAGAGGAGATGGCACGTTTCTGGAACCTCTCGCCCATGCTGGTGGCGGCAATGACGCCCTATCCGCCCATCCCCCGCGACGGCGGCGACGAGAAGGCCTACCTTCAGAACCTGGCCGCCTTTACCAATGGGCTCACCGCCAGGATCTGCGACGGCGATTCGCTCGCCGGCCTGCTTACCCAGTTCCGGCCGGTGCTTGGCCTCGGCCGGCAGGGCGCCATTGCCCTGCTGCAAGCCGGCGTGGAGGCCGCCGAAGATTTTTCGCCCACCATCCGCAGCGGTTTGCAGAAACTCGGCATCCGGGCCCGGTTGGCCAGGTTTGATTGAAGGGAGCAGGCGGCGCGGTGGCCGCCCGTCAGGCTCCCCCGGTCTTTCTTCCGCCGGGAACGCCCCAGGCGGCGCGGCTCATGCGGACTGGGACGACTTGCTCATGAGTTGGGCCAACTCGGCTTGCAGCGTTGCCAACTCGGCCTGCTTGGTTCCCAAGATTTTCGCCGTTGTTTCGTCGTTCCCGGCCTTTTTTTGCAGAGCCGCGATTTCCTCCTCAAGCTCCTTGATCTGCTCCTGCATTTTTTTGATTTCTTCTTCGACGGTATCGCTGCCGGCGGACGTTCCGCCGGCCGAAGAAGCGGCCGCCGCGCTCTTCGTATCCTGCGTCGAGGCCCCATCCCCACTTGCGGTTCCGCCGGAGGAGTCCGATCCGGCCTCCGAGGTTTGGGTTGTGTTGTAAAGGGCTTGGGCCTCCGGAGAAATTTCGACGGTGTCCGATGTCCCCGACGCAGCAGCGGTTTGTTCAGCCGCGGTCTTGGTGGTGCTCACCGTGCTGGTGGCGTAGTTGGTATGGACCGTTACTCCTGCGGTTACGAGATCGTTGATGCCAGACATGGGGGGCCTCCTTCTTTTGGGTAGTGGGTATTCTTATAACGGTTATCGTTTTTCGGGGCCCCGGTGATAAGTAAAGAGATGGTATGAAATGTTAACCTTTGCAAAGTGTAGAGCTTTTGGGGCGGACCGTGGCCGGAGGTGGTTCTTTGGGTCGGCGTAGGGGCGTCCGTGAGGCGGTTGAGCGAGGATTCCGGCTGTCGTCGCCGGAGGGCCAGCGTCGGCGATGAATATTGGGCGGATTTTCGTTCGGCAGTGGCGGGTATGCGAAATGATTCGTCAGGGATTGTCAGGCGTCGGGGCGGGATGCAGGATTTTCAAATGGTCAGGTTAGGCTCAAGCTCCAGACCCATCTCCTCCAGCATCACCGGAATCTGATAAAAATCACGGACACTGATGATGCTGAACCAGGGATTGGCGCCGTCCTGGTCAGCGGAGAGCAGATCCGTGGCCCAGGCGGTCAGTTCGTCGCCGAAATCAAAGACCACCACCGGCAGGCACCGGGCCCGGGACTCATGGTACAGGGCTTCCACCGCCTGGGCATCTCCCATGTTGCTGCCCAGGTAGACCACCGGCGCCTCCATCTCCCCCCTGCTCTCGAGGATATCCCGCATCATCAGATCCTTGCGCATTGAATAGCCCCGGTCCAGGGCCAGATAGGGGCCACGGTAGCGAAAGGCGGTCCGCTGGGTGCCATCGGATACCTCCCGGGTCTGGCCGGCCAGGATCTCCACCTCCGGGGCATAGATTTTTTCCACCAGGTCAAGATAGCGGAGCGGCAGGTTGGGTCCAAGGAAGCGGGAGAGCGCAAAACGGATCTGCAGCGGAGTGGCGGCCGAGGCAATGAAAAAGGAGCCGAGGATTTTGAGGCAGAAAAAGAGGAAGTCGTAGAACCCGGGCCGCAGGACAATGCGGTCGGCAATCTGCCGCACCTCCTCCTCGCTGGCCGGCAGCAGGTAGACACAGCTGGTCGCCGGATCGACGATCTCGTGGATATGTTTGGCGATATTCCTGCCCATCATCGCCCGTGAACCATTGTAGCCGCCTGCGGCCTGCTCCTCCAGGGTGATGGTGCCGTCAAAGGAGGCGATGAAATAGATGCCGGTTCCGGCCCGGGCCAGGCTCCGGCCCAGCAGTTCGAGATTGGCGGCCGGCACCGAACGGTGGACCCGCTTGGTCTGCTGCTGGCGGTAGAGGGCGTAGAAATCATAGGCCGTGGTCTGCAGCCGGAACAGTTTCTTGGCCCGACGCACCGCCTTGCCGTCCAGGGTGATGATCTGGTCGATGACAAAATCGTTTTTCACCTTTTGGAAGGCAAAGAGCCGGCGCCGCAACAGCTGGGAGAGGAGGAAGAAGGTCTCGTTGCGGTCGACGATTTCCCGGAAGCCGGCCTCCGCCAGCAGGCTGTTCAGGGTGGTCTGGTCCAGATCGCTGGCAATGACCACATCCTCGCCCTGGGCGGCCACGAACTCAGCATAACGGCAGAAAATGGTTTTCAGCGGGCCATACCCCCGCTGCCCGGGCGACACCCCCAGGTAGGAGAGCTTGCGCAGGGGGTACTGGTCGTAATGGGGGGAGAGCGAGTGGACAAAGACCCCGGCCAGCCGGTCGCCATCGTAGTAGAGGATGACCTCATGGCTGATCCGGCGCATCAGCCGGCGGTAGACCGCGGGCGAGGTGTCGGTCTGTACCGGGCAGGTGTTGCGGGGATTGTTCTGCCAGCGGCTGTAGCTCTCACTGAGCAGATTGGCGGCATCGAGCAGCTCGGACCGTTCCAGGTTGGAACCGAGTTTTATGGCAAAATGATGATCACCCATCCCCATCTCCACCCCCGGTCACGGGACATTTGCCCAAAGCCGTTGACTTAGGCTTATCCCCTCACCCCGAACCTCCGTAGTAAAGGGACGGCACTGGGGCTAGGCCAGCAGTTCAGACCACGGCAGGGCCGGAAAGGCATGGTGCAGCCGGTGGTCGTCGGGCAGCCGTTTGAAAACCAGATCGGCAAAGACGGCGCGGGCCACTGGTTCAAGGAGTTCCGCCGGAGTCACGGTGTCCTCCTCCCCCACATAGACCATGGTGGGCACCGTCGAGTGGCGGCCCTGCCAGGTTGCGGCATCGAGAAAGTTCAGGGCAGGGGCGAGAAGGATCTGACGCCGGACCCGGTGCGGGTGCTCCAGAGTGAAGAGGGCGGCCATCAGGCCGCCGAAACTGGACCCCACCAGGACCAGATCGTCGTGGCCGGCCGTCACCTCGGCCAGGGCGGCCATCCGGTGACCCAGGTCACCGGTGAAGTCCGGGGTCAGCATCCCAGGGAAATGTTCGGCAAAGTACCGTCCTTTGGTTCCCTGACTGCTGCCCTCAAGGCCGTGAATAAAGAGTCGCGCCATTGGTTCTCCCCCGAGACAAAAAAGCCGCCTTTCCTTTCAAAGGGTATGGCAGCTGATGCAAAATTCTTGGAGATCAGCCGCCGGCCTCTGCTCCGACTTCAGGATGACTCTCATTGTTAGTCAACAGGATTGGGAAAGGCAAGTCAAATTGGCAGGTTGATTTCACCTTGGTGCTTGCCGCGGCGAGGAGGGGCCTGCCGGGGTTCCTCCGTGCGCAGGCCGTCCTCCCTCGCCTGTGAGGGCTTCGCTGGGCAGCCGTTCGGGAAAATGGCAAATGGGGACGGAACTATTTGTTACGATTGACCGCAAACAAATCCGTCCCGGTTTTCGTTTTCAGGTTTTTTGCGGTTTTCCTTCGGAACAGTACTTGGAGTGGGATTTTGCGAGTCCTTCAGCTCTTGGCCCGGTCGACCGAAAGGAAGGCGAAGAGGAAACAGGCAGTCCCGACCCCGGCCAGGACAAGGTAGTCAGGCGGGGATGGGGGCTCGGCGAAGGCCGCTGCCCTGATGGCGTGGGAAGCATGGGTGAGGGGGAGAAGCCCCAGGATTTTTTGTCCCCAGAGCGGCAGTCGTGCCAAGGGGAAGAAGGTACCGCCCAAGAAGGCCATGGGAGTGATGACGAAGTTGGTGACCAGTGCCTGGTCGGCGTGGGACTTGACATGCATGGCGCAACCCACGGCAAGCGAGGCGAAGATCAGGCTGTTCAGCAGGAAGGCGAGCCAAAAAAGTGGCGTATAGCTGAGTACTACCCCGAAGCAGGCGCCGAGGATGAGAATCACCAGGCCGGCGAGCAACGCCCGGGTCATGCCGGCGGCCACCTCGCCCATGACGTAGGCGAGGTGGCTGATCGGCGCGGCCTGGAACTCATCGAAGATGTGCCAGTAGAAACGGGCGATGTTGATCTCGCTGGCAATGGCAAAGGCCTGGGTCATGCTGGACATGGCGACGAGGCCCGGCAGCAGGAATTCGAGATAGCTGTGGCCGCCCACATCCATGTGTTTGCCCACCGCGCAGCCGAAGGCGATCAGGTAGAGCAGCGGCGACACCGACCAGGAGGGCACCAGCTTGGTGAGGCGTCGCCTCAGGATGAAGAGTTCTCGTAAATAGACGGCGGTCCATCCCCGAATCATGCGATTTTCCTCCCGGTCATGGAGAGAAAGGCGTCCTCCAGGTTCACCCGCCGCACCGTGCAGCCACTGGCGCGTTTGAGGACGTAGTCGCCGGCCTCGGTCCGGGAGCGGAAGTAGGCGGTCTGTAGCCGGCTCTCATCAAGGTAGTCTACCGCCCAGTCGCCGATGGCGGCCATCAGGTTGGCCGGGGTTTCCTCGGCGACGATTCGGCCGTGGTCCAGAAAGGCCACCCGTTCGGCCAGGAACTCGGCCTCTTCGATGTAGTGGGTGGTGAGGAAGATGGTGGTGCCGTCGTTCTTGATTCGCTTGATGAATCCCCAGAGGCTGCGGCGGATGGCGGGGTCAAGTCCGACGCTCGGCTCGTCGAGGAAAAGTATTTTGGGGCCGTGCAGCAGGGCGCGGGCGATCAGCAGGCGCCGCTTGAGGCCGCCCGACAGCCCCTTGACGACGGTCCGCAGCCGGTCGCCCATCTCCAGGTAGTCGAGCAGTTCGTCGGTGCGCCGCCGGATGTCGGCCGGCGCCATGTGGTGCAGGCGGCCGTGGATGACGAGATTTTCCTCAACGGTGAGTTCGGCGTCCAGATTGGTGTGCTGCGGCACCAGGCCGAACTGCGCCTTGCACTGCAGTGGTTCCCTTTCGATGTCGTGGCCGTTGAGCCGCACCGACCCGGCGTCGCGCCGGGTGAGTCCGGTGAGGATGCGGATGGTGGTGGTCTTGCCGGCGCCGTTGGGGCCCAGATAGGCGTAGATCTCTCCTCCTCCCACCCGGAAGGAAACCCCCTCCAGGGCAGGCCGGGCGCCGAATCGCTTGGCCAGGTCGCATATCTCGATCATTGTTTCATTTTCCTGATTTTCCTCAATTTTTCTTCGATCTCCAACGGCGGCTGGCGGCGCCTCCCGTGGGGGAGGGGCGAGTTCCGCCGCCGTTTCCACATCCTTCTGTCCCACTTCCCTGCGGTTGTCAAGAGCGGCGAGCGTTTTGGCGGCCTTTATCATGATGATGTCGCACCGATGGCCGTCCACCAAGGCATCCAGGCAGAAGTGGTCGATGCCGAACCTTGCGAAGAGTCAATGTCGTAGAAGTCGATCCGGATTACAAATGGGACAGAAGTTTGGGGCTCCGAAGACCGCAGAAAATGAATCATTCCGGATTTTCACACTCTTCGAGATGAAGGCCGCTGCTCGTCAAACTCCTCCCCGGAGTTGTCGCAACCGTACAGCTTGGCGAGCATCTGATACAATATTAAGGCATTGTCTTTCCGGCGGTTGTTCCTTTATGGTAAGGTAACTTACTAACACCTTTTGCCTTTTCAAATAATTCTCAACCGCAAACCGTTAGCCGGAACAGACTATTTCGAGATGCCCCCCACAAAGGCAGTCGCAGACAAGCCGGGGAACTATCAGCTTGAGCGGGATCTGCTCAATCAGGTCTTCTCCCATTTACCCTTGGGGCTTTTGGCAAACATCGGCAACTCCGCCCTCCTCGCCTTTGTCCTCAGGGGGATTGTTCCCAATGCCACCATCCTGACCTGGCTCGCCGCCGTATGGTTCATCACCATTGTCCGTGGTGCGCATTATTTCTTGTATCGTCGTCTGGCGTTTGACCACAGGCGGCTGCGACGCTGCCGCATATTGTTCAGCATCGGGGTTATTCTTTCCGCCCTGGCCTGGGGGAGTGCCGGCGTTTTACTATTCCCTAAAGGGGTCTACCCCCATCAGTCTTTTATCACCTTTCTGCTGGCCGGGATGGTCGCAGGCTCCATCGTCGCGTTGTCTGAGTTCAAGAAAACCGCCGCGACCTATATCGTCCTGGTTCTGTCGCCGGTTCTTGTTCGGCTGTTTGTCGCAGGCGGCGAAATTCATCTTGCCATGGCCGCGTTGACCACGGTTTTCGGCGTGATGATGCTGCTGACCTCTGCACAGATCCACAAGGTGAAAACGTCTTACGCGATTCTGCTGCGGGATAAAAACCTGGAGATCTTGGAGCGCCGGCGCGTCGAGGAAGACCTGCGGAAGCTTTCCCTGGCGGTGGAACAGTCACCGGTGTCCATTGTCATCACCGACGCTGGCGGCAACATCGAATATGTCAACCGGACATTTACCGCGGTAACCGGCTATACGTTTGAAGAGGCCATCGGCAAGAATCCCAGGATCCTGAAATCAGGCAACCTGCATGCCAGTTTTTACGAGAACCTCTGGCGCACCATCAAGCGCGGCCAGGAGTGGCACGGCAACTTCCTCAACAAGAGAAAAAATGGCGATGAGTTATGGGAAAAAGCGGTTATTGCCCCGATTTTCAACGAGCGCCAAGAGATCACCCATTTCGTCGCCGTCAAGGAGGACATCACCGAGCAGAAGCGCAATGCCGATGCCCTGCTGGCCAGTGAACGGCGCTATCGGCGGGTGGTCAATTCCACCTCGGAAGGCTATTGGTTACTCGACCAAAATCGGGAAACCGTTGAAGTCAACGACTCCTTGTTGCAAATGCTCGGCTACGCAAGAGAGGAGATGATCGGCCGAAAACCAGTGGATTTCGTCGATGAGGAAAACCGCCAAATTTTCATCGATCAGACTGCGAAAATCGAGAGTACCGACCATCGGATTTATGAGATTGCCCTCCGAACCAAGGCGGGAGGTAATATTCATACCATTTTCAGTGCCACCACGCTGAGAGACGAAGACGGTGCGGCCCAGGGCTCCTTTGCCTTTATTACCGATATCAGCTTGCGCAAGCAATACGAGCGCGACTTGCAGGCCGCGCGGGAGGCCGCCCTGAAGGCCAACCAGGCCAAGTCTGATTTCCTGGCCAACATGAGTCATGAGATCCGGACCCCGATGAACGGGATTATCGGCATGGCCGACCTTGTCCTGGACACCGAACTTGACTCGCGACAACGGTTTTTTTTGGAAACCGTCAAGGTTTCCGCCGACTCACTGCTCGTCCTGATCAATGATATCCTCGACTTTTCCAAAATCGAGGCCGGCAAGCTCGACTTGGTTGAGCACCCCTTCGCGCTTGCCGAAACCGTACAGGCGGCCGTCCAGACCATACAGGTGCTGGCCAATGCAAAAAATCTGTCGTTGCAGGTTGATATCAATCCGACCGTGCCACCGGCCCTGCGCGGCGACAGTCTGCGTTTTCGGCAGATACTGCTCAATCTGCTCAGCAATGCGGTCAAATTCACCGACGAGGGCAACATCAAGGTGGCAATCAGCCACTCGGACGCCCAAAACCACAGGGTAGAGTTGCGGATCTCGGTGGCTGATACCGGGCGGGGCATCAAGCCGGAGATGGCCGAGCATATCTTTGGGTCGTTCGCCCAGGAAGAAAGTGACGTTACGCGGCAATATGGCGGCACCGGTCTGGGGTTGGCCATCAGCCGGCATCTCTGTCGATTAATGGGCGGGGACATAACGGTTAGCAGCGAGCCGGGACACGGATCGGTCTTCACCTTTACCTGTCTTTTCGACACCGCAGAGATGAGCGAATTGACAGAGGCAGAGGCCAGTCCAGAGGGAGTCGCGGGTGTTCCCGCCATGAACATTCTGCTGGTTGAGGACAATGAGATCAACCGCCAGTTGGCCGGATTTATTCTTGAGCGGGACGACCACCGGGTGACCATGGCGGAAAATGGCCTGGAGGCACTGGAGCAGTTAGTCCGACAGGATTTCAACGTGGTGCTGATGGACATTCAGATGCCGAAAATGGATGGCTATACGGCCACCAGAATTATTCGTACATTTGAAAACGGCCTGAAGGCAGAAGATGAACTGCCGGCCGAACTGGCGGCCGAACTTGCCCACCGCTTGCGCGGCCGGCATTTGCCGATAATCGCCATGACCGCCCACGCCATGAGCGGCGACCGGGAAAAATGCCTCGCCGCCGGCATGGATGACTACCTCACCAAGCCCTTTAAGCCTGAAGAGTTTCATTCCCTGCTTGGCCGGTGGTCCGGGGCTTCCGCGTAAAAAATCGATTCGTTACGGCAAATTGCAGGAAATTTGGCCAGATCCGTTTCGGCATCATGACGGTTGTCGAACATCGGCGTCAAAGTCGCCGCCGGTAGTCTCTGGCGTTCCTCCCAGTCTCACTCCCCGCTTTTCCGAAAGACCACCAGATACCGTTTGATGCCGGAAAAGGGCAGCCGCACGCTCCTGACCTCGTGGAGTCGGTAGGGGCTTTGGGGTGCGGCCTCGCGCCAGGCCGCGATCTCCTCTTCGTGTTTCGGCCCCTTCATGCAGATCACCAGGCCTCCGGGCGGGCTCAGGGATTCGCTTGCGGCGAGGAAGGCGGCGATGTCGGCAAAGGCGCGGCTGGTGATGAGGGGAAAGGGGCCGGGCGAGGCGCCCGCCGCGGTATCGCCAGGCTCCACCCGGCTCGGTTCCACCCGCACCCCTTTGAGCTGCAGGGTGCGGATGACGTGTTTTAAAAAGGTGATCCGTTTTTGGCGCGGCTCGGCCAGGGTGACGGCAAGCTCGGGCAGGGCGCATTTCACCGCCAGGCCCGGGAAGCCGGCGCCGGTGCCGATGTCAAGCAGCGGCCCGGCGCCGGAAGGCTGCTCGCGCAAGAGCGGCAGCAGGGTGAGGGAGTCGAGGAAGTGGGTTTCGATGAGGGTACGGTCGTCGGCCCGCGCCACCAGATTCATCTTGGCGCTCCACTTCTTGAGCTCGGCAAGATAACCGCAGAGCGCGGCCCGGGCCGGATCGGCGACCTCGATGGCCATGGCGGCAATGCCTTCTTTGAGAATGGCGGCGGTAGAGGACATGGGGCGGTTGGCGATGAATTTTGGGCAATAAGCTGTTGGCGGTTAGCGGTTGGCCAATATACCCAACGGCTAACCGCCAGTGAGTAACCGCTGCATTACTTTCCGAGCCGCAACGCCACCGACTTGGCGTGGGCGGTGAGCCCCTCCAGGGTGGCGAGCTGTTGGATCTGCTCGCCATGTGCCGCAAGGGCCGCGGCCGAATATGAGATGACGCTCGACTTCTTGATGAAGGTCTCCACCCCCAGGGCCGAGGAGAAGCGGGCCGTGCCCATGGTGGGCAGCACGTGGTTGGGGCCGGCCATGTAGTCGCCGGCCGACTCCGGGGTGTGGGCGCCCATGAAGATGGCGCCGGCGTGACGGATCCTGGGCAGCCACTGGAAGGGTGTCTCGATCATCAGTTCCAGGTGCTCGGCGGCGATGCGGTTGGCGATCTCCATGGCCTCGGCAAGGTCGGCGGCGATGAGGATCACCCCCCGCTCGGCAAGAGATTTGCGGGCGATCTCCTGGCGGCTTAGGGCGCGGAGCTGGCGGTCGAGTTCGGCGACCACCTGGCCGGCCACTTCAGCGCTGGTGGTGACCAGCATGGCGAGGGCCTGGGGGTCGTGCTCGGCCTGGGCGAGCATGTCGGCGGCGATATAGGCGGGATTGGCGGCGTGGTCGGCGACGATGAGCACCTCGCTGGGGCCGGCGATCATGTCGATTCGCACCCGGCCCGAGACCTGGCGTTTGGCCTCGGTGACGAACTGGTTGCCGGGCCCGACGATGACGTCCACCTTGGGTACCGACTCGGTGCCAAAGGCAAGGGCGGCAATGGCCCAGGCGCTCCCTGCCTTGTAGATCTCGTCGACGCCGATCTCCTGGGCCGCCACCAGGAGCGCCGGATTCACCGAGCCGTCGGCCCCTGGCGGGGTCATCATCACCCTCCGGCCGACCCCGGCGATCTGGGCCGGGAGCCCGTTCATCAGCACCGAGGAAACCAGCGGCGTCTTGCCGCCCTGGCCGCCGGGCACGTAGAGGCCGGCCACGTCCACCGGCTGCACCAGCCGGCCGGTGATGGTACCGTTCTCCTCGGTGACGATCCACGACTCTTCCTTCTCCCGCTCGTGAAAGGAGCGGATCCGGTCGATGGCGAGCTGGAGCGCCTCCATGAACGGTTGGTCCACCAGGCCGTAGGCATTGGCCAGTTCCTCGGGCTGCACCCGCAGTTGTTCGATCCGGAACTCCGGGGCGTCGAATTTGCGGGTGTAGTCGACCAGGGCCGCGTCACCGCGTTGGCGCACGGCCTGCAGGATGTCGGCGACGATCCCCTGGCAGCGGGAGTCGGCGAGCTGGAAGCGGTCTTCGAGACCGGCGAGGATTTTTTTGCCTTCGGCGGAGGAGGTGGCAGCGGGGGTGATGAGCATGGCGGCAATCCTTGTCCTGGAAATTGCAAACGGAACGATTTTCAGTATTTTATTTAAAAAATAACAGGTTAACGGCTAAGTGGGGCTTGGGGGTTCCCCGGAAATTCATTCTTCCTTGTACACCGGACACGGCCGGTCAGGCGAGTAGTTGCGGTAGGCCGGGTCGTCGTAGGTCTTGTGGCATTCGAGGCAGAGGCCCACCCGCAGGATGCGCTTGAGTTCCTTGCCGTTGAAGGGGCGCAGGTCGTGGCGGGAGCCGTACTGGCGGCGCTTGCCGTCGAGGTCGACAAAGGAGTCGAGGGGCACGGTATGGCCGGCCGCCGCGTTTTCACCCTGGTCGAGGCCGGCAAACCGCCATTCACCCTTTTCCCGCCAGAGCCGGCCGCTGCCGAGCCCGATGGTCTTGGGGTTGGTGTGGCAGCCGGCGCAGGTCCGGCCCTTGGCCGAGGTGGTGTGCGGATTGAGCGCCGCCATGGTCAGCCGGTTGAAGGCCCCCTGTTCCTTGCCCTGCTCGTCGATGAGGGTGACGATGTCCTGGCAGCCCGGGGTGACGATGACCACTCGCTTGCCCCATACCGCGAGCATCGGTTCCTCGAAACGCAGATAGGAGCGGCCCTCCTGCCACCAGCCCTTGGTTTCCTTGAGGGTGAGCTTGTCGAGATGGGTTTCGCGCATGTCGCGTTTGGCATGGCACCCGTAGCACTGCGGCACCCAGGGGGAGTGGCACGATTCGCACGAGAGGCGCTGGTGGCCGGCGTAGTCGCAGGTTCCGGCCTTGGGAGGCTTCAAGGGGTGGTGCTTGCCGTCGAGCTTGCCAACCAGTTCGGCCTTGCCGTCGGGGGTGAAGACGATGTTGTTGAGCTGATGGCCCTTGCGGGTGGTGCCGGGGCGGCCTGGGGTATGACAGGTCTTGCAGTCGATCTCGAGCTGTTCTTCGTAGTGGGCGTAGTTGTTGCCGTCGCCCATGATCTCGTTGCGGGTATGGCAGTCGATACAGGCCATGCCCTTGCGGTGGTGGATGTCGTCGGAGAGGGCCAGGTAGAAGCGGTCGCCGGGCAGCCGCTGACTGGACGGCTCGCCTCCCTCGTAGGGGGTGCCGTAGTTTTCGGCCTCGAACTTGCCGGTGTAGGAGATCCCCACCCGGCCGCTGCGGTTGTGACAGCGCACGCAGTTGTCGATGGGGATTTGCTTGCTGATCAGCGGGTGGGTCTTTTTGGGGTCGCCGCCCGGCGGCGTCTTGCCCTCGACGCGGTGGCAGGCGGTACAGCCGCCGCCCTTTTCGCCAAAGAAGCCGGGCAGGTCGCCCTTCTGCTTCCAGAGGTGGCAGGTGCCGCAGAGCTTGCGGTAGTAATCGAGGGCCAGCGAGGTCTGGCCCGACTTGATCAGCCGTTCCACCGAGTAGTTGCCGTCGTGGGTGGGCGCCTCGCCCCAGTAGTAGAGGAGGGTGGCGAGGATGCCGCGGTTGGTGGCCATGAGCGAGTTTTTCACCCGAACCACGTCGGCGGCGTGGCACCCCTCGACACCGCAGGTTTTCTCCACCACGCGCAGGTCGCCGGGGTTCTTGACGATGCCCGCGTGGGCCGCTTCCTTGCCGATGGCCAGCGGGTCGCCGAGATGGCAGGGCGAACAGCCGAGCACCTTGGCGTCGTGGGCCGGGTCGAGTTTTTCGGTCCGGTGACAGGAGAGGCACATCTCCACCTTGCCGCTCGCGGTGAGGACGAGGTGGTCGGGTCGTTTGGTGAGGTTTTCCCGCAGAACCAGCACGAAAACAGCGAGCAGCAGGGCGAGGACGAGGAGCCGGGTCCGCATCAGCGCTCCTCCCGGTAGTTTTGGGCGGTCGGGTAGCGGCGGCCCGGGCCGAATGCCTTGGTGGTGACCTTGAGCCCCATGGGCGCCTGTTTGCGTTTGTACTCGTTGACCCGGATGCGCCGGACGACATCGGCCACGGTGTCGGGGGCAAAGCCCATGGCGACGATCTCGGCCATGGTGCGGTGTTCCTCTAGGTAGGCGGCGATGATCCGGTCGAGCACCTCGTAGGGGGGGAGATCGTCTTGATCGAACTGGTCGGGGGCGAGTTCGGCCGAAGGTGCCCGGGTGATGGTGTTGGCCGGGATGATCTCCCGTTCCTGGTTGAGGTGGCGGGCCAGTTCGTAAACCAGCCCCTTGGGCACGTCGGAGATAACCGCGAGCCCCCCGCTCATGTCGCCGTACAGGGTGCAGTAGCCCACCGCCATCTCCGACTTGTTGCCGGTGGAGAGCAGCAGGTGGCCGAATTTGTTGGAGAGCGCCATCAGCAGGTTGCCGCGGATGCGGGCCTGGATGTTCTGCTCGGTGACGTCTTCGGCCAGGCCGGCGAACAGCGGCGCCAGGGCCTCGCGGTGGGCCGCGAAGACCCCGCTGATCGGGATGACCTCGAAGCGGATGCCGAGGTTCGCGGCCAGGGCGCGGGCGTCGTCGATACTCGCCTGGGAGGTGTAGGGTGAAGGCAGCGCCACCCCGAGGACGTTTTCCGCCCCCAGCGCCCGGGTGGCGATGGCCGCGGTAAGTGCCGAGTCGATGCCGCCGGAAAGCCCCACCAGTCCCTTTGTGAAGCCGCACTTGCGAACATAGTCGCGAGTGCCCATCACCAGGGCGGCGAGGAGTTCGGCGTCGGCCGCCATGGCCGGCGCGGGGGACGCCGTGCCCTCCATCCGGTCGCTGTCGATCACCACCAGATCTTCGGCAAAGGCGGCGCCACGGACGATCTCGCGCCCCTGGCGGTCCAGGGCCAGGGAGTTGCCGTCAAAGAGCAGCGAGTCCTGGCCGCCCACCTGATTGACGTAGCAGAGCGGCACCGCGTACTTGCGGCAGATGTTTTCAAGGATCCGGCGTTTGAGCCCGCCCTTGCCGCGATGATAGGGAGAGGCGGCGATGTTGACCAGCAGATCGGGGCGTCGCCCCGGCTCGGCGAGGAGGTCGGCGGCCGGGTCGCCGGCATAGAGCCGGTGGGGGAAGAGATCCTGGTCGTTCCAGATGTCCTCGCAGATGGTGAGCCCCAGCTTGAGGCCGCGGAAGGAGACGCTGACACTCGCCCGGGCCGGTTCGAAGTAGCGGGACTCGTCAAAGACGTCGTAGGTGGGCAGCAGCCGTTTGTGGGCAGTGGCGAGCACCTTGCCGTCGGCAAAGAGAATGGCGCTGTTGTGGAGCGGTTTGCCAAACTCGCCGGTGTGACGGCGCACCACCCCGCAGAGAACGCCGATATCCCGGGTGTCGGCCACCAGCCGGGCCACGGCCCGCTCCTGGTCGGCGAGGAAGGCGGGCCGCTCCAGGAGATCCTGGGGCGGGTAGCCGCTCACCGCCAGCTCCGGCAGGATGGCGAGTTCGCATCCCGCGGCCCGCGCTTCGTCGAGCCGGGCGGCGATCATCGCGGTGTTGCGGGCCAGGTCGCCGATAACGGGATTGGTCTGGATGAGGGCGATCTTCATGGCGGCTGGGGCGGCGGCTCCGTGACGGGCGGGGTTGGCGGATCGTTGGGATGATGGAAAATGAAGCTTTTATATATAGCATAAAGCCCCGCCGAAGGGGTATGGAAAAAGGGTGCTGCCGCTGCCGCGACGGCGGGATGACGGTCGGTGTGGTTTTTTGTTGCCACGTGGGGGGGTGGCAGACTAAGTTGGTCCATCTGTAACAGAGCGATTTCAGCGGCTTGCTGTGGCGCGGGGCGTCCCTGTCAAGGGGGCTGTTCCCGTTTTTTGCCGTTCACGGCACAACCCGTTCCCCCGTGGCCCTTTCCTTGCGATCACGGGGTGGAGTTCTCCATGACCATCAAGTACTTTGTTCTCGACACCAACGTCCTGCTCCATAACTCCGAATCCATTGGTTCCTTTGCCGACAACAGGGTGGTGCTGCCCATGTCGGTGATCGAGGAACTCGACAAGTTCAAGTCGCACAACGACGAACTGGGCCGCAACGCCCGCCAGGTGATCCGCGAACTCGACCATCTGCGCGACAAGGGGCGGTTGAGCGAAGGCGTGGAAATGGACTCCGGCGGCACCCTGATGATCGACAGCGAGCAGGACGGGGTCAAGGTGCCCGGTCTCGACATGCACGTGCCGGACAACCGCATCCTGGCCGTGGCATACGGCCTGCTCAAGGCCGGCAAGCGGGTGATCTTTGTTTCAAAGGATATCAACGCCCGGCTCAAGGCCGACGCCCTGGGCATCGAGGTGCAGGATTTCGAGAAGCAGAAGGTCAACTTCGACGAACTCTACTCCGGCTACCGGGAGGTGGAGGTGCCGGCCGAGGTGCTGGCCGCCTTCTATCAGCAGGAAGAGCTGCGCGTCGAGGGGCTTGAAGTCTATCCCAATGAGTTCGTTCTGCTGATCGAGGAGGGCAACCCCAAGCGCAGCGGGATCGCCCGCGCCAGGGAGGGCAACGTCCTCGTGCATATGCAGAACAAGCACGACAACGTCTGGCAGATCCGGCCCCGCAACAAGGAGCAGCGCATGGCGCTCGAGCTTCTCCTTGATCCCAATGTCCAGCTGGTCACCCTGGTGGGCCAGGCCGGCACCGGCAAGACCCTGCTCGCCGTGGCCGCCGCCCTCGAGTCGGTGATCACCTTCAACCGCTACGAGCGGATCCTGGTTTCCCGGCCCATCATCCCCCTGGGCAAGGATCTGGGCTACCTGCCCGGCGACAAGGACGAAAAGCTCGCCCACTGGATGCAGCCGATTTTCGACAACCTCACCTACCTGATGGGGATCAACTCCTCCAAGCACGAGGGAGAGGAGTCGGTGCGCCTCAAGGTGGACAAGCTGCTCCGCGAGCACATCGTCGAGCTGGAGGCCCTCACCTATATCCGCGGCCGCTCCATCCCCAACCAGTACGTCATCGTCGACGAGGCCCAGAACCTGACCCCGCACGAGATCAAGACCATTGTCAGCCGGGCCGGTGAGGGGACCAAGATGGTGCTCACCGGCGACCCGTACCAGATCGACAACCCCTACCTCGACTCCAGCAGCAATGGCCTGACCTATGCGGTGGAGCGGCTGAAGGCCCTGCCGGTGCACGGCCACATCACCCTGCGCAAGAGCGAGCGGAGCGATTTGGCGGCGGTGGCGGCAGGCTATCTGTAAAGGGGGCGCGACCCGCGGGGCATCGTGGCCGGGAGGGGCGGAGCGTTTCCCGGCCGCATTTCCGTTGTTCTTGCCCCCCTCCGGCCATCGTTTTGACAAACTTTGCCCTTTGTTGCCCTCGCGGAATGGGCTATATTGCAAATTTTATGTAACTATCGAGCAGCGCCCATCTGCTTCGGAGTCGGCGCTACCTGTCGTCGGTCCGGTCCGCCCCCTCTCGTACAGCGGAGATGTCTCCTCCGCGCATCCGGAGTCTCGCGGTGCTTGCCTGCCTGCGGCACCGCCGAACGGTTGTGCGCCGGGACGATGCGCCCAATTGAGTATCGGGCTGGATAGTTTCGATTTTGTTTGGCAAACGTTTCCTCTGGAGAAATCACCGTGGAATTCGAACCGAAATGGCTCGCCTGGGAGATCACCCGGCGCTGCAACCTGAAATGTGTCCACTGCCGGTCCTCATCCAGCCTGGCGGTGGAAGGCCACCCGGACTTCTCTTTTGAAGAGGCCAAACGGGTGCTCGACGACATCGCCTCCTACGCGAGCCCGGTGGTGGTACTCTCGGGCGGCGAGCCGCTGCTGCGCGCCGACGTCTTCGACATCGCCGCCTATGGCACGGGCAAGGGGCTGCGGATGTGTCTCGCCACCAACGGCACCCTGGTCACCGAGGAGATCTGCGTCAAGATCAAGGACGCCGGCATCAAGATGGTGTCTCTCAGCCTCGACGGCGCCTCGGCCGCGGTACACGACGACTTCCGCTCCCAGCCCGGCGCCTTTGCCGGCACCGTCAACGCCGCCACCCTCTTTAAAAAGCACGGCATCAAGTTTCTCATCAACTCCTCGTTCACCAAGCGCAACAAGGACGAGATCCCCAAGATCTACAGACTCGCCAAGGATCTGGGCGCCACCGCCTGGTACATGTTCATGATCGTGCCCACCGGCCGGGGTGAAGAGATCATGGCCGAGCTGATCCCGTCGGACATGTACGAAGAGCTGCTTGAATGGCACTACCGGATGGAGAAGGAGGAGGACGAACTCCTGGTCCGCCCCACCTGCGCCCCCAGCTACTACCGGGTGGTGCTCCAGAAGGCCAAGGAGGAGGGCAGCGACTACAAGCGCCGCAGCCTGCAGTTCTCCACCGGCGGTTCCAAGGGGTGCCTGGCCGGCCAGCTCATCTGCCTGATCGACGTGGACGGCAACGTCCTGCCCTGCAGCTATTTCCCCAAGGCGGCGGGCAACATCCGCCAGCAGTCCTTCAAGGAGATCTGGGAAACCGCGCCGCTCTTCAAGGAGATGCGCGACTTCAAGGGCTACAAGGGACGCTGCGGTTCCTGCGAGTACGTCAATGTCTGCGGCGGCTGCCGGGCCCGGGCCTACGCGGTGAGCGGCGACTACCTGGCCGAGGAGCCTTTCTGCAACCACGTGCCGGCGCGGCTGAAGAAGAGCTGAATCCGTGACGGCGGGGCGAACGGATCGGTCGTATCCAATCGGCCGACGCCCACGGATGCAGCAATAAAATCATATCCGATCAAACGAACAACGCGGAGCATTCATGAACACGACATTTTTACAGGCCTGCCGGGGCGAGAAGACCGACTACACACCGATCTGGATCATGCGTCAGGCCGGGCGCTACCTGCCCGAGTATCATACGGTGCGTTCCAAGGTCACCTTCCTCGAACTCTGCAAGACCCCGGAGCTGGCCGCCGAGGTAACCCTTCAGCCGGTTGATATCCTCGGGGTGGATGCCGCCATCCTCTTCTCCGACATCCTGGTGCCGCTGGAGGCCATGGGCGCGCCGCTCGAGTTCCACGAGAAGCGCGGCCCGGTCTTCCCCGAGCCCATCCGGGATCAGGCCGCGGTGGCGAAGCTCCACGTCCCGGACCCGGAAACCGAGCTTGTCTACGTGATGGACACCATCCGGCTGCTGCGCAAGGAGCTGGCGGACAAGGTGCCGCTGATCGGCTTTTCCGGCGCCCCCTTTACGCTCGCTACCTATCTCATCGAGGGCGGCAGCTCCAAGGCATACTTCGAAACCAAGAAGATGATGTACGCCGCCCCCGAACTTTACCGGGCGCTGCTCGACAAGATCACCGACTGCACCATCACCTATCTCAAGGCCCAGGCGGCGGCCGGCGCCCAGGCGCTGCAGATCTTCGACTCCTGGGCAGGGGTGCTGGCGCCGGATGATTTCGCCGAGTTCGCCCTGCCCTATGTGCAGCGGATCATAAGCGCGGTGAAGCCCGCCGGGGTGCCGATCATCTACTTTGCCAACAACGGCGCCACCCTGCTTGATCTCTCCAAGACCAGCGGCGCCGACGTCCTTGGCCTCGACTGGCGGGTGAACCTGGCGGACGCCGTCGCCCGGCTGGGCCAGGACGTTGCGGTGCAGGGCAACCTTGATCCCTGCGCCCTGCTGCTGCCGGCCGACAAGCTCGAGGCGCGGGTGGGGAGGATCGTCGCCGCCGGAAAGCAGGCGCGCGGCCATGTCTTTAACCTGGGCCACGGTATCCTGCCCGAGACCCCGCCGGAAAAGGCCAAGCTGGTGGTGGAGCTGGTGCACCGGTTGAGCGGCAAGGCGTAACCCCTCCGGCCGCGGCTCGGCACGAGGTACGGCGATGGTTCCCACGGCGGCGGAGTGCTTCCGGCTCATGGACGAGTACGGCATGTACGACAACATCCGCGCCCATTCGGTGCTGGTGGCCCGGGTGGCCGAGCGGCTCGCCTGCGATCTGGTGGAGGGCGGCGCGGCCTTGGTCGTGGAGGTGGTGGTGGCCGCTGCCCTGCTCCACGACATCGCCAAGACTCCCTGCCTGGCCAACGGTGGCGACCATGCCGCCCAAGGGGCGGCCATCTGCCGCGCCCATGGCTTTGACGAGCTGGTTGAGATCGTCGGCGAGCACGTGGTGCTGGCCGACGGGGTTTCGCGTCACCACTGCCGGGAAAAGGAAGTGGTCTACTACGCCGACAAGCGGGTGAAGCACGACGCGGTGGTGGACCTTGACGAGCGGCTCGACTATATCCTCAAAAACTATGGCCGTGGGGACGCCAGGATGTGCGCGGCCATCCGCCGCAACTTCGCGCAGTGCCACGAGGTGGAGGCCAAACTTTTCGCCAGGCTCCCCTACGGGCCGGCCGCGGTGGCGCGGCTGGTGACCCCACCGGCCGGCCCTGCCGGTGCGGACGAGTCCCGCTGGCAGGCGCTCTGCGGGTAAAAAAGGAGGGGGCGATGGCGGGGGCAGAAGGCTCCATCGGGGTGGTGCTGCTCAACATGGGCGGCCCGGACTCGCTTGCGGACGTGGAGCCCTTTCTCGTGGAGCTTTTCTCCGACCGGCAGATCATCCGGCTGGGGCCCTTGCCTTTTTTTCAGAAGCCCATTGCCCGGCGTATCGCGCGCAAGCGGGCGCCGAAGAGCCAGGAAACCTATCGCCTGATCGGCGGCGGCTCGCCCCAGAAGCGGCTGACCATCGCCCAGGGGGAGGCTCTGGCCGCCGCCCTGGCCCCGGAGTTGGTGGCCCGGGTGGCGCCGGCCATGCGCTACTGGGCGCCACGGGCCGAGGCGACTCTCGCCGAGATGGCGGCAGCCGGCATTCGGCGGCTGGTGGTCCTGTCGCTCTATCCGCACTACTCGCGGGCCACCGGCGGCTCGTCTCTTGCCGACCTGCGCCGCGCCGCCGCGCTCTTCTCGCCGCCGTTTGAGATCGTCGAGGTTGCCGCCTGGCCCACCCAGCCGCGTTACGTGGAGTGCCTGGCCAATGATATCACCGCCGGTCTGGCCGCCCTTGCACCCGGTGCCAAGACGGCGTTGGTCTACTCGGCCCACAGTCTGCCGGCCAGCTTCATCGAGGAGGGCGATCCCTATCTCGACCACCTGCGGGCCACCATCGCCGCGGTGGAGGCGAAGAGCGGGGTGGCCGGACGTCTCTGCTTCCAGAGTCGCAGCGGGCCGGTCCGGTGGCTTGCCCCCTCAACCCCGGAGATGCTCGCCACCCTTGCCGTCGAAGGGGTCAAGCAGGTGCTGATGGTGCCCATCAGTTTTGTCTCCGACCACGTGGAAACCCTCTACGAGATCGACATCCTCTACCGGGAGCAGGCCGCGGGGCTCGGCATGACCCTCGCCCGCACCCCGGGGCTCAATGACCGGCCGGCCTTTATTGCCGCCCTGGCCGAGCTGGTGCGGGACGCCTGTCGTCGGCGGCACTGGTAGCGTCAAGTTTTCCGGCCCGGCCGGTGGCGGCAACGGCTTCCTGACCGTAAGGCGGCGCGTTGCCGGTAAAAACGGCTGGCCGTTGACATCCGGGCTGTATCTGGGTATATCTGGGACATTGTGGGAATTCTCCAATACTTCGGCCTCTGCCAAAATCCGGTTCTGAAAACGTTATGCGTCCGCCCATCTCCGTTGCCGCGTTTGCCGTTGTTTTCCTGGTGGCGGCCGCCCTGTGCGGGCCGCGGCCGGCTGTCGCCTATGGCGTGGTCCCCGTGGACAAGGAGCGGGAGGCCGCGGTCCTGCGGCTCCTGGCGCGGTCGGTCACTGTATTGACCATGCAGAGGCCGGTGCGCATGCTCCTGGTGGTCAAGAATATCCAGCGCTTGCTGCTCATCGAGCACGACGGCCGCACGCCCCGCATCCTTGCCCAGTATGTCTGCTCCACCGGCGCCAATACGGGCAACAAGCGGCTGCGGGGGGACGAGCGGACCCCGGAGGGGGTTTACTTCATCACCCAAGTGTACACCGACAGCAAGGTCACGGTGTTTGGCCGCCGCGCCTTTCATCTCGACTATCCCAACTATTTCGACCAGCTGGCCAGTCGTGGCGGAGACGGCATTTTCATCCACGGCACCAACCGTGAGCTGCGGCCCAACAACTCCAACGGCTGTGTTTCCTTGGACAACCACGACCTCGAAGATCTGGCCCGGTATCTGTCCCGGGACGAGGTGCCGATTCTCATCGTCCCGAACCTCGATGCGGTTCCCGCCGGCATGATGCCGGCCGAGCAGCTCATCGGACCGGTCAAGGCCCTGCTGCTGCCCAATGGCGTCAACCGGGAGGAGGTCGACTTCGACACCCTTTATCTGCTCCGGGTCTGCGGGCAGGCCGTCGCCGTTGCCGAATTCTCTGAAATCGGCAGTCCCCGGGATACCGCCGCTAAGGGCTACAGCCGCAGCTACATGGAGTTTCGCCCGGAAAGCGGTTGGACCACCAGCCAATGGGTGTGGCACGCTATCGGCAACCGGATGCAGACGGCCGGGGTCGCCACCCCGGCCCCCCGCCGGGTCATTGTCTACTGATCGTGGAGGCGGAAAAGTCGCCGGGCGTCGGTAGGGCTTTTTTTCTCATTTTTTCGGAAAGGGACAGATGGTAGTTTTCCCCACGGACGAAGTCTGGTTTGCGATGCTGCGGTTGTTGGTCCTCCTCGGGATCTTCCTGGTGCTGTGGCGGGACGGCAGGCGGGAGGCGGTGCACCGGGTCGCGGGCTGGCGGTGGCTGGTCGGCGGCTTCGGCCTGCTCCTCGCCGGAGCCCTGGCCGGGATGGGACAGCATTTGCCCGTGGCGATTCGCCTGGCAGGCATTGGCAGCTTCGCCGAGGATGCCTGTTCCGTGGGGGGGCTCTCCCTGGTCGCGCTTGGCTTTCGGATGTGGTTGCCCACGGTCATCGGCCGCAAGGAGAGGCAGGCCCACCTGGAGGATCTCTGTGATAACCTCCAACAGCAGCTGCGGCGGCGATCCATCGAGCTGGTCCATGCCCGGGAAGGGGCGGACGCGGCCCAGGAGGCCAAGAGCGAGTTTCTGGCCCACATGAGCCATCAACTGCGGACGCCGTTGAGCAGCATCGTCGGATTCACCGACGCCGTCATGGGCATGGAGCTTGGGGCCGACCAGCGTGACTACCTTGAAATTGTTCGCTATTCCTCCAGGGATCTCCAGGCGGCGGTGGACAACATCCTTGACCTCGCCGACCTGCGCGCCGGGCGGATCCTGCTCGACAAAGAGAACTTCCTGGTGCGCCGGCTTATCGACGAGGTCTTCTCCCGGCAGGAACGCAAGGCCCGGGAGAAAGGGCTGCGGCTCGAGTGGCGGGTCGATGCCGACGTTCCCAAGGATCTGCAGGGCGATTCTCGCCAGTTGTCACGGATCATCGCCAAGCTGGTGGACAACGGCATCAAGTACAGCCGGGCCGGGTGGGTGAGCCTCCACGCCGCGGCGGACGTGGTGGACAGCCACGGCGTGCTTCTCCACTTCAAGGTGCGGGATACCGGCTGCGGCGTGCCGACTGACCGGCGGGAACAGATCTTCGAACCCTTCTCGCCTAACCATGGCTCCACGGCCGGCGCCGGTCTGGGGCTCTCCATTGCCCGGCAGCTGGCCCGAATGATGGGGGGGGATCTCTGGCTGGAGTGTGACGATGCCATGGGTGCCGTGGGCAGTGTCTTTCACTTTACCGTCAAACTGGCCTGGCCCAAGGCATTGGAGCGTCCGGCGCTGGCGGCCGATGACTTCAATTCCGCCGGCAGCCGTATTCTGCTGGTGGAGGACGATCCCGTCCACCGGATGCTGGCGGAGCGGTTTCTGCAGTGGGAGGAGTGGCGGGTCACTTCGGTCGACAACGGCCGTCTGGCCCTGGCGGCCCTGGCCGAGCATCCTTTTGACCTGATCTTGATGGACATCCTGCTGCCGGAGATGGACGGCCTGGAGACGGTCGCCGCCATTCGGGCCGCCGAGGAGATCCGTGGCGGCCATGTCAGGATCATCGCGCTTACCGCCTATGCCACGGCCGCTGACCGGCAGCGTTGCCTGGCGGCGGGCATGGATGACTATCTCTGCAAACCGTTCCGCGGTACCGATCTCGTAGCCCTGGTGGAAGAACATCTCCGCGCCGCCGCCCAGGGCCGGGGCGCCGTCCCGAACTAGTCCTTTCTTTGCCAGCTCCGACCGGGGCGTGGCTCTCCCGCGGGTTTCCCTTTCGAATAAGCTGTTTGTCGAACAGCAATGAGCCGCCGAAAGGGGCGATTCCCTCATCTGCTGGCGGCATGCTCTACTGGGTCTTCATCACCACGCCCTTGATCTGCTTCAGCTTTACGTTGAGGCGGGTTTGCGCAATGGATATTCCCACCAGCACGAGGCTGTTTTCATTCATGCCGGACTCCATCTCCCCTGAAACCTTCACCAGCAGGATGCCGTCCGGGGAGATGCCGACCGTCACCGGGTTGGCGCCGTTGCCGCCGGCGGCTTGGTAGTCGACGGTCACCATTTGCATTCCCGCTTCATTGACGGCGGGGATCGAGGTCTGGGGGGCCGCCCCCGGCGTGGCCTGGATGGTCTGGCCCTGTTCGTTCACCGCGATGGCGTCGGCGGGAGCGAGCGAAGCTCCCGACTGGTTGAACACCGGCACGTCTACGCTGGCTGTCTCGGTATTGCCCGCCCCGCCGCCCGAGCCTGCCGCGCCCATGGTGAGCATCGTGGTATTGCCGCTGATCGAGAGGCTGATCGCCATTGCGCCACCGCCACCACCTGCCAGCTCGCCGTCCGTGCCGGCGTCAACCAGCGGGGATGGGTTCATCCAGGCCCCGGTGGTGGCCGACGAGGTGCCGCCTCCAGGCGTCCCGGGTGATGAGGCACCGTCGTCGGTGCCCGGCAAGCCGGCCGGCGTCGTCGGTGGCGGGTTCGAGGGAGCGGGAACGTCCTTGCCCGTGCCGGCGTTACTGTCGCCGGGGCTGCCGCTGTTCATGCTGTTGCCGCTGCTGTTCGTACTGCCGCCGCTGTTCGCCGCACTGCCGGGATCCGGGGACGGCGCCGCCGCCGTCGTGCCAGGTTTCTTATTCGAAGGGGGGGCGCCGGGGTTGGGGGCGGGGGTACCCGCATTGGGGGCGGGAGTGATCGAGGCCGCGACCTCCTTGCTGTTGGCATCGAGCACGTAGTCGCTGGCGGCCGAGGATTTGGAGCCGCTGATGGCGGTGATGGCCAGGCCGGCGACCGTGACCTTGGTGGCGCTGACGTTCTTGCTGTCGTAGGCGGCGCCGGTGTTGCTGAGAGTCGCGCCGGTATCGCCGCCGGCCAGGCCGCTGAAGCTCCAGCTCGGGGTGAAGCCGCTCGGCGCAGAGGTGGAGCCGTCGTACACCTTGGTCACCCCCGTATTGGTCAGGGTGGCGGTGAGGGTCCGGGCAGTGATGGTCACCGGGGCGTTGGCCGCGTTCAGGGTCGGCAGCCGGTAGTTGCTCGCCACGCCGCCGTTGCCGCCGTCGGCCAGGGTGATGGCGCTCACGTATTTGCCGTTGGTCGCCACATGGGCGTCGCTTGCCGTGGCACCCGTGTAGGTCAGCGTCTCGCTGCTCACGCCGGTGGTCACCGTGACATCGCCGGCGAGATCGGTGGTGCCGTCGTAGGTCTTGGTGGCCGACAGGGAGACGGTCTTTGGATTGATGGTCAGGTGGCCGCTGACCGTGATGTCATACCCTTGCTGGTCCGAATAGAGCAGCCCGCTCAGGGAGTAGGTTCCCGCATTGACCCCGGTGCTGCTCAGGGCGCCGGAAATCTTGCTCGGGTCCGTGCCCGCCGGCACGGTGTAGGCGATGGCTCCGCCATATGCCTGGCCGTCGTAGGTCTTGCTGGGGCTAGTGGTCACGGTCACTGGCGTCAGGAACGCCGTCAGAAGCGGGTAGGTATTACCTTCGTAGATGCGCCAGGGCTCGCCGTGGTCGGTCCCGTCGGCGCGGATGGACCAGCCGGCGAAGGTGGAAGCCGCCTTCATGTCGGCGGTGGTCAGGCCGGTGGCGCCGGTCGTGATGCCGCTACCGATGCCGGTGTTGGTCCCACTGGTCTCGGTGTTCCAGTAGGCGTCGGTGATGGCGTTGGAGTTGATGTTGGAGTTTATCCCCACCAGTCCGCCGACGTATTGGGTGCCGGAGACGCTGCCGGTGGCGTATGAGTCGGAGATGGCGTTGAGTTTGACGCCGTTGTTTATCCCCACCAGTCCGCCGACGTATTGGGTGCCGGAGACGCTGCCGGTGGCGTAGGCGTCGGTTACGGTGCCGTCATTGTTGGCCCCCACCAGTCCGCCGACGTATTGGGTGCCGGAGACGCTCCCGGTGGCGTAGGCGGCGGTGATGGTGCCGTAGTAGGAGTTCCCCGCCAGGTCGCCGACATTGATGCCGCCGGTGACGCTGCCGTCCACCAGGCCGACGCCGCGCACCAAGCCGCTGCTGCCCACGAAGCCGAACAGCCCGACATAATTCTCCGACGGCCGGTTGATGTACAGATTGGTGATGGTGTGGCCCTGGCCGTCGAAGGAGCCGCTGAATGTGGTCTTGATGTTGCCGATGGGCGCAAAACCGGCGCCGCTGGCCGAATTGGTATCGGTGGCCCACATATCGCTCGGGTTCCGGAAGTGGGCGGTGAGATCGATGTCGTTGGCCAGGGTGTAGCTGGCGGCGAGGGCCATGGCCATCAACTGGAGCTGGTGGGCGTTGGTGATGGTGGTGGAGTACTCGGAGCGCAGGAAGGGCCGGGTGGCGCCGTCCACCATATACCAGGTGGTGGTGAAATCGAAGCCGGTGTAACTGCCGGATTGCAGCGCCTGGGTGGTGGTCAAGGCGCCGATGTTGGCTATGCCTAGGTTGCCACCAACGCCGGTTGCCTGGTGGGTCGTGTTGCTGTCCCAATAGGCGTTGCTGATCATGCTGCTGTTGATCCCGACCAGGCCGCCGACGCCGTGGGCGTTGGAGCCGGTACCGGTCACGGAGCCGGTGGCGTAGGCGTTGCTGACGATGCTGTAGTTGATCCCGACCAGGCCGCCGACGCCGTGGGCGTTGGAGCCGGTACCGGTCACGGAGCCGGTGGCGTAGGAGTCGGTGATCGTGTGGTTGTTGATCCCGACCAGGCCGCCGACGCCGTTGGCGCCGGAGCCGGTCACGGCCCCGGTGGCGTAGGAGTTGCTGATCGTGCTGTTGTTGTCGTTGAACCCTGCCAGGCCGCCGACGTCGCCGCTGCCGTTGACGTTGCCGGTGGCGTGGGAGTCGGTAACCGTGGCGGAATCGGAGTTATATCCCACCAGGCCGCCGACGTTGCTGCTGCCGCTGACCGTGCCGGTGGCGTAGGAGTTACTGATGGTGCTGTTGGAGTTCCCCCCCACCAGGCCGCCGACGTTGCTGTTGTTGGTGCCGCTGCCGCTGACCGTGCCGGCGGCGTAGGAGTTGCTGATCGTGCTCCCGTGGGAATTCCCTCCCGCCAGGCCGCCGACGTTGCTGCTGCCGTTGACGGTGCCGGTGGCGTAGGAGTTGCTGATGGTGCTGCCGTTGTTGTTGCTTCCCACCAGGCCGCCGACGTAGGAGGAGCCGGAGACGGTGCCGGTGGCGTAAGCGTTGCTGATGGTGCCGTTGCTGTTGAGCCCGACCAGGCCGCCGACGCAGCTGTCGCCGGTGACGCTGCCGCCCACCAGGCCGACGTTACGGACGGCGCCGCCGGTGCCTACTGCCCCAAACAGGCCGATGTCGCTTGAGCCAGGCCGGTTGATGGAGAGCCCGGTGATGGTGTGTCCCAGGCCGTCGAAGACGCCGGTGAAGGCGTTGCTGCCGATGGGCGTGAAGCCCTGGCTGGTGTTCCAGCCGGAGGTGGCCGAGGCGTCGATGTCCTTGCCCAGCGCGTAATGGCCGGCGAGGGCGCCGTTCATCCCCTGCAGGTCGGTGGTGGTGCTGCTGCCCGCTGCCCCGAGGCTGTCGATCACCGTATAGATGGAGGAGTTGATGGAGAGCGTCCCCGCGCCGCTGAAGTCCACCCGGCCGGTGAAGCCGCTGCCGCCCAGGGCGCAGTTCACCGTGCCGGCCGTGTTGAGGTCCAGCGAAGCGGTGCCGGTGGCGGTCATCACCGCGTTGATGTTGATGTCGCGGGCCGCGTACAGGATGAGGGAGTTGGCGTTCCAGCTTACCGTGTCGTCCACGTTGATATCGCCGTTGCTTCCCGATCCGCCGGTGTTCGACTGGATGGTGACGTTCCCCCCTGTAAGGTTGGTGGTCAGGGTCGACCCGGTCATGTCGCCGCCGCTCGCCGCGATGGTGAAGTCGGCCGGGTCGATGAGCCAGTCGCCGCTGTTGCCCTGCACCGCCGCCGTGGTGACGTGGGCGTCGTCCGCCACCCTGACCTTGTGGCCGCTGGTCTCAATCCGGCCGCCGTCGCCGCCGTCGGGGGCGGAGGCATCGAGCGTGCCGCCCACCTCGGTGGTGCCGTTTGCCATGTCCGAGAGCAGCAGGATGCGGCCTTTCTTGCTGGCCAGGGTCTGGGCCCGCACCACGCCCTGGTTGTTGACCACCGCCTGGGAG
>DHYV01000052.1:9263-9475 GCA_002414225.1 Desulfobulbaceae bacterium UBA5121 | reverse complement strand
AGGTTGGCGAGTCATCGGCGTCGAGGAGCTGGTCCGCGAAGACCTCTTCGAGGGGTTCGTCGGCGCCGCCGTCGTGGGGGGCGGGGCCGTCGTCGCCTGCAATCGTACCGGCTTCCTCGACCTCTTCGATTTCCTCGACCTCGATAATCTCGGTTTCGTCGAGATCCCCGCCCCCGCCCGGCCCCTCTTCGGCCGCGGCGGAGGTTGGCGAG
>DHYV01000052.1:0-9189 GCA_002414225.1 Desulfobulbaceae bacterium UBA5121 | reverse complement strand
TACCGGCTTCCTCGACCTCCTCGACTTCCTCGACCTCGACGATCTCGGTTTCGTCGACGACCTCCGCCACCTCTCCTCCGCCGCCTGCGCCCTCGTCCTCGTCGGTGGTGCTTCCTCCCCCGGAAGCAGCGCCGGTGGCCGGGCCGCCGGTGGGCGTGGTCCGGGTTTCCATGAGCTTGCGGGTCTCTTCGAGTTCGTCGAGGAGACCGTGGATGTCGCCGATTTCCTGGCCATCGGGGATGTTGAGGAGGAGCTTTTTGAAGGCGTTGAGCATGTCCCGCATGGAGTGGATCGACTCCGGGGTGATGCCCAACTGTTTGATGAGCTGGTCTTTCTGCTCTTCGGCGATGGTGAAGGTGTTGTCGCGGCCGATGACGATGCCGTCCGGGTTCTTGCCGTCCGGGATCAGCTCCTTGAGGCTCTTGTTGACCGATGACTTGAGGCCGCTCAGGTTCTTGCGTTTGTTCTGGATCTCCTGGGGGTCGTCGGTCTGCCACAGGGCCTGGATGAGGTCTTCGGCCGGGATGACGGAAATCAGCTCCAGGCTTTCCTGGTCAGGGAAACGGGCGCGCACCAATTGGACGAGTTGGGCCTTGAGGGTGCCTTCCTTGAGGTCGAGGTTGGCGATGGCCGTGTCGATGTTTTCCAGTTTCCCCAAAAAGGGCATGGTGTGCTCCGTTCAGGCGCGGCAACGGCGAATGGTGGCCGGTACGGGCGGGGCGGGCGCCGCTTGGTTTCTTTTCTCAACAGCGAAAACGCGCAACCGCGGCGCGCCCCGCTGGGCAGGGCGGCTGGACGCCACCTTTTCGATTGATATTACCCTTTCTTTGGTTACTATACTATCATTGGCTTTCCCGGAGCGCCGCTGGCCGTTTCACGCCGGGGGGCGGCGCCAAGCGCTCTGTTGCCGCCGCTGCTCGCGCCTGGGCGGCGGCAGAAGGTCGGTTGGCAGGGACTCCCTCAAAGCCTCGTCGGCAGTTCCGCCAGGACAGGCGTTGCTTCCCTCCCTTGCCGCGCCATTCCCAATAAATTGCTGTGCCTGCTGGAGTCTCTCTGCATGGAGAAGATGCTGGTCGTCGTCGATTCCGATGCCAAGGTTGCCGCCCTGCGGGAGCAGCTCGGTAATGCGCCCGAGGTTCTCGTCCTGCCCGGACCGCCCCTGAAGGTTTCTCTCAAACCCAGTGGAGGGCGACCGGGGGATAAGGGGAGCTTTTCGTTTGCCTTCACCCCCCTCGAGGTTGGCAAGCCGCTTTTCGACAAGCTGCGCGAGTATCTCGGCGGCGCCATCTATCTGGCCCTGGAGTTCGACCAGCGTGGCGAATTCCTCTGCTGGCTGGTAAGCAAGGCCCTGGATATGGTGGACCCGGGGACTTCATCCGTCCTGCGGCGGCTCCACCCCCTGGCCCTGCACCGCGAGGAGCTGCGGGAGTCGTTTCGCCGGGTGGAGCCCATTCGCGAACAGTGGGCCGTCGGCTATCATGACCGGGCCGCTTTTGACGTTGCCCTTGGCAAGCACCTGCAGCGGCTCCTCGGCACCCAGGTCGGACCGGGCGGGGTGCCGCTCACCGCCGCCAGCCTGGCGATGATCTTTCTGCTGGCGGAACGGGAAGCCGAGATCAGGGCCCACGCCCCCAGGCCCCGGCAGCAGATCACCGCCATGCTTCATGGGCGGGCGGCTGATTTCCCGGCCCGGCTTGTTTATGCCTACGGCATCACTGATGACGGTGACCTTTACAGCGTTCAGGAGATCGGGCGGGCCATGCGGCTTCTGGAGGGAGGGGGATGCACCGTGCAGAAGGTGGCCCGCACCCCCATGGTGGTGGCCCCGCCCACTCCTTACCGGCTGACGGAACTGGTGGAGGACGCCGCCGTCCTGCATAACATTTCGGTAGAGCGGACGATGGGGACGGTGCGGCGGCTTTTTGACGGCGTGGCGCTGGGGGGGGAGCACCTCGGGCTGCTCACCTCTTTTGCCGCCGTCGATATCTCGCCGGCAGTGACGGTTGCCAAGCTCCGGCAGGAGGTGGCGCGGCTCGCCGGGAGCGCGGCGGTGCGCCTTGAGGACGAGGTGGCAACGGCCGAAGGCTTTCTCATGCCCACCCGGCCCGAGCTGGACGCCCGGGCACTGGCCGGCCTGCTGGACGAGGAAGGGTGCCTGGTTTACGGTCTCATCCGGAGTCGTGCCCTGGCCAGCCAGATGGGGCCGGCTCTTGGCGAAACCGTCGAGCTGGCGGTGAAGGTCGGAGAGCACTGCTATCTGCAGGCCACCAGCAGTACGGTTTCGGAGCTGGGCTTCATGAACATCCATCAGGATCGGCGGCAACGGGAACTGGCCAGGCCATGTCCGCTGGCCGGTCTCGCCGAGGGAGATGCCCTGGAGGTAGTCCAGGTCGCGGCGGAGAAGCGGGGGACGGCGGTTTCCCAGCTGTACACCGTTGACGCCCTTTTTGCCGATCTGGCCGATTTTGCCATCGATGCCGGCCCGACCGCCCTGGCAATCCTGCATCTCCTCATCGAGCAGGGCTACGTGGCCTACTCGTATACCGGCGAGTTGACCTGCTGCGACAACGCTCGCAAGGTGGTTTCGATCTTCAGCCGTCTCTTCCCCACCATGCCGGGGATCAGTTTCTCCGCCTACTTGGAACAGACCGTGGCCGAGGTGTTGAGCGGCCGTAAGCCCCTGGATGTCGCCCTGCGCCAGTTCGATCAGACCATGATCATGAAGGGCAATGTTTTGCGCAAGGTAGCCGTGCCGCTCTCCGTGCAGCCACGGCTGCAACCCCGGAAGTCGCGGAGCGTGATCAAGGGGGGCGGGGAGGAGGCGGCCGTCCCGCCGCCGGAAATCGTGGCCCCCGAGGCGCCCGCGGTGACGCCGGCGGCCCCCGGGCCTGCCCCGGCCGAGGCGGCCGCGCCCGAGGCCGGAGGGGGCGTTGTCCCGCCGGTGGCGGAGGGGGGGACGTTCGAGAGCGACGCCAAAGCGGTGCCGGTGACCGAACCGCCTGGCGGCGAGGCGCCCGGGCCCCGGCCGGCCGTGGAAGCCGAGTCGGCCGGCGAGGCCGGGGATGCCGGCGCGCTTGCGGAAACGGTGCCGGCGGCGGAGAGCGTGGCGGTGGTACCGGAGGAAACGGCCGGCGAAGAGGGTGCCGTCATTGCCGAGGAGGTTTCCAGCGTCGACTTGGCGCTGGAAGGGGTGGCGGCGCTGGAAAAGGCCGAGCCGGCAACCGTCTCCGAGGCAGAGAGCCGGCAGGCCGACGAAGTCTTTGCCGAGGCCGGGATCGACCTCCCAGCCGTGACGCCACCACCGGAACGTCCGCTGGCGGCGGAGCCCGGCGCCGAAGAGGGCATGGTCTGTCCGGTCTGCGGCAAGGCGAGGATTCTCGGCAAACACACTCCGGCCGGCAAGCCCTTCTACGTCTGCCCCAACGCCGACTGCGAGTTCATGGCCTGGGCGCCGCCCCATGCCCTGTCCTGCCAGGTGTGCAAGTCCCCCTTCCTGGTCGAAAAGAAGGACAACCACGGCTACGCCTTTCTCCGTTGCCCCCGGGCCGGCTGCAACTACCGGCAGCCCCTGCCGGGAGACGATGGCGCCCGGTTGCTGGCCGAGGAGCAACAGCCGCGCAAGAAGGTTCTGGTGCGGAGGGTGGTGCGAAAGGGCGACGCCGCCCCCGCCGGCAAGACGCGCAAGGTTCTGGTGCGCCGACGCAAGTGATGTTATGCCGGTAGTTTGTTGGTTTGTCAGGCTGGCAGGGTACGCGGGGCACTCCCTGAAGGGTGTTTTGAAAAATGAGGATTTTCGTTCGAGATTAAGGCACGTGAAAAAAATTTTACCACAGGCATATGGTTGATATTCCGAGGATAAAATTTTGAGCGGAACGCAAAGATCGGACGAAAGGACAATTTCTCAAGATTCCCTAAAAGACGAAGGGCCACGGTCCATAGCCCTCCTCCCTACCGCGGCAGGGTTTCCATGTAGGCGAGGAGCTGCCCTGCCAGTTCCCGGCTGTCCACCAGCAGTGACATCTCGTGATTGTAGCGCAAGGCGGAGTGGGTAAAGTTGTGGCTGCCCACCAGGCAGAGGTGTTGGTCGATGACCACCAGTTTGGCATGGGTGGTGGTCTTGGCGTCGTCAAAGGCCACTGTTACTCCCCCTTCCTCGAGGATTTGGGCGGTGTGGTGGTTTTCCCGGTCCAGTTCAGCGTCGTAGCCGGAATGTTCCAGCACCACCGTCACCCGCACGCCGCGCTGCCGGGCGGCGAGCAGGTCTTCCATGAGGCGGTGGGCCAGGTTGCCCTTGTTGGTGCCGGCCTTAAAGAGGAACATGGCGATGTCGATGCGTTGCCGGGCCGAGGCGATGAGCTGTTTGAGGGTGTCGTAGTAGCGGCCGTCCGGCAGCGGCTGGATCTCGCCGGGCCGGGTGAGGACGAGCGCGGCGACGTTGGTCGTTGCCTGACCAGTATTCGCCGCTCCGGCGGCGAGGGTGTTGGGGCCGTCCACCTTCAGGTAGGGGCGGATGGCCTGGAAGGTGCTGGGACCGATGGCGGGACTTTTTTCGAGTTCGGTCAGATCGTGGAGCGGCCCTTGGCGCCGCAGCTCGACGATGGCCCGGGCCCTGGCGGCACCGATGAAGGGGAGCTGTTCGAGTTGCTCGACGGTGGCGGTGTTGACGTTCAGCTGGCCGTCGAGAGCCAGGGCCGGCCGAGGGATGGCGGGCCAGAGGAGGGCGAACAGAACTGCGGCGGCGAGGAGGCAGCGCCGACCGCGGCGGCCGGCACGGCGGGGGAGGCGTTCCATGGCGTAAGGCTCCGGAGGGGTTGCTGGTTGGAGGGAAGGATACGATACTCTAACCTTTCTCCGGAGCGATACGCCACAGGATTATGCCTCGGCTCAGGCCTCGGGCCACCAGGACACGCCCAGGCGGCGCATGATGTTGAAGCCGCCGCCCAGGACCAGGCTGTTGGCGAAGCCGACGCTGTCCAGGAAGACCTGGATTTCGTAGGAGCGGGTTCCGGCATCGCAGATGATCAGCATGGTCTTGTCCTTGGGCAGCTCCCGGTAGCGGTCGCGGATGTCGATGTAGGGCACCGAGAGCCACCGATCGCCGAACTTTTCCACAAAGGGGGCGGTTTCCTTGGGGTGGCGGATGTCCAGGGCCACCCAGTCGGGATGGCCGGCAAAGTTGTCCATCCAGGCGAGGAAGTCTTCGATGGAGATGTAGCGCAGGCGGCCCGAGGCAAGGTTGTCGGCCACGTTGCCGGCGGCGTTCAATGCGTCGAGGGCGGTGGCGAAGGGTGGGGCGTAGGCCATCTCGAGCTGGCTGATGTCGTCGATGGTTCCGCCCTTGGCGATGATGCCGGCCGCGGCGTCGATTCGGGCGAGCACCGCGTCGTTGGCCGGGCCGAAGCCTTGGGCGCCGAGGACCCTGCGGCTCGATTTGTCAAAGACCAGCCGCAGGGGAATCACCGTCTGGGTGGGGAAGAAGTGTGCCCGGTCCGACTGCGCGGTGGTCACCGCAGCGGCGTCGAACCCTTCGGCGAGTGCGGTTTCGAGGCTGATGCCGGTGGCGGCGATGGAGCGCTCGAACGCCTTCATCACGAAGCTGCCCACCCAGCCCTTGTAGGTGGTGGGGATGCCGGCCAGGTTGTCTCCCACCACCCGGCCCTCGCGGTTGGCGAGCGACCCCAGGGGGGCGATCCCGCCCTTGCCGGTGATCAGGTTCTTGACCTCGATACAGTCGCCGGCCGCGTAGATGTTGGGGTCCGAGGTCTGGAGCCGGTCGTTGACCATGATGTTGCCCATCTGGGAGACGGCAAGTCCTGCCTCGCGGGCCAGTTCGCTGCGGGCGCGCACGCCCACCGCCATCACCACCAGATCCGCCTCGAGCGTCCGTTTGGGGGTGACCACCCGGACGACCTTGCCATTGTCGCCTTCGATGGCGGTGGCCGATTCGGAGGTGTAGACCGCGACCCCCTTTTCGACGAGATGGGTTTCGAGCATCTTGGCGAAGGGGCGGTCCACCAGCCGCGGCAACAGCTGCGGCATGAACTCGAGGATGGTGGTCTCAAGGCCCCACAGGTCGGTGAAGGCCTCGGCCATCTCGATGCCGATGGCCCCCCCGCCGATGACCACGGTCTTGCCCACCTCGCCGCGGGCCACCCGCTCCTTGATGGCAATGGCCTTGTGGAGGTCGCTGATGGTGAAGACCCCGTCCAGGTCAACCCCGGGGATGGGCAGGATGTTGGGGCGGCTGCCGGTGGCGAGGACCAGCTGATCGTAGGGAACGGTGTCCTTGGCGCCGGAGCGGACGTCTTCCACCTCCACGGTCTTGGCCTTGCGGTCGATGGCCAGTGCCCGGGTGTTGCTGCGGACGTTAACCCCCTTGGCGTTCTGGAAGAAGGACTCGTCCCGGGTCATGTGAAAGCTGGTATTGCGCAGCTCCTTTTCGTCGGAGACGTCGCCGGAAACGTAGTAGGGGATGCCGCAGCCACCGTAGGAGATCAGGCTGTCCTGGTCGATGATGGTCACTTCCGCGTCGGGCAGCAGGCGCTTGACGCGACAGGCGCTCTTGGGACCGGCGGCCACGCCGCCGATGATGACGATTTTTTTAGCCATGGTACACCTTCCCTTGTCGGTAAAATTTGGCATGGTCGGGGCGGTGGGCGCGCGCCGGGGGCGGTGGGCGGGCCGCCGTATCCGCGCCAGGCCCCTTGAAGTGAGGCTGGGCCGCCGTGGCAGGCGGGGCAACGGAAAGAAGATACAGGTTGGTAAACTATCGCGGAATGGCGGTGGTGTCAAATCCTTCAAGCACTTCATTAAATAATGGAGGGTTCTTCCTATATATTATTGATGGAGAACGGTCGGCCTTGGTTCAGGAGGCTTTTTTTTCAACAGGGCGCCGTTGCTGCGCAGGAGAAAAGATGGGTGGGATTCCGGCGCCGAATTGGGACTCGATTGTTGCAATTCCGGTCAATTACGGGGCGTGGTCGGCAGCGGCGAGGGTGGCGGTGGCACGGTGCCGGCCATGGTCTGCGGAATGAAGGCCGGATTGAGCCGGTTGCCGGGCAATCGCCTCATATGAAAGGATTTTTTCGGGTCGTTGGCCCGAGAATGACGCGATGAAAGGCGCGCTGGCGGCGGCGAAAGGGGAAAAAGTTTTTTTGTTGACAAAGAGTAGCGAGCTGTATAAGTTCACGTTCTGAATAATCATTCACTATGTGCGATTTCCTCACTCCGCCTGTCTTTCGCAGCGGCAGGAGGGGGTGAACGTGGTTTGTTTATCATTAATTACCGCTTAAGGAGGAAAAAAATGGCAAAGCATGACACGCCCATGATGGACGAGTTGGAGAAAGGCCCGTGGCCGAGTTTCGTCACGGACCTGAAGCGCCAGGCCGCGAAAAGCCCCCAGTGCTGGGATATTCTCGGTCAGTTGGAACTCTCTTTCAAGGATAGGATCACCCACTGGAAGCACGGCGGTATCGTCGGCGTGTTCGGTTACGGCGGCGGTATCGTCGGTCGCTACTCCGACGTGCCGGATCGGTTCCCCGGCGTTGCCCACTTCCACACCGTTCGTCTGAACCAGCCCTCCAGTAAGTTCTACAACACCGAGAAGCTGCGCGCGGTGTGTGACCTCTGGGAGAAGTACGGTTCCGGTATGACCAACATGCACGGCTCCACCGGTGACCTGGTTCTCCTCGGTACCCGTACCGAGAACCTCGAGCTTCTCTTCTACGATCTGACCCATGACCTCAACTGGGACCTCGGCGGCTCCGGCTCCAACCTCCGTACTCCCTCCTGCTGTCTCGGCAAGGCTCGCTGCGAGTGGTCCTGCTACGACACCCAGGCCGTTTGCCACACCATGACCATGCGGTATCAGGACGAGATCCATCGTCCCGCCTTCCCCTACAAGTTCAAGTTCAAATACTCCGGCTGCCCCAACGACTGCGTTGCCTCCATCGCCCGTTCCGACCTCTCCCTGATCGGCTGCTGGCGTGACGACATCCGCATCGACCAGGCCGCTGTCAAGGGTTACCTGAAAGGCGACTTCCCGGCCAACGGCGGCGCCCATGGCCCCGATGTCAAGGTCGACATCCAGAAGGACGTCATCGCTCTCTGCCCCACCGGCTGTATGTGGATGGAAGGCGACACCCTCAAGATCGACAACGCCGAGTGTACCCGCTGCATGCACTGCATCAACATGATGCCGCGTGCTCTGCGCCCCGGCGTTGACCAAGGTGCCACCATCCTCTGCGGCGCCAAGGCCCCGATCCTCGACGGCGCCCAGATCGCCACCATGATCGTTCCCTTCATCAAGATGGATCCCGAGAACGAGTTCGAGGAACTCGGCGACTTCATCGAGAAGGTTTGGGACTGGTGGATGGAGAACGGCAAGAACCGCGAGCGTCTCGGCGAGACCATGCAGCGCGTGGGCCTGCCCACCTTCCTCAAGGTCATCGACGTCGAGCCCATTCCGCAGCACGTCAAGGAGCCCCGTTCCAACCCCTATGTCTTCTGGGCAGAGGAAGAGGTCGAGGGCGGCTGGGACCGTGATATCAAGGAGTTCCGCGCCCGTCACAAGATGTAATCGACGCGGCACGCGAGTATCTTTAACTAGATTCTTATCTAACTGATATATAGGAGGTTAGCCATGGGTTACGATCCGGAAAATCCGATGAAAGACAGAATCACTGACATCGGTCCCCCACATTACGAACAATTCTTTCCTGCGGTAATCAAGAAGAACTACGGCAAGTGGCTCTACCATGAGATGGTCAAGCCCGGCGTCATCTGCCATGTCGGCGAGTCCGGCGACAAGTGCTTCACCGTTCGCGTGGCCAGTGCCCGTCTGATCAGCGTCGAGCACATCCGCGAGCTGTGCGACATCGCCGATGCGCACTGCGACGGCATCCTGCGCTTCACCACCCGCAACAACGTCGAGTTCATGGTTGACGCCGAGGCCAAGGTTAAGCCGCTGCTGGACGATCTGGCCAGCCGGGGCAACAAGTTCCCGGTCGGTGGTACCGGCGCGTCCGTGAGCAACATCGTTCATACCCAGGGTTGGGTGCACTGCCACACCCCCGCCACCGACGCTTCCGGCGTGGTCAAGGCGGTCATGGACGAGCTGTTCGGCTACTTCACCAGCATGAGCCTGCCCGCCAAGGTGAAGGTCGCCCTGGCCTGCTGCCTCAACATGTG
>DHYV01000059.1:39910-47198 GCA_002414225.1 Desulfobulbaceae bacterium UBA5121 | reverse complement strand
TTCTGGGCCATGGGCGATACCGGTCCCTGCGGCCCGTGCTCCGAGATCCTGATCGACCAGGGGCCCGAGGTTGGCTGCGGCAAGCCGGACTGCAAGGCGGGCTGCGACTGCGACCGTTATCTCGAACTCTGGAATTTGGTCTTCATGCAGTTCTACCGCGACGAGACCGGCACGCTCACCCCGCTGCCCAAGCCCAGCATCGACACCGGCATGGGGCTCGAGCGGATCAGCGCCGTGGTGCAGGGGGTGCACAGCAACTTCGAGTCCGATCTCTTCGCCCCCCTGATTGCCAAGATCGGCGAACTGGCCGGCAAGCGGTACGGCGTGAACGGCAAAGACGACATGGCCATGCGAGTCATCGCCGACCACAGCCGTGCCACCACCTTCCTGGTGGCCGACGGCGTGCTGCCCTCCAATGAGGGCCGCGGCTACGTGCTGCGGCGTATCATGCGGCGGGCCATCCGCTTTGGCCGCGCCCTGGGCTTTGACAAGCCGTTCTTCGCCGAGGTCACCGCCACGGTGACCGAGCTGATGAAGGGCGCCTATCCCCATCTTGAAGAAACCCTGGGGCTGCTCGGCAAGGTCTGTCTGAACGAGGAGGAGCGTTTCCTCGAAACCCTGGATCACGGCCTGGCCATGCTCGAGGAGGAACTCGACCGCCTGGCCGGCGGCGAGGTGCCGGTGGCCGGCGACTTCATCTTCAAGCTTTACGATACCTATGGCTTTCCGGTGGACATCGTCCGTGACGTGGCGCTTGAGCGGGGGCTTGCCGTTGATGAGGCGGGATTCAACGCCGCCATGGCCGGGCAGCGCGAGCGGGCCAAGCTCGCCCGCAAGGGAGGCGGCCTTGCCGAGCTGCCGGCCGGCCTGCGGGCACTGGTGGAGCAGGGGGCCAAGAGTACCTTCCTGGGCTACGAAACCTGCGCGGTCAGGGCGGCCATTTCCGGCCTGGTGGCGGCCGATTCCGGTGTTGCCGTGAAACGGGCCGGCCAAGGGCAAAAAATCCTGGTGGTGGCGCCGCAGACCCCTTTCTATGCCGAGTCCGGCGGCCAGCGCGGCGACCGCGGCGAGATCGTCGGCGCCAATGGCCGGGCCCGGGTCACCGATACGGTGAGCGCGGGCGAGGGGTTGATCGTCCACCATGCCGAAATGGTGGCGGGCGAAATCGGGGTGGGGGAGGAGGTGGAACTCCTGGTGGCCGAGGGCCGCAGGCAGCGCATCGCCTCCAACCACACCGCCACCCACCTGCTCCAGGCGGCCCTGCGGGCGGTGCTGGGCGATCATGTCAAGCAGTCGGGATCATTGGTGGAGCCGGACCGCTTGCGTTTCGATTTCACTCATTTTTCGCCTGCCTCGGCCGATGAGCTGCGCGACATCGAGCAGCGGGTCAACGACGAGATCCGGCGCAACACGCAGGTCGCCACCGCGGTGATGAGCCGTGACGAGGCCATTGCCGGCGGCGCCACCGCGCTCTTTGGCGAGAAGTACGGTGCCGCGGTGCGGGTGGTCTCCATCGGCGATTACAGCCGTGAGCTGTGCGGTGGCACCCACGTGGCGGCCACCGGCGCCATCGGCTTGCTCAAGATCGTCACCGAGACCGGTATTGCCGCCGGTGTGCGCCGCATCGAGGCGGTGACCGGCAGCGACGCCTTTGCCCGTTTCCAGACCGCCGAGGCGGAGCTGGCGGGGCTGGGCGAGCTGCTCAACGCCACTGCCGGCGAGCTTAAGGGACGGATTGAAAAATTGCTCACCCGCCAGAAGGAGCTTGAAAAGGAGGTGAGCCGACTTGCCGCCGCCCTTTCCTTGGCCGACCTCGACCGGGTGGTGCAGGAGGCACCCACCGTGGCCGGGGTCAAGGTGGTGGCGCTCGAGGTGGAACTCGACTCCCCCAAGACCCTGCGGGAGGTGGGTGACCGGGTGCGGGACAAGCTGGGCAGCGGCATTGCCGTGCTCGGCGGGGTATTTAACGGCAAGGTGGCCCTGCTCGTCATGGTGAGCAAGGATCTCACCAAGCGGTTCCAGGCCGGCGCCATTGTCAAGGAAGTGGCGGCACTGGTGGGTGGCGGCGGCGGCGGTCGGCCCGATATGGCCCAGGCCGGCGGTACCGAGGTGGCGAAGCTTCCCTCGGCCATCGCCGCGGTGGCCGGGATTGTGGCCGCGCAGGCTGGCGAATGAGGGCAGAAGGCGCTGAAAACAGGCGGTTTACGGAAGAAACGGGGTGCGCGGTGGCTCGGCGTCGGCCTGCCTATAAAAATGTTGACAGCCCCTGGAATATGGATTAGTAAAACCCTGGTAAATTATGAACGATCATTCATTTCCGGCTATGCGGCCGGTTTTAATTTTTTTTAATTCAAGGGGAGCGGGGCGATGATTGATATTGACATTACCATGCCGATCCAGATTGTGAACATGCTGATCCTCATCGTGATCATGAATGCAGTTCTCTATCGGCCGGTCCGGACCATCCTGGAAGAGCGCAAGAAGAAGATGGCCGAGCTTGGTGAGGATGCCGAGAATTTCAAGAAGAACGCCCAGATGCGGCTCGAAGATTTCGAGCGCAAGATGCGGGAAGCGCGTGCCGTGGCGAAGGCCAAGTTCGACGAGGCCCGTGGCGCGGCTCAGGCAGTCGGCAGCGAGGAACTCGCCAAGGTCCGCAAGGAAGCCGATGCCGCCAAGGCGGAGCAACTTGCTCAGATCGCCTCTCAGTTTGCCAGTGCCCAGCAGCAGTTGCAGGGCCAGATCGACGGGTTCGCAGGCGAGATGGCGGGTAAAATTTTGGGGAGGTCTCTCTAAGATGAAGACAAACAGGAAGTGGGCAAAGTTTGGCCTTGCTGCCCTGGCGGTCGCCGGCGTACTGGTCGCGGCCGGAGCGCTCTATGCCTCCGGCGGCGAGATGGCGCACGGAGCGGCTGAGGCGGCGCACGGGGCCGTGGCGCATGGCGGGGAGCACCATGCCAGCGTGACCCCGGAGAAACTCAAGGATCTCTTGTGGCGGACGTTGAACTTCATCGGCTTGGTGATCATCCTGGTGAAGTTTGCCAGCAAGCCCATTGCCAACGGTCTACGGACCCGGCGGGAGTCGATCAAGGAGCAGTTCGAGGAGCTGGAGGCCCGCAAAGCCGAGGCAGAGCGGTTCTATAAGGAATACGAGGCCAAGCTCTCCGGTATTGACGACGAGGCCAAACGCATCGTCGAGGGCGCCGTGGCCCAGGCCGAAGCCGAGAAGGAGCGGATCATCGCCGAGGCCCATCGCGCCGCCGGCGATATCAAGCGTCAGGCCGAGATGGCCGTCCAGCACGAGATGGCCGTAGCCAAGCAGCGGCTGCGGGCCGATGTCGCCGACCAGGCCGCTGTCATGGCCGAGGAGCTGATCCGCAAGAATCTTCAGCCCGCCGACCAGGACAGGCTGGTTGCCGAGTACCTTGACAGGGTGGGAGGTCTGCAGTGAAAAACACGATTTTAGCCAAGCGTTACGCCAAAGCGCTCTTTGCCGTGGGGAAAGAGCTTGGCGCATTTGACGACTACACCAAGGCGCTTGGGGAGATGGCCGAGCTGTATGCCAGCACCCCCGAGGTGCGGGACGCCCTGACCAACCCCATGTATCCGCTGGATGTGCGGGCCAAGGTCATGGAGCATCTGGTCCAGGCATTGGGTACCACCCAGGAGATGGGCAACTTCCTCAACCTGCTGGTTCAGAAGAAGCGGGCCGATGTCCTTCCCGACATCGCCGAGGTGTTCCAGGCCATGGTGGATGAGGATCGAAATGTGTGCCAGGGAACGGTTGTTTCCGCTACCGAGCTATCCGCTGACTTGCAGGTGAAGATCAAGGCGACCCTTGAGAAGATCACTTCCAAGTCGGTGGTGCTGAAGGCCGAGGTCGATCCATCGATTTTGGGCGGAATTATTGCAAAGGTAGGGGACTTGGTGCTGGACGGGAGCATCAAGACACAACTCGCTGGTTTAAAAGAATCCATTAAGGGGAGTGAATAGAACAATGCAGATCAAAGCCGAAGAGATCAGTCAAATCATTAAGGGGCAGATCAAGGACTACGAAAACAAAGTCGATCTGAGCGAGACCGGCACCGTTATCTCGGTTGGTGACGGTATTGCTCGCGTCCATGGTGTTCAAAACTGCATGGCTATGGAGCTCCTCGAGTTCCCGGGCGGCATCCTCGGCCTGGCCCTCAACCTGGAAAGCGACAACGTCGGTTGCGCCGTCCTCGGTGACGTCCGCAAGATCAAGGAAGGCGACGTGGTCAAACGGACCGGCAAGATCGCCGAGGTTCCGGTCGGTCCCGAGATGGAAGGCCGCGTCGTTGACGGCGTGGGCCTCGCCATCGACGGCCAGGGACCGATCAACGCCAAGGAGTCCCGCAAGATTGAGGTTCTCGCCCCCGGCGTTATCGCCCGTAAGTCGGTGCACCAGCCCTGCTACACCGGTTCCAAGGCCGTCGACGCCATGACCCCGGTGGGCCGCGGCCAGCGCGAGCTGGTCATCGGTGACCGTCAGATCGGCAAGACCGCCCTCTGCGTCGACGCCATCATCGCTCAGAAGAACACCGACGTGCATTGCATCTACGTCGCCATCGGCCAGAAGAAGTCCACCGTGGCCCTGGTGGTCGAGGCCCTCCGCAAGCACGGCGCCATGGAGTACACCACCGTGGTCGCCGCCTGTGCTTCCGACCCGGCCCCCCTCCAGTACATCGCCGCCTTCGCCGGCTGCGCCATGGGCGAGTACTTCCGTGACAACGGTCAGCATGCCCTGATCATCTACGACGATCTTTCCAAGCAGGCGGTCGCCTACCGCGAGCTCTCCCTGCTGCTCCGCCGTCCGCCGGGACGTGAGGCATTCCCGGGCGACATCTTCTTCAACCATTCCCGGTTGCTGGAGCGTGCTTCCAAGGTGAGCGACGAGCTGGGCGCCGGCTCCCTCACCGCGTTGCCGATCATCGAGACCCAGGCNNCGGTGACGTATCCGCCTTTATTCCCACCAACGTTATCTCCATTACCGACGGCCAGGTGTACCTTGAGCCGAACCTCTTCTTCTCCGGTATCCGTCCGGCGGTCAACGTCGGTTTGTCGGTATCCCGCGTCGGTGGCGCCGCTCAGGTGAAGGCGATGAAGCAGGTGGCCGGTACCCTCCGCCTCGATCTCGCCCAGTACCGCGAGCTGGCCGCCTTTGCCCAGTTCGGTTCCGATCTCGACAAGGCCACCCAGCAGCAGCTTACCCGTGGCGAGCGTCTGGTGGAGATCTTGAAGCAGCCCCAGTATCAACCGCTGCCCATGGAGAAGCAGGTAACCATCCTCTTCGCCGGCACCAAGGGTTTCCTCGATTCCCTGCCGGTCAATACCCTTGGTGACTTCGAGAAGGGCCTTTACGAGCACATCGCGCAGAATGAGCCCTCCATCTTTGACGACCTCCGCGAGAAGGAGGCCATTGACGCCACCCTGGAAGAGAAGATGAAGAAAGCGATCAGCGCCTTCGTCAGTTCTTTCAAGGCAACCAAGGGCCTCAACTAAGCAGAGGGCGATACCATGCCGAGTTTGAAGGAAGTCAAAACTAAAATCGGAGGCGTGAAAAAGACCTCGCAGATCACCCAGGCCATGAACATGGTCGCGGCTGCGAAGCTCCGGGGCGCCCAGCAGAAGATGGAGGACTTCCGGCCTTACACCGAGAAGTTCAACGCTGCGATGGGAAGCCTCTCCGCCAACATGGACTCCGGGCAGTTCCCGCTCATGGAGAAGCGTGACGTCAAGACCATCGAGTTGATCGTCGTCACCTCCGACCGCGGCCTGTGCGGCAGCTTTAATTCCAACATCCTGAAGATGACCGAAAAGCTCATCGCCAAGTACCAGGCCGCAGGCAAGAAGGTCAGCCTGGTCTGCGTGGGCAAGAAGGGCCGTAACTACTTCCGGAAGTTCGGGCTGATCCGTCAGTCCTACCCCGATATCATGGGGAACTTCCAGATGTTCAACGCCCGCGCCATTGCCCAGGACGCGGCGGCCAACTTCCTGGAAGGCGGCTCAGACGCCGTCAGCATTATCTACGGTAAGTTCCAGAGTGTGGCCGTGCAGCGGCCGGTGGAGGAATCGCTTCTGCCGGTACAGCCGGTGGGTGGGGAAGAGGCTGCCCAAGGCGCGGCAGGCGATTACATCTATGAGCCCAGCCCCACCGAGATCATGGACGTGCTGTTGCCCCTTTACCTCAACGTCATGGTTTACCATGCCATGCTCGAGGTCGGCGCCAGCGAACAGGCGGCTCGGATGACCGCCATGGACAACGCCACCAGCGCATGTAGGGACATGATCAGCAGCTTGACCTTGATCTACAACAAGGCCAGGCAGGCAGGTATTACCGGCGAGTTGATGGATATCGTCGGCGGTGCCGAGGCATTGAAGGGATAGTCAGCGAATAGAGCGAGTTCAGCGTGGATGGTTTGAGGCACATGGCCTTCCTGCCGCCACCTGACGATCAAGAAATAGACACGATGCTGAGGAGGCAGGTTGGCATATGAGTGATCAAAAGAACGGAAAAATTGTGCAGGTTATCGGCCCGGTTGTCGACGTGGAGTTTGAGCCGGGTCAGCTGCCGGAGATTATGGACGCCCTTTATGTGACCAACAAGGGCATCAGCGACCAAGAGGACAATCTTGTTATCGAGGTTGCCCAGCATCTCGGCGACAACGTCTGTCGCTGCGTGGCCATGGATCAGACCGACGGTCTGATGCGCGGCCAGGTGGTCAAGGCCACCGGCGCACCCATCGAGATCCCGGTCGGTACTCCGGCCCTTGGCCGGATCATGAACGTGGTCGGGCGTCCCGTGGACGGCCTCGGCGCCATCACTTCCGACAAGAAGCGGCCCATCCACAAGCCTGCTCCCCAGTTCACCGAGCAGGATACCGAGGTTAAGGTTCTTGAAACCGGCATCAAGGTTATCGACCTGCTGGTTCCCTTCCCCCGCGGTGGCAAGATGGGTCTGTTCGGCGGTGCCGGTTGCGGGAAGACCGTTATCATGATGGAGATGGTTAACAACATCGCCATGCACCACGGTGGTATCTCGGTCTTCTGCGGCGTTGGCGAGCGTACCCGCGAGGGCAACGACCTCTACCGCGAAATGAAAGAGTCCGGCGTTCTTCCCAAGGCGGCTCTGGTGTACGGCCAGATGACCGAGCCCCCGGGAGCCCGTTCGCGCGTCGCCCTTACCGGTCTCTCCGCTGCCGAGTACTTCCGCGACGAGGAAGGCCAGGACGTGCTCTTCTTCGTTGACAACATCTTCCGCTTCACCCAG
>DHYV01000059.1:0-39820 GCA_002414225.1 Desulfobulbaceae bacterium UBA5121 | reverse complement strand
CCGGCGGTGGATCCGCTCGACTCCACCTCCCGTATCCTCGACCCCAACGTCGTTGGCGAGGAGCACTACGCCACCGCTCGCGGCGTGCAGGTAACCCTTCAGAAGTACAAGGATCTGAAGGACATCATCGCCATCCTCGGTGCCGACGAACTCTCCGAGGAGGATCAGATGACCGTTGCCCGCGCCCGGAAGGTGCAGCGGTTCCTCTCCCAGCCCTTCACCGTTGCCGAGGTCTTCACCGGTATGGCCGGCAAGTACGTGAAGGTTGAGGACACCGTGCGCGGCTTCAAGGAGATCCTCGAAGGCAAGCATGACGACCTTCCCGAGACCGCCTTCTACATGGTGGGCTCCATCGAGGAGGCCATCGAGAAGGCCAACAAGGAGAAGGCTGCGGCCTAAGACCAGTAACGGGTGATAGCCTCGGAACGAGCGGTGTGCGCCCCGAGCGGCCGCGCCGCTCGTCTCCATCCTTTGACCCCGTCATGCACACAGAGGGATACCAATGGCTGAGAAGTTACAATTAGAAGTGGTCACTCCCAAGGGTGCCGTTTTCAGCGATGCCGTGGACATCGTCACCGCCCCCGGATATGGCGGCGAATTCGGCGTCCTGGCCAATCATGCTCCGTTTTTGAGCACCATCAAGACCGGCGTGCTTTCCTTTCGCAGGGATGGCAACCAGGAGCTGATGATGGTAAGCGGCGGTTTCTGCGAGGTCTCCAAGAACAAGCTGACCTTCTTGGTGGAAGCGGCGGAGCGGGGTGGTGAGATCGACGTCGACCGGGCACTGCGCGCCAAGGAACGGGCCGAGAAGCGTCTGGCCCAGGCACAGTCCCATCAGGAAAATATCAACCGGGTTCGCGCCGAAGCAGCGCTTCAGCGTGCCCTGTCCCGGATCAAGGCGGCGCAGCGTGAGGCCAGATAGGATTTGCCGTTAATCCGGCGTCTGTCTCGCTCGCGTTTAGCCCAGCAAAAAAGGTCGTGCCCTGGAAAGGGTACGGCCTTTTTTTTGTTGTTGGCGGGTCCGGGATCAGGGGGAGGTGCTAGATGCCGCACCGGCAACGCGGGCACGGCGACAGGCACGTCCAGAGCAAGGGTGCGGTGCTCTGGACGTGCAGACGAAAAAACGTTTTCAGGCTTTCTCGCTCAGATTTGCTTCGATGACAAAGTCGCCGGCTTCGGTGTGGAAGGGGATGACCAGGGTCGGTTCATTGGAATAGTGGGAAATCTCAACACCCCGGCCAACCACCATGGTGGGGGTGGCCAAGTCGAACTTGTGATTGAGTTTGGCAAGCTCTGCTTTAGCGCCGCCGCAGATCATGTTGGTGAGTTCGCCCACCGCATCGACGATTTCATCATCGATTTTTGGTTTGGGTTCTTCCATCAGCATGTTGCCGACGATCTTGAGAATGCATTTTTCTGAAAAACTGACCACCATGGTCCCGGAGACGGTTTCCGAGGCCATGCCGATGATCCCGGTGACCTCGCCGTAAGTTGTTGTGCCGTCCTTTAATTTTGGTTTCTGGGCACTGACCGGCGTCTGGGCCATAGTCTCCAGAACGTTCTTGGTGGCATGCAGAAAAGGATTTATAAATTCAGCCTTCATGATGATTCCATTGGAAATGGGAAGAAAAGCAGGATGTTCTTTTTAAGTGAACGTTTCAGTAGATAAATTAGGAATAGTCTAGCATAAAAAGTCACCACGTGAAATTTTTTTCCCGGAAAAGATCATCGACTAACCACCCGTTATTTTATGGAAAGAATTATTGGCAAGGTCAGCGATTTCGCCAAGCTAAAAGGTTTGTTGGTGAAATGAATCCCAAAACATATTAAAGTGGCCGAATTTATAACGCCCTGTATTGATGATATTTTTTAACTGAAAACAGTCCCGTGGCCTGATGCGGTCGCGGGCACGCTTTTTTTCTGAGGAGGAATTTCATGGACGCCAAGGAACGCATGGCCCTTCCCCGGCAGCAGGCCACCGAACTCAAGCCCGCGGAGCGGGTCACCAACTTTAACGAGGTGGTTTCCGGCTTTGACCACGACACGGTGCTCAAGGAGGCGGAGCGCTGCCTGCAGTGCAAGAAGCCCAAGTGCCGCGAGGGCTGCCCCATCCATAACGATATCCCCGGCTTCATTGCCCTCCTGCGCGAGGGCAAGATCGAGGACGCCTACTGGAAAGACCGGGCAACCAACTCCCTGCCGGCCATTTGTTCGCGGGTCTGTCCCCATGAGTTCCAGTGCGAGGGGTCGTGCATCCGCGGCAAGAAGGGCGAGCCGGTGGCCATCGGCATGATCGAGCGTTATCTGGTGGACTGGATGGTGGCCAATGGCAAGAGCATGCTCAAGCCCTGCGCCGTGCCCAAGGAAAAGAAGGTAGCCGTTGTTGGTTCCGGTCCGGCCGGGATGACCGTGGCCTTCCATCTCGCCCATGCCGGTTACCCCTGCACCATATTCGAAAGTCTGCCGGCCGTGGGTGGTATGCTGAGCATGGGTATTCCTGCCTACCGGTTGCCCCGGGATATCATCGAAGCCGAGTTCGATGCGCTCCGCAACTGCGGGGTGGAGATCGAAACCGGGGTTGCCATCGGCAAGGACAAGACGGTGCAGGATCTTCTTGCCAATGGCTTTGACGCCGTCTTCATCGGGGTCGGCGCCCACCTGAGCCGCAAGCTCGGTATCGAGGGCGAGGAGCTTGGCGGCGTGCTGCACGGCGTTGACTACCTCCGCCGGGTGAATCTGGGCGAGAAACTGAATCTTGGCCGCAACGTGGTGGTGGTTGGGGGCGGCAACGTGGCCATCGACTGCGCCCGCACGGCGCTCCGCACCGGTTCGGACAAGGTATTCATCCTCTACCGCCGCACCAAGGCGGAGATGCCAGCCTCCCAGGCCGAGGTCCACCATCTCGAAGAGGAAGGGGTGAAGATCGAGATGCTCGCGGCCCCCGTGAAGATTCACGGCGAAAACGGCAAGCTTTCCAGGATCGAGTGCATCCGCATGCAACTCGGCGAATGCGACGCCTCGGGCCGCTGCCGGCCGGTGCCCCAGGAGGGCTCCAACTTCATGATCGAGGCCGACGCGATTATTCCCGCCATCAGCCAGGACATGGATCCCACGGTGAACAAGGGCGTTGATTTGGCCCTGGCGCGTTGGGGCACCTTCGTGGTTGACGAGGTGACCATGCAGACCTCCAGGGAAGGAGTTTTCGCCGGGGGCGACGCGGTGCTCGGCCCCCAGACGGTTGCCAAGGCGGTGTTCCAGGCCAAGGAAGCGGCCGAGTCGATCATCCGTTATCTCGAAGGCCGCGACCTCAAGGAAGGTCGGGTAAAGAAAGAATAGTATTCCTGAATCCTGTTTCGCTGACAGACTCCCCCCCGCGTCGGCGGGTGGGGAGTTTTTTTTTGTGGCCCGGCAGGGCGCCCTCACTTGGAGGTGCAAGTCCTCTACCTGCCAGGCAAGGGGAAGGGTTAGCCGAACGGCAAGGGTGTCGCAGGTGACTGGGAATCTGGAGGAAGCCGAAGGCAGGAGTGACTCCCGAGCGGCTGGCCCGACGAACAGGAAGCGGATATGAGGCGTTGCCGCTCCTACCGCAAGCGGTCACCTCGGACCGCACCTTCTGCCTTTCTTCGGTCGCTCACCTGCGGTACCTGCAACCGCTTGCCAAAGAGGGATTTCCGTATCCCCTTGCCGCTTTCCCCGCCCCCCCCATGCCCGGTTTCATCACATTGCTTCCGCCAAGGGGGGTGGCGGTAACCCTGGCGGCGTGGTGAGGGGGGGGGGGGTAGTCGTCAGCGGGGCTGGAAACTCGCGAGGTTGAGCTGGTCGGCGTAAGTGGAAACCCCGGCAACGATCTGTTGGGCCACGTCGGTAAGATACTGCGGATCCTTGAGGCGGCGGGCCTCGATGGGGTTGCTCAGGAAGGCGATCTCGGTAAGCACCGAAGGCATCTGGGCGCCGATGAGCACCACGAAGGGGGCGCGCTTGACCCCCAGGTCGTGGATCTGTTTGTAGTGGCAGGAGAGGCCGGAGATCATCTTTTCCTGCACGCATTCGGCGAGCTTGGCCGACTCGTTGATCTTGGTGGACTGCATGAGGTCAGTGAGAATCGACTGGAGGTTGCTCATCTGGCCGGCCGAGGTGGCGTTTTCCCGGGCCGCCACCTCCATGGCGTCCTTGCCGCGGGCCAGGTCGAGGAAATAGGTTTCGATGCCGCGGACGTCGGGTTGGGGCGCGGAGTTGACGTGGATGGAGAGGAAGAGGTCGCCCTTGCTGGTATTGGCGATGGCGGTTCGTTCCTCAAGGGGGACGAAGACGTCGCGATCCCGGGTCATGACCACCTGGCAGTGGAGCTGGTCACGGAGGATGGCAGCCACCTGCTTGGCAACAGCCAGGGTGACGTCCTTCTCCATGACACCGAAGGGCGAGATGGCGCCGGGATCCTTGCCGCCGTGGCCAGGGTCGATGACCACCTTGTGGATACCGAGTCCCAGTTGCCGGGCAAGACTGGGGGCCGAGTCCGGCAGTTTCCTGCCCGGCTCGACGTGATCCTTTACCGTTTTCCTGGCCTGACGCTTTTCTTCCTTGGAACGGTCGCCGGTGACGTCGATCACCACCCGGAAGGGGTCGCTCAGGGTAAAGATCTTATAGTCGGAGATGGACTCGATGTCGAGCACCACCCGGACGGTATCAGGCGAAAACTGAGCGGTACGCACCCGCCGGAGCAGCCCGTCACCGATGGGCATGGAGAGCGCGAGGTCCGGGGTGAGGCGGCAGTTGGCCAGATCGATATAGAGGCGGCGGGGCAGGTCGCCGTTCCTGGGTAACAGGGATTTGCGGTAGTCGATCTCCTTGGAGGTTTCGATGACGATGCGGGTATAGTCGTTGTTGGACCAGTGCTTGAGGGGCTGGAGGGTGGCCATGTCCCCCAGGGACGGGGCTGCGTCGGGTGGCGCCTGGGCCTTGGCCGCCGCATGTGGCGTCGATGGCGCAGCCGTACCAGCTGGCCGGGCGACCTTCGACGACGCGGGATGAGCAGCCGTGGCGACTGGCGCCGCTTCAGCCGCAGCGGGGGCCCCGGGACGTGACGACGGCGCCGCCATGTCCGCCTCCTTCAGCTCCCGCAATCGACTGGCGGCCTCTTGATACTGGTCGCCATCGGGGTAGAGGGCCACCAGCCGGGCATAGGTGCGGCCGGCGGCATCGAGATCCTTTTTGTCCTCCTGGTAGATGCGGCCCATGGCAAGGAGGGCATCATCGGCCAGGGGATGACGGGGGAAACGGTCCGCAAGCTCCCGGTAGAGGGTGATGGCCGTGCCGAATTCCGCCGGTTTGCCGAAGCGGCGGGCCTGTTCCTCGTGGAGTTCGGCAAGGAAGAAAAGGCAGCCGGGAACAAGGGTCTTGCTGCGGTCGGCATTGGCAATGGCGTTAAATCGCTTGGCCAACTCCTGCCAGGCCGCCGGGTTGTGTCCCTTGGCGTCGGCCATGATGAGGTTGTGAAACCTGGCCTTGGCCATCTGGTAGCGCTTGGCAAGCAACGGCTGCGGCTGGGGCGACTTGCCGGCCGCGGCCGCGACGGTTGACGGAGAGAACGGCAGCAACAGGGCCAGGAGCAGGGCAGGCAGGAGTAGATGCTTCAAGAGAGGATGATTACGCATCGGCAAGTTTTTTCATCTCGTAGAGGAGGTTCAAGGCGTCGAGCGGGGTCATCTGGTCGGGCCGCACCGCGGCGAGTTTCTCCCGAATCGGATCATCCTTGGGCGCGAAAAGGCACAACTGGCTGGGATGGGCCTGCGTGCTGGTCCGGCCGGGGGCGGTGGCGATCCGCGGTTCGCCGTGACGGGTGAACTCGCCCTGCTCGATGTTGTGGAGGAGTTCCTTGGCCCGGGCAACCACCCGGGCAGGCACCCCGGCGAGTGCGGCCACCTGGATGCCGTAGCTGCGGTTGGTGCCGCCTTCCATGAGCTTGTGGAGAAAGATGATGGTGTCGTTCCACTCCCGCACCGCGATGTTGAAGTTCTTCACCCGGGGCGAGGTGCGGGCGAGTTCGGTGAGTTCGTGGTAGTGGGTGGCGAAGATGGTCTTGACCCCCAGCCCGTTCTTGTTGACCAGCTCCTCGGCCACGGCCCAGGCGATGGCAAGCCCGTCGAAGGTACTGGTGCCGCGGCCGATCTCGTCGAGGATCACCAGGCTGCGTTCGGTGGCGTTGTTGAGGATGTTGGCGGTTTCGTTCATCTCAACCATGAAGGTGGACTGGGCACGGCGCAGGTTGTCCATGGCCCCTACCCGGGTGAAGATCCGGTCGACAACACCGATTTCGGCCTCGGCGGCCGGCACGAAGGAGCCCATCTGGGCCATCAGGGTGATCAGCGCGGTCTGGCGGAGCACCGTGGACTTGCCGGCCATGTTGGGGCCGGTGATGATCAGCATCTCGCTTGCGGTCTGGTCGAGGCGGATGTCGTTGGGAACGAAACGGCCGGCCGGCAGCGATCGCTCGATCACCGGGTGGCGGCCCTCGCTGATCACGATGGCCTCGCCGTCGGTGACCCGGGGCTTGGTGTAATGGTACTTGTGGGCCGCCTCGGCAAGACAGCAGAAGAAGTCGACCTGAGCGATGTGGCCGGCGGCGGCGAGGATGCGGGAGCTTGCCGCCGCCACCCGGGCGCGGACTTCGCAGAACAGCCGGTACTCGAGCGCCAGGCGCCGTTCCTCGGCGCCGGTGACTTTTTCTTCGAATTCTTTCAATTCCGGGGTGATGAACCGCTCGGCATTGGCCAGGGTCTGCTTGCGCAGGTAGTCCTCGGGTACGTTGGCGAGTTGCGCCTTGCTCACTTCCAAGTAATAGCCGAAGACCTTGTTGAAGCGGATCTTGAGGCTGTTGATGCCGGTGCGTTGCCGTTCCCGGGCCTCAAGTCCCAGGATGAGCGACTTGCCGTCGCGGAGGATGGCCACCAGCTCGTCGAGTTCGGCGTGGTAGCCGGGCCGGATCAGGTTGCCCTCCCGCAGGGTCACCGGCGCGTCGTCGCGGATGGCGTCGGCGAGCAGCTCGCGCAGGTCGGCGAGTTCGTCCATGTCGGCGCCGATGGCGGCGAGCAGCCCCCGGCGGGGCGCCAGGAGCGTTTTCAAGCGCGGCAGTTGTTCGAGTGAAACCCGGAGGGCGGTGAGGTCGCGGGCGTTGCCGCTGCCCAGCACCACCCGGCCGTTGAGCCGTTCGAGATCATAGACCTGGCCCAGGAGTTCGCGTAAGTTCTCGCGGAGGAAGCCGTCAAGATAGAGTGTTTCCACCGTGTCCAGCCGCTGGCCGATGGCGGCCGGGTCCTGGAGGGGCAGGAGGAGGTTTTTTTTGAGCAGCCGCGCCCCCATGGGGGTGGCGGTGAGGTCCAGGGTGGCCAGCAGTGATCCTTCGCGCTTGCCGCCGACAATGGTCTGGGTGAGTTCCAGGTTGCGGCGCGATGAGTCGTCCATGAGCAGCACCCGGTCGAACTCGATGGGGGTGAGCCGCTCGATGTGGCCCAGATCGCATTTCTGGGTTTCCTGGAGATAGAGGAGCAGGCTGCCGGCGGCGGCGGAGCCGGCTTTGAGCCCCTCGCAGCCGAAACCGGCGAGGTTGGCCACCTTGAAGTGGTCGAGGAGGGCCTGGCGGCCCGTTTCCGGGTAAAAGCTCGCCTCGGAGCGCGGGGTTCGGCAGCCGCCGGGTACCGCCTCGGCCAGGGCCCGGTCAAGGGGGGCGGCCCCGGCGTCGTCGCGCGCCGTCTCTTCGGGAAAGAGGATCTCCGAGGGGGCCATGCGGGCCAGTTCGTCCAGGAGTTCGGCGAACTCCTCGCGTTCGCTCACCAGGAACTCGCCGGTGGAGAGATCGAGCAGGCTTAAGCCCCAGAGTTTGCCCTTGCGGCAGACCGCGGCGAGATAGCGGTTCTCCTTGTCGTCCAGGAGCTGTTCCTCGGTGACCAGCCCCGGGGTCACCACCCGCACCACCTCGCGCTTCACCACCCCCTTGGCCGCCTTGGGGTCTTCCACCTGCTCGCAGACCGCTACCTTGAAGCCAGCCCGGATCAGCTTGGCCAGGTAGTTGGTGACCGCGTGGTAGGGGACACCGCAGAGCGGTACCCGGTGTTCCTCCTCGTCCTTCGCGTTGCGCGAGGTGAGGGTGATGCCGAGCACCCTGGAGGCGGTGACGGCGTCGTCGAAGAACATCTCGTAGAAGTCACCCAGCCGGTAGAAAAGGATGGCGTCCTGATGCTGCGCCTTGATCTCAAGGTACTGCTGCATCATCGGGGTGATCTTGGCGGGTTGGGTCATGGCGCGGTCGGCTCTTGGCAGGCAAAGGCTGGCGACTGGAAGTCGGCCAGCAGCCGGTCAAAGGTGTTGTCGATGTGTTCCGGCACGGTGCGCACCTCGCCCACCACGGTGATGAAGTTGTGGTCCCCCTCCCAGCGGGGCACGACGTGCCAGTGGAGATGGGCACTGATCCCGGCTCCGGCCACCTTCCCTAGGTTGAGGCCGATGTTGAAGCCGTGGGGGGCGAGATGGCTGCGGAGGATAGTAACACTTTTTTGCACACTCTGCATGAGTGCCCTGTTCTCTTCTCCGTTAAGTTCGGTGAGGTCGGCGACGTGCCGGGCCGGGGCCACCAGCAGGTGGCCGTTGGCGTAAGGGAACCGGTTCAGGAGCACCACCGCGAGAGGGGTGCGCGAGAGGATGAGGTGTTCGCGGCTGTGGGGCCGGTCCGGCGCGGCGCAGAAGATGCAGCCCGTGCTCCGGCCCACCCGGCCCTCAACGTAGTCCATGCGCCACGGCGCCCAAAGGGTCTTCATCGGAACTGTATCTGGTGAAGCGAGCCGCGCACCCCGGTTGCGTCCACCTCGATGATCCCGAAGCTGGGCAGGGCGCCGTACCGGCCGGTGGAGCCGAAGCTGCCGGGGTTTAAGTAGAGCACTCCGCCGATGCGGTGGCAGACCGCCCGGTGGGTGTGGCCGTAGACGATGCAGTCGGCCTCGGGGAAGAGTTCGACGAGGCGGTTTTCGAAGTCGTAGGTGTTGCCCACCCGGTGGACCAGGCCGATGGTGAAGCCGCCCACCTCGATGGTCTTGTGGGTGGGCAGGGCCCGGCAGGTCGCGCCCGAGCACATGTTGCCGTGCACGGCGTGGACCTCGCGGTCGCCAAAAACCTTGAGAACGTCGAGATCGGTGAGGTCGCCGGCATGGAGGATCATCTCGGCGTCGGCGAAGCAGTGGTCGGCAAGGGCGCGAAACCAATCGGTGGCGCCGTCCAGATGGGTGTCGGAGAGAATCCCGATGCGGGTGGTGTTCATGCCGGCGGATCTTATGCGCAATGAAATGTTTTGGTCGGGGTACGACAGCTTCGCTCCAGCGGACGAACAGGTATTGCCCTGGCGGGCAAACGGTTGAAGCGACGCAACAGCTGGGCGGTATTGACGCAACAAGAACACACACCTTCTGCGGCGCTTCCCGTCCTCGCTACGCCGGGACAACTGGAGCAGTTTGCCATGATAGTCCAGAGAGATACAAATCTCAAGCCGTATCGGCAGGTACGCGGCGTAGCCGCTGAGGGATGGGGCGCCAGCCTCCCAGGAGTCGTTTCCTGAAACGTTTACACGGTCTGCGTGTAACTCTGGCGGGCTGGGAGACGGTCCGCCCTCGCCCAACCTGTTCCATCTCCCCAATCTTGATAATTTTTTGATACTTTCGCTCCTCGTATTGAGCCTGTCTTTATGCCCTGGATGGTATTCTCCGTCAAGCTTCAGGATAATCGTCCCATAACCAACCGTTGGTAAGCTTCCTCCCGAGGGATTCCTATGCATTACGCAGAACTCATTCAGTTTGTGGCCTTTCTTGGAGCCATCCTCCTGCTGGCCAAACCATTTGGGCTTTACATGGCCCGGATTTATGAAGGGGAAAGTACCGCGCTTACACCTCTTTTGGCACCTCTGGAAAAGGGGATCTATCTTTTTTGCCGGATCGATGGAGCAGAGATGGACTGGACGCGTTACGCCATGGCGTTGTTCATCCTTAATGGGGTGATGGGGGCAAGTCTTTTCCTGCTGTTGCTCTTGCAAGGGGGATTACCACTCAACCCCAACCGGGTGGCTGGCGCTTCTTGGGGTATGGCCCTCAATACCGCTATCAGCTTCGTTACCAACACCAACTGGCAGAGCTATGCCGGCGAGACCGGGGTAAGCTACCTTACCCAGATGGCGGGACTGGCGGTGCACAACTTCCTCTCTGCCGCCAGCGGCATGGTGGTCGCCATCGTTCTGATTCGCGGTCTGGTCCGGAAAAACGCGCATCGTCTCGGTAATTTCTGGGTGGATATGACCCGAACCGTTCTCTACATCCTGCTGCCGCTCTCACTGGTGGTGGCGCTCTTTCTGGTTTCGCAGGGGGTGCTTCAGAACTTCGGCGCCAATAAGGCCGTGGCGCTCCTACAGCCGCAAACCACCAGTGCCGGCGTCATCAGAGAACAGGTCATACCCATGGGACCGGTAGCTTCCCAGGAGGCGATCAAGGAGTTGGGTACCAACGGCGGCGGCTTCTTCAATGCCAACTCCGCCCATCCCTTCGAGAATCCCACTCCCTTGAGCAACTTCGTCGAGTGCCTGTTGATCCTTTTGATTCCGGCCAGCCTGACCTTCACCTTCGGCCGGTTGGTCCGTAACCCCGGCCAAGGCAGAACCCTGTTTTATTCCATGCTGTTCCTCCTCGTCGTTGCCGCTGGGGTGATGTACAGGGCGGAAATCGCCGGCAACCCTCTGGTGACAAAAATGGGGGTGGTCGGGCCTTATCTGGAGGGCAAGGAGGTACGGTTCGGGGTCGGCGGCTCCGTGCTCTTTGGCTCCCTGGCCACCGCCACCTCCTGCGGGGCGGTCAATGCCATGCATGATTCCTTGACTCCGCTGGGCGGCTTGGTGCCGCTGGTGATGATGCTGCTGGGTGAAGTGGTTTTTGGTGGGGTCGGCGTTGGGCTCTATACCATGCTCTCCTTTGTCGTCATCGCCGTTTTTGTGGCCGGCTTGATGATCGGCAGAACCCCGGAATATCTTGGCAAGAAGATCGAGGTTCGGGAGATGTGGCTGGCGGTGGGAACAGTGCTGACTGCGGGGGTACTGGTCCTGATTCTGGTCGGCGCGGCGGTGCTCTTGCCGTCCGGTTTGGCAGGCAGGGCGAATCCCGGAGCCCATGGCCTTTCTGAAATTCTCTACGGCTTTGCCTCGGCCGCCAACAACAACGGCAGCGCCTTCGCCGGCCTGGATGCGACAAGCCTCTTCTATCGGTTGCTGACCGCCGCCGCCATCCTGGCAGGCCGCTATGTTCCGCTCCTGGCCAGTCTGGCTATGGCCGGCTCCTTGGCGGCCAAGAAGTATTCCCCGCCCGGCCTCGGTACCTTGCCAACCGACAAGGTGACCTTCACGCTCTGGCTGGTGGTGGTAATCGTCATCGTTGGTGCCCTGACCTTCTTTCCGGCCCTGGCGCTGGGGCCGGTGATCGAACAGCTGAAGATGATATCATGAGACTTGGTCGGTAACTGCCCCGCCGTGGGTGGATGCCGGTCATTTTTTAGGAGGAACCATGTCCAAACACGTCCCGCCCCCCCTTTCTATCTTTTCGCCGGTCCTATTGCGCTCAGCCTCGATGGGGGCGCTACGCAAACTCGACCCACGCCTGCTCTGGCGTCATCCGGTGATGTTTCTGGTCGAGATCGGTGGGTTCATCACTTCAGTAAACTTCCTTTTCGCCTTGGGCGGCAAACATGGGGATCCCGCCTGGTTCAGTGGCCTGGTTTCCCTTTGGCTCTGGCTCACCGTCTTTTTTGGAAATTTTGCCGAATCCCTGGCAGAGGGGCGAGGCAAGGCCCGTGCCGCCTCCATGCGCAAGACCCGGACCGAGGTGCAGGCCCGGCGGCTTTCCGCCCCGACGGCCGATGCGAGAACCGAAGTCGTGTTGGCCGAGCAGCTGTGCAAGGATGACCATATTCTGGTCGAAGCGAGCGAGCTTATCGCCGGCGATGGCGAGGTGGTCAGCGGCGCCGCCCTGGTCAACGAGGCGGCGGTGACCGGCGAATCGGCTCCGGTGGTGCGTGAGTCCGGTGGTGACCGGAGCGCGGTAACCGGTGGCACCACGGTGGTTTCTGGCACGATCGTAGTCCGGATTACCGCCAACCCTGGCGAAACCTTCATGGACCGGATGATCACCATGGTGGAGGGGGCCAAGCGCCGCAAGACCCCCAACGAGATTGCCCTTGAGGTTCTCTTGCTCGCTCTCACCGTGGTCTTCCTGTTGGTGGTGGCGAACCTGAGCCCGCTGTCGATATACAGCGCCAAGGTCAGCGGCCAGGGTGCCCCGGTATCGCTTACCGTGCTGGTGGCACTCTTCGTCTGCCTGGCGCCGACCACCATCGCCGCCCTGTTGCCGGCCATCGGCATCGCCGGTATGGACCGCCTTTTCCAGAAAAACGTCATCGCCCTTTCCGGGCGGGCCATCGAGGCGGCCGGCGACGTCAGCGTTCTGCTGCTCGACAAAACCGGCACCATTACCCTTGGCAACCGCGAAGCGGTGGCATTCGTGCCGGTCGGCGGCCACTCCGAAGCGGAATTGGTTGAGGCGGCGCTTCTGGCCTCACTGGCGGACGAAACCCCGGAAGGGCGGAGCATCGTGGTGTTGGCCAAGGAGCGTTTCCACCGTCGCCTGCACTCCCTGCCTCCCGGGGCCGAGGTCGTGCCGTTCAGCGCCGAAACCAGATTGTCCGGAAGTGATATCGGCGACATGCGCTACCGCAAGGGAGAATCCGATTCTATAATTGCCTTTGTCGGAAGGGCAGGAGGCACGCCCCCGGCCGGCCTGGACAGGGAGGTGCTCTCCATCGCCAAGAATGGCGGAACCCCCCTGGTGGTCTGTTGTAACGCCGATATCTTAGGGGTTATCAACCTGAAGGACATCTTGAAGGGCGGCATCCAAGAACGTTTTCAACAGCTCAGGAGTATGGGGATCCGCACGGTAATGATTACCGGCGACAACCCCCATACCGCCGCGGCCATTGCCGCCGAAGCCCGGGTCGACGACTTTCTCGCTCAGGCCAAGCCGGAGGACAAACTGCGGCTCATCCGTGAGAATCAACAGGCAGGCTATATGGTGGCCATGACTGGCGACGGTACCAACGATGCCCCGGCCCTGGCCCAGGCAGATGTGGCTGTGGCCATGAACACCGGCACCCAGCCGGCCCGTGAGGCAGCCAACATCATCGATCTTGACAGTAACCCCACCAAGCTGCTGGATATTGTCGAAACCGGTAAGCAGATCCTGATGACTCGCGGCAACCTGACTACCTTCAGCATCTCCAATGACGTGGCAAAATACTTCGCTATCATCCCGGCGGCCTTGATTTCTATTTATCCTCAGCTTGACGCGCTTAACATCATGCGGCTGGCGAGCCCCCAGAGCGCCATTCTGGCGGCAGTGATCTTCAATGCGGTGGTAATCCCGCTCCTCATCCCGCTTGCCCTCAAGGGCACCAGATATCGCCCCATGTCCGCCGAAAAGATGCTGGTCCGCAGTTTGCTTCTTTACGGACTGGGCGGCGTGGTGGTGCCTTTTGTCGGCATCAAGGTGATCGATATGTTGTGCGCTGTTTTCATCTGAAATGTGTTATGACTGAAAGGGAGAATCGACTGTATGAAGGATCTTAAATCGGCCATGCTCTTCCTGCTGGTTTCTACCCTCCTCCTGGGCGGGGGGTATCCGCTGCTGACCGGGGCCATGGCCTCTCTTCTTTTTCCACGCCAGGCGTCCGGGAGTATCCTTACCGACAGGGAGAACCGTTGTATCGGTTCGGCCTTGATCGGTCAACCGTTTGCCGGCCATCGCTATTTCCATTCCCGCCCTTCTGCGACCGGCGGCCACCCATATAACGCTCTGGCTTCCGGTGGTTCCAACCTCGGGCCGACGAATCCGGCCTTCTTGCAACAGGTCGCAAACCGGATTGAGGCATATCGTGCCGCCTACCTCGGGGTTGCCGTTCCCGCCGACTTGATGTTGGCCTCGGCCAGCGGCCTTGACCCACATATCACCCCTGCGGCAGCCTTGGCCCAGGTGACCGAGGTGGCCGCGACGCGGCGAATGGACAAGGATGCGCTGCGACGGCTGGTGGCCTTCCACGTCGAAGACCGCCAATGGGGATTCCTCGGCGAACCGAGGGTAAACGTGCTGGCCTTGAACCTTGATCTGGACAAACTGTACCCATGACGCCGGTTCGCGAAGAAAACCGTCCTTCCCCTGAGGCATTGCTGAAGCTGGCCCGGGCTGCGGAGGCCGGTAGCACCAAGGGTGCCCTCAAAATATTCCTCGGCTATGCCGCCGGGGTCGGCAAGACCTATACCATGCTCAGTGTCGCGCGGCAGCGCCACCAGGAAGGGGTGGATGTGGTGGCGGCCTATGTCGAGTCACACGGTCGGCCTGAAACCGATGCCTTGCTGGAGGGGTTGGAGGTTTTGCGCCGCGCCGAGATCGACTATCAGGGAGTGCCGCTTGCCGAGATGGATCTTGATGCGGTGCTGGCGCGCCATCCTCGCATTGCCCTGGTTGACGAACTGGCGCACACCAACGCTCCCGGGGCACGCCATGAGAAGCGTTGGCAGGATGTCCTGGAAATTTTGGACAGCGGCATCGATGTCTATACCACGATCAATATTCAGCATTTCGAGAGCCTGAACGATGTGGTGGCCCAGATCACCGGCGTCGTGGTTCGAGAGAAGGTTCCCGATCTGCTGCTGGACCAGGCCGCCGAGGTCCAGCTGGTAGACATCACCCCGGGCGAACTCCTCCAGCGGTTACAGGAAGGCAAGGTATACGTACCGGAGCAGGCGGCGCAGGCAATGGCGAAGTTTTTCCAGGAGGGTAACCTTATCGCCCTGCGGGAACTCTCGCTGCGGCATACCGCTCTCCGGGTTGATGAGCAGATGCGCAGCTATCTGGAGATGCGCACCCTGAAAGCACCGCCGCATGTCGCCAATGAGCAGTTGCTGGTCTGTGTCAGCGGCAGCCCCTTCAGCGAGAATTTGTTACGCATTACCAGGCGTTTGGCCAGTGAAATGAAAGCCCCCTGGCATGCCGTTTATGTGGAAACCCCCGACAGTGACAAGTTCTCCCGGGAAAATCGCGAGCGGATCTGGCGGTACCTGCGGCTCGCCGAAAATATGGGCGCCCAGGTCGCCACTGTTTCTGCCACCTCGGTGGCCGAGACCCTGGTCGATTACGCCGAACGCCACCATGTGACCAAAATGGTGGTCGGTAAACCGGCCAAGGCGCGCTGGCGGGAGCTGCTGCGGCCGCCGGTGGTGGACCAGATCATCCGCTTGAGCGGCCGGATCGATGTCTTCGTGGTCAGTATCACTCCGGAAGCGAAGAATCGGGATCTTCCTCCCCGGCCATGCCGCTTCTCTCCCTGGCCGGCCCAGCTTAAGGCCGTGGCCTTGGTCTTTGGCGCCACCCTGCTGTGCAAGCTTTTCAGCCCATTTTTCTCCCCCACCAATATGGTGATGGTCTACCTTTTGGCGGTCGTGCTGGCAGCGCTGCGGTTGGGGCGCCTGCCCGCCATCCTGGCCGCATTCCTGGGCGTACTGGCCTTTGACTGGTTTTTCGTGCCGCCGCACTATACCTTTGCGGTTGCCGATACGGAATATCTGCTGACCTTTCTGGCGCTCTTCACGGTGGGAGTGGTGATCTCCACCCTTGTCGCCCGAAGCCGGGAGCGGGCCGAAGCGCTTCGGCGCCGCGAAGTGCAGACCGCCAGCCTTTACTACCTCAGCCGGGATCTGGCGGTAGCCGCCGATACCTACAATATATTCAAGGCGGTTCACCGGAATCTCGGTGAAAGCCTCAACGCCGCGCCCTTGTTTTTTCAGCCCATCGACGATCAGCTGGAATTCATCGACAGCGGTGATGGCCCCCGCCCTGACCGCAAGGAGAAGGCCGTGGCAGGCTGGGTGTTTCGCAACCAGCAGGTCGCCGGGCGAGGCACCGAGACTTTAGGCTCCGCGAAATACCTCTACCTCCCCCTGAAAACGGCGGTCGCCACCGTCGGCGTTCTGGGGGTCAGCCTGAGCAGGGAGAGTGATTACGCCGCGAGGCCGCAGCGGTTGCTGTTGGAGGCATTTGCGAGCCAGGCGGCTATGGCCTTGGAGAGGGTGCAGCTTTCCCAAAAGGCGGAACAGGCCAAGATCCTGGCCACCCAGGAGAACCTGGAACGCGCCCTGCTCAATTCCATCTCGCACGATCTTCGTTCGCCGCTGGCCACCATCACCGGCATTCTCACGAGTCTCAAGGACGAGGTGCGCGGGCTGGGCGAGCAGGCGTATCGGGAACTCATGGCGACAGCGTGCAGTGAAGCCGATAGATTGAACCGATTCGTCGGCAATCTTCTGGAGATGAGCCGGTTGGAGGCGGGAGTGGTGAAGTTGCGGATAGAACCATGCGACGTTCAGGATCTCATCGGCAGCGCTCTTGCCCAGATAGAGTCGCGATTGGGAGGGCAGGAGGTGCGACTGGATTTGGCTTCCGATTTGCCCCTTGTCTTGATGGACATGGGGCTGATGACGCAGGTCTTGGTCAATCTTTTGGAAAACAGCAGCAAATTCACGCCCGCGGCGGGCACGATTGAGGTTGGCGCCTGTCTTGAACGGGATTTTCTGCGTCTTGAGGTGAGTGATCGTGGCAGCGGCGTTCCCGACATTGAACTTAAACGGATTTTTGATAAATTTTATCAGGTTCCTGTGCCGGAAGGGAGAGGGGGAACCGGGCTCGGGTTGTCCATCTGCAAAGGCATCGTCGAAGCTCACGGCGGCAGTATCACGGCGGAGAATCGGGCGGGCGGCGGACTTAGAGTTGTCACGCTGCTGCCTTTGCAATCTTTAGCCCCGGAGGCGGAGCATGGACAGCCGTGAAGACCGGAAGTACCCTATCAAGATTTTAGTGGTTGACGATGAGACGGCAATTCAGCGTTTCCTCAAGACCATCCTTGAGGGGGCGGAATTCCGCGTCCATCAGGCGGAGAACGGTCGGCTGGCACTGGCGGCCACCGCCACGGTTCGGCCGGATCTGGTTCTTCTCGACTTGGGCTTGCCGGATATGGAGGGGGGGGAGGTGATCCGAAGGATTCGGGAGTGGTCACCGGTACCGATCATTGTCCTTTCGGTGCGGGCAAGAGAGGATGACAAGGTAGGGGCTCTGGACGCAGGGGCCGACGATTACCTGACCAAACCCTTCGGAAGTGGCGAGTTGTTGGCCCGCATCCGCGTGGCACTGCGGCATGCCGTGCAAAAGGTGCCTGAGCCGGTGTATCGGGCCGGCGATCTTGAAGTCGATCTTGGTCTCCGTAAGGTTCTTGTGCAAGGGAAGGAGGTGCAGCTGACCCCTACAGAATACGATCTGTTGCGGCTTTTGGTGAGTCATGCCGGCAAGGTTCTCACTCACCGGCAGATCCTCAGAGAGATCTGGGGCAGTACCTACCTGGAACAACCCCATGTATTGCGGGTGAACATCAGCAACCTCCGTCGCAAAATCGAGTCGAATCCGACCCGTCCCCGTTACATTCTGACCGAAGTTGGCGTCGGATATCGACTTAAGGCCGATTTCTGAGGGGTACTGCCGCCATCTCCCGCACGTACGGCGTCTGCACCACGGTGCCAGCGTCATGGGTTTTAGGCCATCATCATACCTCACCTGTGGGCGGAGGTGCCTGGGGCGCGCACCATCCGATCTTGAGGAGCCGAAGCCCGGCCGGGTGAGTCGTTGTCCGGGGCTTCCTATGGATGCTGGCTCACCATGCGAATCACACCAGCATCTAGTGGATAACGGCCCCGCTGCTCAGTCAAGCTGGGCGGAGAGGAGCGCCTCGGCCTCGGCCAGGGTGAGCCCCTCGATGAGCAGTCGTTTGGTGCGACCCTGGTGGCCGCTGTGAAGGGTGAGCCGTGATTTTGGAAGGCGGAAGAGTTTGGCCAGGAAGGCGATCACCGCGGTGTTGGCCTTGCCGTCCACCGGCGGGGCGGTGATGCAAAGCTTCATCGCCCCGTTGTGGAGGCCGGCCAGGCGGTTCTGCGATGCCTTGGGCTGGACATAGACGGTAAGGGTCAGCCGGCCGTCTCTTTCTTGGCTGAGGCACTCCATGGCTGAGCGAGGTTATTTGTCCTTTTCCGGCTCATCGAAGCTCACCGATGGGCCTTCCTGGTCCAGGGGGTCTTCCAGGCTGAAAACCACATCGTCGTCCAGATCGGGAATGGTGGCATAGGATTCCTCTGCCGGCTCCGCCAGGGTGAAGCGGGGTCCGTCCGCCCCAAGGTCGTCGAGGTCGTCGTCGCCGGAGGCTGGGAGCCCGTCCGCCTTGCCGGGCGCCGCCGGCTCTCTGGCTGCGATCCCCTCGTCGTCCAGCTCGATGCGCTGGTAGAGATCGGAGAGGTCGTCGTCCGACGGTGGGGTGCCGGTTTCCATGACCGGAGGTTCGGCACCGGGCACGGAGGGGACCAGTTCCTCCTCCGGTTCGGGCGGGGCGGGGCTCGCCATGGGCTGGTCGAGCATGTCGATATAGCCGTGCAGCATCCGCCGCAGTTCTGATTTTGCCTCGGCGCGGAGCCGTTCCAGCCGGTCGACCTCCACCTCCAGGGCGGCGATTTCGGCGTTGGCCGAGGCCCTGAGTTCTTCGGCTTCCCGGCGTGCCTTTTGGCGGACCTTCTCGGCCTCGGCGAGGCTTTTCTCCTTCATTCCGTCGGCGATTTGCTGGGCCGAGAGGATGGCGTGCTGGAAGGTCTTTTCCTGCCTCCGGTAGGCGGCCATCTCCTGTTCGAGGGTTTCGAGCTGGCCGCTCAGCCGCTTGTTTTCTTCGCTCAGGGCCAGGAAGGCCGCGGCGACCTTTTCGAGAAAGGTGTCGACCTCTTCGACGTCAAAGCCACGAAAACGCACATGGAACTCTTGGGTCTGGATTTCTTGCGGCGTCATGGTCATGGTCGGCTCCTCGCGATGGAGATTTTTGGCAACGGCCTGGCGGTAGCGGCGGGCAAAGGCTGCTCTTTAAAACCGATAAGATGTCTTGCGCTTTGCGGCAGGTGCCGGGGGGGCTAGCCGCCCATGGTGAGGGCCATCCGCTGCAGGGTGGGCACTAGAAAGCCTCGCAGGAAGATGATGCCGGCGATGAGGATCATGGGCGAAAAATCAATGCCGCCGGCGGCGAGCGGCAGCACCCGACGGATGCGGGAGAGCACCGGGTCGGTGACCTCGCGCAGGAAGCGGACAATGGGGTTGTACGGATCGGGGTTCACCCAGGAGATGAGGGCGCGGCCGATGATGATCCACATGTAGGCCGCGAGCACGAAATCAACCACGACGGCGATGGCGTTTAGAAAGTAACCGATGGCAAACATTGTTCCCTCTTGCGTGCAAAGATCAGGGCATGTCGGGCGTGGCCGGCATGCGTCCCATTATAGGCAGACTTTACGGCGAAAGTCGCGCAGGTTTCATGAAAAAAAGTTGTCGGGCCGAAACGGGGCGCGGGGCGGCGGGGCCGCCACGACGGGCGCCGGTTACAGGCGGCTGAGGGCGACGGCCATCTCCGAAATTGCCCGGCTTGCCTTGCTTTCCGGATGGGTGAGGTAGAAGGGCCTCTGGTTCCGGATCGCCTGGGCGACGCTGTTGTCGAGCGGCATGATGCCCAGCTGGCTGGGTTTGATCTTGAGGAAGTTGCCCAGCACCAGGCTCATGTTGTCGAACACCGCCTGGCCTTCCTTCTTGCTCTTGGCGCTGTTGACCATCAGGAAAAATTCCCTGCGGTCGTAGCGGGTGTTGAGCACCTTCATCAGGGCGTAGGCATCGGTCATCGAGGTGGGGTCGGGAGAGAGGACCACGATGTTGGTCTGCGCCCAGTTGTTGAACCAGAGCACCGAGTCACCGATGCCGGCAGCGGTATCGACGAGCACGTAGTCGAAGCGGCCGGTGATCCCTTCCAGGGTGTTGGTGAGGAAGATCTGTTCCTCGTAGGAGAGGTTGGCCATCTCCGGCACCCCGGAGCTGGCCGGCAGCACCTGAAAGCCAGGTGGCACTTCCACCAGGATGCTGGCCGGATCGCGCCCCTCCTCGATGGTTTCGCGCAGGTTGTGGCGGACGTTGATCCCCAGCACCACGTCGACGTTGGCAAGCCCCAGGTCGCCGTCAATGAGGAGAACCTTCTTGTTGAGCTGGGCCAGGGCCGCCGCCATGTTGACGGTGAACGAGGTCTTGCCCACTCCTCCCTTGCCGCTGCTGATGCAGATGATCATCGGTTTGTGGTCGGAACTTGCGTGCATGTCAGTTGGTGTCCTTTACGAGAAAACCGAAGAGTTGCGCCCGTTCTTCCACCGAAACCTGGCAGGCGTCCTCGGCCCGCACCCCAGAGACGTGGCAGATGGGGGCGGCGCCGGGCCGGCGGGCGCGGGTCAGTTCGGCTTCGGCCAGGGCCAGGAACTGGTCGGCATCGAGCCGGTCGCTGGCATAGCAGAGGGCGATCCCCATGCGGCAGGCGCCTGCTGCCGGGCGGTCGAGTCGCCGTTCCAGCGCAGCCTGGATGGCCTTGGCCCGCTGCACCGCCTTGCCCAGGTTGGTGCCGGGGAGGATTATGGCCAGCTCCGCCTGGTTGTGGCGGGCCAGAATGTCCACGTGGTGGAGGCATTCCTTGATGGCCGCCATGGCCGTTTCCCGGGCTGCGCTGTCGGTGCCGTCTTCAAGCAGGATCAGTGAGCAGGGCAGGCGGGTGAGCCGCACCCGGTCGAGTTCGCTGCGGAGGATTTTTTTTATCTGGTCCGGTTCCGGCAGGGCGACGAGTCCCGTGCCGTCGGAGGCATTGGCGTCTCCCCTGGTTCCGGCCAGCGAAGCGATGAGGCGGCCGAGCGCTGCCTCCACCTCGGCGGAACCGGCCTGATCGTGGTGGAGGAAGAGCCCCAGGAGCGAGCGGTCCGGCGCCGTCACCCTGAGGCTCCGCACCGGGTAGCCCCCGGCCCGTTGTTCGAGATCACGGAAGAAACGTGCCGACTCGTTGCCCGGGCCCATGCTGGTCATGAAACCTTGGCCCCCGCCGCCACCGGGCCGCTTACCGCCGAGAGCACCAGGGCCTTGCCGTCCTTGGCCGCCAGCACCATCCCCTGGGAGGTGACCCCCATGAGTTTGGCCGGTTTCAGGTTGGCGACGATGATTACCCGCCGGCCCACCATCTCTTCGGGCTGGTAATGCTCGGCAATGCCGGCGACGATGGTCCGCTCCTCCGGGGCCTTGACGGTGAGCTTGAGGAGCCGGTCCGATTTCTTGACCCGTTCGGCGGCCACCACCTCGGCCACCCGCAGGTCGAGCTTCTGGAAGTCGTCGAAGCCGATGAGGCCGGCCGCGTCGGCCGCGTCGGCCGCGGCTGGCGTCTCCTCCTGCTTGGCGGCTTGGGCCGCCTTGGCCGGCAGCTCCTTGGCCGGGGCGGCGGCCGGAGCCCTGCCGGTCTGCTTGTCAAGGCGCGGGAAGAGGGCCGGGCAAGGGGTGATGGCCGTCCCTGCGGCGAGCAGCCCCCAGCGGCCGTGGTCAGTCAGGCCGGCCGGAGAGGCAACGCCCAGGGCGGCGGCCATCTTGGCGGCGGTTTCCGGCATGATCGGTTGCAGGCAAAGGGCGACGAGCCGCAGGCTTTCGAGCAGGTGATAGAGCACCGTGGCCAGCCGTTCGGAGTTGGCCGGATCCTTTGCCAACTCCCAGGGGGCGTTTTCGACGATGTAGCGGTTGGCGCGGCCCACTACCTCCCACACCGCCTGGAGCGCCCGGTGAAAGGCGAACTGGTGCATCTGGTCGCGGAATTCGGCCACCATCCGGAGTGCCGCCGCGGCCAGTTCCCGGTCGGCGTCGCCGGCCGCGCCCGGGACAGGAACCTTGAAGTCGGCGAACTTGCCCACCATGGTGAGCGACCGGCTGAACAGGTTGCCAAGATCGTTGGCCAGGTCAGAGTTCTGGCGGGCCACCAGCGCCTCGGCGCTGAACGAGGCGTCGAGCCCGAAGGCCATCTCCCGCATCAGGAAGTAGCGCACCGTGTCGGTGCCAAAGGCATCCACCAGCTCGGCGGGCCGCACCACGTTGCCGATGCTCTTGCTCATCTTGGTGTCGTTGACGTTCCAGTAGCCGTGCACGTGCAGCCGCCGGTAGGGTTCGAGCCCCATGGCCTTGAGCATGGTGGGCCAGTAGATGGCGTGGGGTTTCAAGATATCCTTGGCGATGATGTGCTCGGCGGCACGCCAGCGGCGGCCAAAGTCGGGCGCGTCGGGGTAGCCGATGCCGGTGAGGTAGTTGATCAGGGCGTCGAACCAGACGTAGGTGACGAAACGGTCGTCGAATGGGAGAGGTATCCCCCAGGTGAGCCGGCTGGTGGGCCGCGAGATGCAGAGGTCTTCCAACGGTTCGGCGAGGAAGGAGAGCACCTCGTTGCGGTACCGTTCCGGGGTGATGAAGTCGGGGTTGGCCTTGATGTGGTCGATGAGCCACTGCTGGTACTTGCCCATCCGGAAGAAGTAGTTCTGCTCGGTCACCGGCTGGGGTGGGGTCTGGTGGTCGGGACAGAGGCCGTCGACGAGTTCCTTCTCGGTGAGAAATCGCTCGCAGCCCTTGCAGTAGAGGCCCGAGTACTCGCTGAAGTAGATGTCGCCCCGGTCGTGGACCTGCTGGAGGATCACCTGGACGGTCTTGATGTGCGCCGGTTCGGTGGTGCGGATGAAGTGGTCCGGAGCGATGGCGAGCCCCGGCCAGGCGGCGCGGAAGAGGGCGCTGATCCGGTCGGCGTACTCCTTGGGGGAGAGACTTTCCCGTTCGGCCGCTTCCACCACCTTTTCGCCGTGTTCGTCGGTGCCGGTCTGGAAACGGACCTCCTCGCCTTCCAGGCGCCGGAAGCGGCAGGCGGCATCGGCGATCACCGCCGTATAGGCGTGACCCAGGTGGGGTTGAGCATTGACGTAAAAGATCGGGGTGGTGACGTACAGACTCATTTCTTGCCTTTTTTGGGCTTCTGGGGCGGCGGCTGCTGCAGGGGCTTGGCGGCCTCCCATTCCTTGCGATTCAGGGTTTGCGTCTTTTCCGGCTCGCCCGGCGGCATCACGGTGACCGTCTCCTGCAGCACGTTGCACTGCATGACCTTGAGTGTCTGGCCGTGGAGTTTGACGGTCTTGCCGGGCCGGGGCATCTTCTTCTTGATCTGGCGGTAGGCGTCGAATTCATAGGTGAGGCAGCAGAGCAGCCGGTTGCAGATGCCGGAGATCTTGGCCGGGTTGAGCGGTACGTCCTGCTCCTTGGCCATCTTGATGGAAACCGGTGCGAAGTTGGTGATATAGGAGGCGCAGCAGAGTTCCCGGCCGCAGCAGCCCAGGCCGCCGATGAGCTTGGTTTCGTGGCGGACGCCGATCTGGCGCATCTCGACCCGGGTGCGGAACTCCTGCACCAGCGCCTTGACCAGCTCCCGGAAGTCTACCCGGTTCTCGGCGGTGAAGTAGAAGATGATCTTGCTGCCGTTGGAGTAGCGCTCCACCTGAATCAGCTTCATGGCCAGCGAGAGCTGCTCGATTTTCTGCTGGCAGATGGCAAAGGCCTCTTGCTCGCGTTCGAGGAGGCGGGCGAATTTCTCCACCTCGTCGTCGCCCGCCTGGCGCAGGATACTAAAGGGCGGCCTGGCGGTTTTCTCCCCGTCCGCCTGCCATTTGATCCCGACGCCCTTGAGCCGGGCCGGCTCCGGGCCGTGGTCGGTCTGCACCAGCACCAGCTGGCCGGCGTCCAGGCCGGCAACGGTGGTCGCCGCACTGTGGAACTGGCCGGCGGGGCGGAACTGGATCTGGTGGTAGAAGACCTCCTCCTCGGTCGGGGGGGGCTCGACCGCCGGGACGTCGGGGGGGGGCTGCTGGTTGGTTTCTTCGGAACTCATTGGCACTCGATGGTTTTGGCGTTGGCGGCCTTGACGCCGCGGCGTGCTGTCGTCAAACCGACAACATACCATCAAAGCAGGGCAAAGAAAAGCACTTCGCAGACCAGGGCGCGGTTGCAGTTGCGGCTCAACTGTTTTTCGGCCCGGTCCAGGGCGGCAAGCCGGGCGGCGAGATCGTCGAGGCTCCAGCGGCGGAGGGCCGGCTCGAAGAAGTCGATGAGTTCCCGGCTGGTGACGAGTTCCGCCGCGCCCCCCACCCTGGTGACGATGAGGTCGCGGAACCAGAGGCGCAACAGGTCGAGGAGGTCGGGGAGTCCCTCCTTGAGGCCGGCAGCCCGCTCGGCGAGCGCCAGGATCCTTTCCACGGCCTCGGGGGCGGCGGGCGGCTGGGCGAGCAGGGCCGTGACGATTTCCTGCCGGCAGGCGGGCAGGTCGTGGCGGAGGAGTTCCCGTGCCCGGCCCAGGCTGCCCTCGGCCGCGGCGGCGATGGCAAAGGCCGCGGCGGCGGCGAGCCCTTCTCCGTCGGTCAGGCTCTTGGCCAGGTGGGCGTAAGGAAGAGCAAAGAAGGGGATGATCTGGCAGCGGGAGAGGATGGTGGGCAGGATGGTGCCGGCCTCGTCGCCGGTGAGGATCAGGATTGTGTCGGCGGGCGGCTCTTCCAGGGTCTTGAGCAGGCTGTTGGCCGCCTCCCGTCGCATGGTGTGGATGTCGCAGAGTACCGCCACCCGGTAGCGCGCCTCGAAGGGGGGGAAGGTGAGGGCCTTCTTGAGTTCCCGGACCTGGCCGATCTTGATCGCCGCACCGTCGGGCTCGATGTGGAGAAGGTCCGGATGGTTGCCGGTGAAGAATTTCCGGCAGGAGGGGCAGAGTCCGCAGGCGGTATCGGCGTGGGGGGAGGGACAGTTGAGCCGGGCGGCAAAGGCCGTCGCCGCCGCCCGCTTGCCCACCCCGGCCGGCCCCCGGAAGAGGAAGGCGTGGGCGAGTTTGCCGCTCGCCAGGGCGCGGCCGAGAAGGGCGGCGGCCTTGGGCTGGGTCGTGAGGCTGGCTGCGGCGTGCTGGTCCATTACTCCCACAGGTTCCGCTGGCGGGGGTCTACCTCGGGTTCGCCGTTCTCCTCGGCCGGCGTGATGCCGTGAGCCTGGCGGTCCGGGTGGCCCAGGACGTAGAGGAAGCGTTCCATGGGCCGCTGGTAGTCGGTCCACTGGTAGCCCTCGCTCTGCATCTGGCCGCTCAACCGGTTGACGTAGTTGATTTTGGAGTCCAGGTCGTCGAGGAAATTCAGCACAAAAGCCTCGAGCATCATCGGCACGGTGGGCGAGCCGAACTCCTGGCGGCCGTGATGGCTTAAGATCAGGTGCTTGAGGCGCACGGCGAGTTCGGCCGGGAAGTGGAGGATGGTGTCGATCCGTTTTTGGACCATCTCCACCCCCAGCACCAGATGGCCCATCAACCGGCCGGCGTCCGAGTAGTCAAAGGGGTGAGTGGCAAAGGAGAACTCCTCGACCTTGCCGATATCGTGGAGCATGGCGCCGGCCATGAGCAGCGACCGGTCGATGGCCGGGTAGAGGGGGCAGGTCACGTCCACCAGGCGGGCCACCGCCAGGGTGTGTTCGAGGAGGCCGCCGATATAGGCGTGGTGCATGCCCTTGGCGGCCGGCGCTTTCTTGAACTGCTCGAAGAATTTTCGGTTCTGGAAGAAACAGAAGAGGAGTTCCCGCAGGAATGGGTTTTCCACGCTCTTCGCCAGCCGCCGCAGCTCGGTGGCCATGGCCCCGACATCGCCCGTGGTGGCGGGCAGGAAGAGGGACAGGTCCACCTCGGCGGCGGGGACGGCGATCAGCGCGGTGACCTTGAGTTGCAGGGTTCCCTTGAAGGACTGGGCCTGGCCGGCAAGCCGGACGATGCCGCCGGCCGGACAGGCGGCAAGCCAATGATCGGCGTCCTCCCAGACCCGGCCGGCCATCTCGCCCGAGGCGTCCATGACGGTGAGCATCAGATAGGGAGTGCCGGTGCGGGTTTCGGCCCGGCTCACGCTCTTGACCAGGAAGAGCCCTTCGACGGTGGCGCCCTCGGTGATCTCCTTGATCAGAATGCCCTTCTTGTGCTCCATGAACCTCCCCTGTCCCGCGCGACGTCTGGCCGTTTAGAAATTGAGGGTCTGCTGCCAGCTCGCCTTGAGGCCGGCGAGCGGTTCGGCGAGTACCGTGGCGCCGGCAAGCCCCACCACGGTGAGGGTCTGCTCTGCCGTGACCGTGCCGAGCCGCGCCCAGCCGGTGGCGCCCATGGCGGTTTCGAAGGCAGCGGCCTTCTCCGGCGCCACGGTGACCACGAAGCGGCTCTGGGACTCGGAGAAGAGCAGGGTTTCGTCGTCGCTGACCCCCTCTGCGGGAGCTTCGCGCAGGTCAACGTTCATCCCCAGGTCGCCGGCAAAGGCGGTTTCGGCGAGCGCCACGCCGAGCCCCCCGTCCGAACAGTCGTGACAGGAGGCGACGAGTCCCGCCTTGATCGCCTGCTCGAGCGCCCGGTAGCGGGGCAGGGATTCTGCTTCCCGGACCTTGGGCACCTTGTTGCCTACCGTGCCCAGAAGGTTTGCGTACTCGGAGGCGCCCAGTTCGTCGCGGGTCACCCCGAGCACGTACACCAGATCGCCGGCCCGCTTGGCGTCCATGGTCACCGCGCGGCGGACGTCGTCGATCTTGGCCATCACCGAGAAGAGCAGGGTGGGCGGGATGGAGATCTTGGTGTCACCCACCTGATAGTCGTTCTTCATCGAGTCCTTGCCCGAGATGCAGGGCACCCCGTAGGCTTTGGCGTAGTGGGAGAGTGCCTGGTTGGCGCGGACCAGCTGGGCCAGCTTGTAAGGGCCGTCCGGGGTTTTCTCCGAGAGGATCGGGTCGCACCAGCAGAAGTTGTCGAGCCCGGCCATCACCTCAAATCCGGCGCCCACGGCCAGGGCGTTGCGCACCGCCTCGTCCACGGCGCAGGCGGCCATGTGGTAGGCGTCGATGTCCGAGTAGCGGGGGCAGATGCCGTGCGAGATCACCAGTCCCTCGAAGGAGTCGAGCAGCGGCCGGATCACCGCCGCGTCGCTTGGGCCGTCGTTGGCCGCGCCGGTAAGCGGTTTCACCACGCTGCCGCCCTGCACCTCGTGATCGTACTGGCGGATCACGTACTCCTTGCTGCAGATGTTGAGGCCGGCGAGGAGTTTTTTGAGATCGCGGGCGAGATCTCGCTCCTTGGGCAGTCGCACCTCCGGATGGGCGGGCACCTCCCACTTGGCCACCATCTGCATGGCCGGCAGTCCTTCGTGGATGAAGGCCATGTCGAGGTAGGAGATGGTCTTGCCGTTGTAGAGGATGTGGAACTTGCCCGAGTCGGTGTAGTTGCCGAGTACGGTGGCCTCAACGTCCATCTTTTTGCAGAGGGCGAGGAAGGCGTCGAGTTTTTCCGGCGGCACGGCAAGCGTCATCCGCTCCTGGGCCTCGGAAATGAAGATCTCCCAGGGCTGGAGCCCCGCGTACTTCAGGGGAGCCCGGTCGAGGTGGAGTTCGAAGCCACCGGTGTCCTCGGCCATCTCGCCCACCGACGAGGAAAGACCGCCGGCGCCGTTGTCGGTGATGCAGTTGTAGAGGCCGCGGTCACGGGCCTTGAGCAGGCAGTCGAACATCTTCTTCTGGGTGATGGGGTCGCCGATCTGNNGAGAAGGTGGCGCCGTGGATGCCGTCCTTGCCGATCCTGCCGCCGGTCATGACGATGACGTCTCCCGGCATCGCCTTCTTGTGCTCCGCGGGCTTGCCGTGCAGGATGGCGGGCATCAGTCCCACCGTGCCGCAGAAGACCAGGGGTTTGCCGGCAAAGCGTTCGTCGAAGACGATGGAGCCGTTCACCGTGGGGATGCCGCTCTTGTTGCCGCCGTGCTCGACGCCGGTGCGTACCCCCTCGAAGATCCGTTTGGGGTGCAGGAGGCGGGCCGGGAGCGGCTTGTCGTAAAAGGGCGAGGCAAAGCAGAAGACATCGGTGTTGGCGATGAGCTTCGCGCCCATGCCGGTGCCGAAGGGATCGCGGTTGACGCCGACAATGCCGGTGAGCGCGCCGCCGTAAGGATCGAGGGCCGAAGGGCTGTTGTGGGTCTCCACCTTGAAGACCACGCTCCAGTTCTCATTGAAGCGGATGACGCCGGCGTTGTCCTTGAACACCGACAGGCACCAGTCGTTTTTGCCCATCCGCTCGCGGATTTCGGTGGTGGTGTTGCGGATAAAGGTGTTGAACAGGCTCTTGACCGTGCTCTTCTCGCCGGTTTCGGTATTTTCATAGGCGATGTCGCCGCTGAAGATCTTGTGCTTGCAGTGCTCGGACCAGCTCTGGGCCAGGGCCTCGAGTTCGATGTCGCAGATTTTTTCAGACAAGCCCACCGCCTTGCGGGCCGCCTGGGTTTCGGGCTTGGCGAGATAGGCGCGGATGAGCTTCATTTCGGCGAGCGATAGCGCCAGCACCCCTTCCTTGCTGATCCGCATCAATTCCTCGTCGGAGACGTCGAGGTCGATCTCGGCGACGATGCCGCGATTTTCGCCGGTCACCTTGGGGGCAAAGGGCTTGATGCCGCCGGCGGCCACGAACTCCTCGCGGCTCATGACGGTATGGCGCTGGATCAGTTCGTTGGCCAGGAGCTTGCTGGCGATCCGCTCCGCCTCGTCGCGGGAAAGGTTGGCCGAGATCAGGTACTGGGTGGAGGTGTAAACCGCCTCGCCCGGGCCGAGCTTGCGGCCGATGAGCAGTTCCAGGGCCTGGGCCGAGGTGCGGCCCTCGTTGTCGGTGACCCCGGGCCGGAAGCCCACCTCGATCAGCCAGTCGAACCGGTAGTTCCAGTCGAGCGCCAGGGCGCCCAGGGAGTAGTCCTGGGTGACCGGGTCGCAGTAAGGCCCCCGGGCCGTGGCCTCCAGCTCCTCGCGGCTGATTTCGGCATCCACGGTGAAGACCTTGATGGTCCGAACCGCGGTGGCGGCAAGTTTGAGGTCGGAAACGATCCGGTTCTTGGTCTGGTCGCCGAAGGAATCGATCATGGCCGGTTTCAGGCCAACCTGGATGCGTGCCAGCATGTGTTTCTCCTTAAAAAAACGTAGCGTGCGGTCGAGGAAAGGGGCCTTCGGCAGGGCGCCGGAAGGGTCTGGTGCAGACGAGACGGTATTGTACCCAATTGACGATTTTTTGGAATGACAAATCAGGATATTTTTTCCGGCAAGAGAGGGCCGACGTGAAAAGATTTTTTATGGTTGAGGGGAGACAATAAAAAAAGTTTATGGCTCATGGGGGCGGTCGCCGGCCGATGCGCTGGGCGCGGACGGGGGCATGGGTAAAGCGGCGCGGCACGCGGCATGCCGAAGGAGGGGGGGCGGGGCGCGCCGTTGGCACGGGTGTTGCTGTGCAGAGGGGATGGAGGGGGTGTTTTTGTTATGGAAATATTTCGATTTTTGTTGGTACACTGGAGCGTAGAGCCGAGCTTCCGGCGTCTCCGAACGGGGGATGGCTGGTGGCGCCAAATTCCAAGTATTTTGAAATCAACAACTGCTGACGAACAGATGCGAACGGTTTGGACCGAAACGAGAGAGGACAACGGCGCCGGGGGGTACACCCTGCTCGAGCTGCTGGTGGTTATCGTCATTATCGGTATTCTGGCCGTCCAGGTGATCACCGGCTTCAACTCTCCGGTTTCCAAGCTGAAGTCGGCAGCGTTCAATCTGCGCAGCGATTTTAACTATGCCCGTTCGGAAGCCGTGAACCGCAACACCAACGTCGGTATTCAGTTCGTCTTTGGCACCGACCTCGACGGTGACGGAGACAGCGACGATGGCTATATCATCTGGGTGGACAGTAACGGCGACGGGGCATACGACATCGGCACCGAGAGTGTCCTCAAAACGGTGGCCTTTAACGATGCGGTCCGGTATTACAATCTCAACGCCACCAAAGGCCCCATGGTCGATGCCACCGACGCTCACAGCGCCATGGACATGGCGGACGGTTCGGATGACGACGACGGCGTGAGCTTCACCTCGGATCGGTATGTCTGGCAGCCGGACGGCACGCCCAATAAGGGGGGCACCGTTTACATCTACGTGCCGAGTCCGAACAATGCCGCCACCATGCTGGCGGACCCCTTTGCGGTGGTGGTTTCCCCCACCACCGGCCGGATTCAGATGGTCCGCTGGCACTCCTCCAGCAACAGCTGGGCCAGCAAGTAGGGAATTCCGGCGTTGCTTAGAGAATCCGGCTGACGAGGGAGAATTTGAACCCTTCGTCAAAGGTGGCGTTGGGGGGGGCGCAGGGGATCTGGGTGGGCTCGGAGGTGGAGCCGGTGATCTGCCAGCAGTCGGTGGCGTTGCCGTCTTGGTTGGGGTCTCCCTGGGCGAGGGCGGTGAAGGTGGTGGCGGTGGCGGCGGAAATGGAGTAGGTGTAGATGTTTTTGCTGTCGCTCCAGGTGGCGCCGGCGGAGGTGAAGCCGTCCAGGTTGCCGATGGTGTTGGCGTAGGAGTCCTTGAGGGCGTAATAGCGTTCCTGGGCGGATTTGATCTGCATGAGGGTCTGCACCGCGTCGGTCTGGCGGGTGCTGACGATGTAGTGGAAATAGGCGGGAATGGCAACGGCGCTGAGAATGCCGATAATGACCACGACGATCATCAGTTCGATAAGGGAAAAACCTTTCTGGCGGTCGGTGGACAGCATGGGTGGGCCTCGTTACGGGTTTGAGAGGAAGAGGGGGGCGGCAACGGCTCGTCCTTCACGCGCCGTGCGTCAGCAGCATGGGGGCATTTTAGCAATTCTCCCGGGCGATAACCAAGTGTTTTGTGTGGCGAAACAATGATTGCAACGCGGCCCTTCCAGCAGCAGCGCGGCTACACTCTGGTGGAACTCATGGTGGCGGTGGTCTTGGCCAGTATCGTCACCGTGTCCATTTACAAGGCGTACATTTCGGTTACCACCGCCTATGATATCCAGGATCAGGTGGTGGAACTGCAGCAGACCTCCCGGGTGGCCATTGACCGGTTGGTCCGCGAGATTCGCATGGCCGGGTATGATCCAGCGGGGTCCGCCGGCGCCGGCTTTACCCTCATCAATTCCTCCAGGGTTACCTTTACCATGGATTTGAGCGGGAATGGCACCATCGACGCCGCCAACGAGACAGTGGATTACAGCTACGACAGCGCCAACCTGCAACTGGACCGCAACGGGACGGCGCTGGTCAACAATGTCAGTGCCCTGAATTTTGTCTACCTGGATGAAAACGGCGCGGTTACCGCCAATCCCGCCAACGTCCGCACCGTGCAGATCGCCGTGGTGGTCAGGACCACCAACGAAGATTACGGCTATATCAATACGGATTCCTATGCCAACCTGCAGGGGACCACGATTTTCCCCGTGGCCACCTCCACCGACACCAATCCGAATGTCCGGCGCCGGGTGCTCACCGCCCAGGTCAAGGTCAGGAATCTGGGGCTGTGAGGCGGGTGAAGTCATGTTTGAACCACGGACGGGACGATCAACTCATCAGGCCAAGAAGAGAAGTATGACCAAATCAGCCACGCCATTACGGATTCAGGAGCAGGGTTTTTCCCTCGTTGAAGTCCTCTTCGGGGTCATGATCTTCATGTTCGGCATGCTGGGGGTGGTGGCGCTGCTCACCGCCTCGGTGCGGGATAACCTCTTCTCCGGCAATCTTTCCGAGGCAACGGTGCTCGCCTCCAGCAAGCTCGAGGTGCTCATGGGCAGCGCCTACACCTCGGCCAATCTCACCGACACCGACGGCGACGGCGCCGCAGGGATCGATGACGTCGGCTGCGGTCCTACCGATACCTGCACCGCCAAGGCGGACGGCATGGATGCCAATCAGGGCAAAAACGGCATCTACACCGTCTACTGGAACATTGTCGTTGGCGTGCCCATGCAGCATTGCAAGCAGATCAAGGTCTTCGTGCTCTGGAACAGCCGGGAGAGTTCGCGCCAGATTTCCATGAGCGGTTATCGGACAGAGGATATCTAAATGAAACGGTTTGGCCTTGGCTTGGTTGCCAATCAACGTGGCTCGGTGATCAACATCGCGCTGCTGATCCTGTTGCTCCTCACCCTGCTTGGCCTCGCGTTCAGCCGTAACACTGTCACCGACATCAAGATCTCAGGTAACGACCGGTTGCGGCAGACAGCGTTCTATGCCGCCGACGGCGGCGCGACGACCGGCGCCCGGCTGGTGGAGGAAAACTTGGCCTGCGGCAGCGGCTTTACGCCGGTTTCGGGCCTTACCTACGCCCTCATCGACGGCAACATCCATGTCGACAACCTCACCTTTTCCACTGACACCAACACGGTTGCCAACTTTGCCAGCCCGGACTTCTACTATCCCGCCACCAACGCCATCACCGATCCTGGTACCACCCTGGTGGACGTCGGCGGCAAGCGGGGGTATACGCCGGGGAGCGGCCTGCAGCAGGAGATGGGTTACCATGGCCCTGGGCACGGCCCGGCCGGCGGCGGCGGCGAGATTCTTTATACGATCAATTCGCGCTACATCGGCCAGGGCAACAGCCGGGCCGACGTGACCATCCAATGGCGGCATGTGGTCGGCCTTGATCTGGAGTGCAGCTATTAGGCGCAGGGGCGTAAGCAGATTAAGTCCGGATACCGGCCGATGTGCGTCGGTGAACAATGCACGGGGTGATGAGCTATGAACGGCACGGCAGACATTTTCGGCAGAATCTTTCTGGTTGTCCTTCTTGCGGCGGTTTGTGTCGGGGGCTCGCCCGGGCCTGGCCGGGCCCAAGTCTCCTCGTACACCATGGGGGATTTCTCCTCGACGCCCATCAACCTCACCTCGTCGACCACTCCGTTGGTGATGATCAACGCCTCCAACGACCACCAGCTCTTCTTCAAGGCTTACAACGACTATGCGGATCTTGACGGTGACGGCACCCCTGACACCACCTATAAAAACAATATCGACTACTATGGCTACTTCGACAGCTACAAGTGCTATAACTACAATACCACCAGCCTGCGTTTCGAACCGGTGGCGGTAACCGCCGACAAGTACTGCACCGGCGCCAATGACGCCTACTGGAGCGGCAACTTCCTGAACTGGGTTTCCATGAGCCGGATCGACGTGATCGATAAGGTTCTCTTCGGCGGCCACCGCCGGGTGGACACCTCCACCACCACGGTGCTGGAGCGCGCCTATCTGCCCCATGACGCCCACAGCTGGGCCAAGTACTACGACGGTCCCGACCTTGCCGACCTGACCCCTTTCACCCTGGCCAATACGGGCACCAGCAGTTCGGCCAATTCGGTTTCTTCCCTGGCGACGAGCGCGACCTCCCGGACCATCGTCGGCAGCGGCAACGACGTCTCCTTCACCCTTGCCTCGGGGGTGATCAACAACGGCGATTATGTGTCCGCCTATCCAAGCGGCAGTTCCGGCACATTTATGAAGGGTAACGCCACGGTGAGCGGTTCCACGGTCACCGTCCATGTTGCCAGTTCTTCCGGCAGCGGCACCTATGCCAGGTGGAAACTCTATCCGCGCAAGGCGTTCGCCTACAGCGGCGGCAGCTGGGCCGCCGGAGACTGGGTGCGCGTGGCCCGCCATTCCGCCTCTTCTGTCTATATGAAGGGCAAGATTGTCTCCGTTGGCGGCGGGACGATGTATCTCGATGTCTGGGATGCCTCCGGGGCCACGTCGAGCAGCTATAACGACTGGGATATTACCGATCTCCAGGACTCGGGCATCACCCTCTGCAATACCACCGACGTCAACATGGCCAACTACGGCAATCATACCTATTCCCAGACCTATACCGAGCCACCGCTGATCAAGGTGGCCCGAGGCAACTATTCGCTGTGGGCCGGCCAGGAGCGGTGGCAGTGTACCTGGGACAGCGGCGCGTCCTTTGACAACCATCCAGCGAGTAACGGCAACGTTCCTGACAGTTCGGGGATTCCGGCCTATTCGGCGAGTCCCACCTACTCGGCGGGCCTGGGGCAGAAGAACTACGTGGCCCGGGTCCAGACCTGCGTGGCGGGGCTGATTGGCAAGGAGAAGTGCAAGCAGTATCCGAACGGCGATTACAAGCCCATCGGCCTGTTGCAGGCATATGGTGACGACAACCAGCTCTACTTCGGCATGATCGCCGGCACCTACGACAAGCACGTATCCGGCGGTGAGGTGATCCGGAACATCGGCAGCATGCAGAACGAGGTGAATGTCAACACCGATGGCACCTTCAGCGCGGTGGCAGCGTCCGCCGGGGGGCCCATCGCCGGTCCCTCGTATAACGGCGCCGACGGCTTGATCAACGCCTGGAGCTTGTATCGGATCATCGGGTACAACGACGACGACGGCACTTACAACGACGGCGACAACTGCAGTTGGGGGCTCTCCGCTTTCGCGGATGTCTCCGGGGCCAACGAGTGCAACAACTGGGGCAATCCCTTTTCGGAGATTTACTTCCAGTCGATCCGCTACTTCGGGGATGGCGGGGTCGCTGGTGTCTATCGTTCCAACTCTTCCACCGGTATCCCCGGTCTGCCCGTCCCGCAGGCGTGGCCACAGCCGAGTGTTTTGAACAGTACCAACTCCTGTGCCCGACTGAACGTGATCAACTTCAACTCAAGCATTGCCTCCTACGACCAGGATGAGCTTGACGGCGCGAGTTATGGCGTCGCGACCATTTGGGATCCAAGCGACTTGCCAGGGGACAAGACATCCGCGGCAATGACCGACGTGGTCGGCGACGGCGAAGGCATCACCGGGCACAGCTATCTCATCGGCGAGACAAACGTCGACAACCAGGCGGATGGCGAAGATCAGCTCTGCACGGCGAAAACCGTCACCCGTTTGGGCGAGGCGGGCGGCCTCTGCCCGGATGCGCCGCGGTTGCGCGGTTCGTACCGCATCGCCGGCCTGGCCTACTATGCCCACGTCAAGGATATCCGACCGGACAACGCATCAGGCGGCCGGGCGCTGCCCGGCACGCAAAAGGTGGACACCTACTCGGTGGGAATGGCCAATGCCACGCCAAGCCTGGCCATCCCCTCGCCAACGAATCCGACCACCACCGCGGTTACCATCCTGCCGGCCTGCCGGAACACCTCGCTCAGCCCGAATGGAAACTGCGCCATCGTTGGCTTCAAGATCGTCAGCCAGACGGTGAACGATGGCTCCGGGGTGGGGACCGGCAAGGTCTACATCAACTGGGAGGACAGCGAGCAGGGCGGTGACTTTGATCAGGACATGTGGGGCGTTCTGGAGTACACCATCGATGCCCACGCCAACACCATCGACGTAACCACCGATGTCGTTGCCGAATCAACCGGCTATAGTATGGGCTTTGGCTATGTGATCAGCGGCACCACCCAGGACGGCTTCCACGCCCACTCCGGAATTCATGGATACACCTATAGCGATCCGGCCACCATCGTGTCCGGCAGCAAGTGTACCAGTGGCTGCCAGGTTGCCGACAGTGCCTCCACCGCCCACTACACCCTGGGGAGCAGCCCTGCCTCCCTGCTTAAAGATCCCCTCTGGTACGCCTCGAAGTGGGGCGGCTTTCTCGACAGCAACGGCAACAACATCCCTGACCTCCAGTCCGAGTGGGACAGCGTCCACAACGATGACGGCTCGGCGGGCCCGGATGGCATCCCGGACAACTACTTCTACGCCAGCAATCCGACTCAGCTGGAAAATTCACTCAACAGGGCCTTTCTCGCCATCCTGCAGCGAACCTCCTCGGGTACGGCGGCGGCGGTGGTTTCCAACAACGTCAGCGGCGAGGGGGCGCTCTTCCAGGCATACTATGAGCCCCAGCGGCAGGACAACCTGGGGAACACCGTTGACTGGATCGGTTCCCTCCATGCCCTGTGGCTGGACAGTTACGGCTACATGCGCGAGGACAGGGGGGTAAAGGGGAAGCTCGAAAATTACGACACCGACAAGGTGATCGAAACCTATTACGACGAAACCGAGCACAAGACCCGGGTGCGGCGCTATACCAGCATCGATCCGAACACCTTCACCCCTTACGCCATGAAGGGCCGGGTGACCGCCTACGACGCTGCCACCGGTCAGGTCACCCTGGCGCTCTCCGCGGTGCTGGACGGTGCGGCCGGCGACGGCCCCTTTACCAGTTGGGACGTGGCGAGTTACGCCATCGAGGCCACTGGTTCTTCCAGTACCTCTCTTTCGCTGGCTTCCTCCGGCACCATTACCTTCATCGCCAACAAGCCTTCGGACTGGTCATCGGCCAGCGCCTGGATCGCGGTGGGCGATGAGCTGCTTCTCTCCCATTTCGACACCGAAATCATCGAGCTGGACAAGGTGGGCACCATATGGAACGCCCGCGAGCAGCTGGCCTCGGTGCCGGCCGCCACCATCGCCACCCAGCGAACCTATAATCTCAGTGGCAACACCGGCCGTTACATTACCACCTGGATCGATGCCAACCTCAACGGGGTGGTGGACAGCGGCGAGAACATCCCCTTTGTCGCGAGCAGCATCAACGCCAGTAACTACGGCTTTTTCGACATGGCCAGCGTGGCGGATACCCAGTCCCTGGTGGACTATATCCGCGGCAAGGAGATCGCGGGCTACCGGAGCCGGACCATTGACTATGACAACGATGGCTCCACCGAGGTGATGCGGCTTGGCGACATCATCAACTCGACGCCCATCCTGGTCAGCGCCCCCAAGGAGGCCCTGGATCAGCTGTTTGGCGACATCACCTACAGAACCTTCAAGGGCCAGTACAAAAATCGGCGGCATATGATCTACGTGGGGGCCAACGACGGCATGATCCATGCCTTCAACGCCGGATTCTACAACAGCAGCACGGCCACCTATTCCACCACCGGGCTCACGCATGACGGGCACGCGGCCATGGAGTATCCCCTGGGCTATGAACTGTGGGCCTATGTGCCCATGGACCTGCTGCCGCATCTCAAGTGGCTGAAGTCCCAGAACTACAGCCACGTCTACTATGTGGACGGCTCGCCGCGGGTTTTCGACGCCAAGATATTCGGCGATACATCCCGCTACAGTGCCGCTGACCATCCCGGCGGCTGGGGAACGGTGCTGGTGGTGGGCATGCGCTTCGGCGGGGGGCGGATGACCATCGACACCGCGGCCAACGGCCTGGGCCCCCCCAACAGCAGTGACGATCGGACCATGACCTCGGCCTATGTGTTTTTTGACATCACCAACCCCGAGGTGGCGCCGACCCTGCTTGCCGAGGTGCCGGTGCCTGACCGCAGCTTCAGCACGGTCTTCCCTGCCGCGGTCAACTTCAGTGACATGGGGAACTATTCCGCCGCCGGCAAGTGGTACCTGGTCTTCGGTTCCGGTCCCACCGACCTTTCCTCTGCCACCACTACCAGTACGGCAAAAGTTTATGCCCTTGATCTCAACGAGATCGCCAACCCGGGCAGCACCACCCACGCACCGACCGGCTGTTCCGTCGGCACGGTGACCGCCACCAGTGCCATGAAGATCATCACCTGTAGCACCGGGGCGGCCAATATGTTCGTCGGCAGTCCGGCGTCAGTGGACTGGAACCAGGACTACAAGGCGGATACCGTGTACTTCGGTCTGGTGGGGGGGACCACTTCCGACAGCGGCAAGATGTATCGTTTTGCCATGAACAATGACCCTGATCCCGCCAACTGGAAAGCGCCCTCGCTTCTCTTTGACACCGGTCGGCCGATCTATGCCCCACCCACCCTCGGCATCGATGAGTATGGCAAACACTGGGTCTACTTCGGCTCGGGCAGGCTCTTCTCCACGGCGGATCAAACCAGCACCACCCTCCAGTACCTCTATGGAGTCAAGGATCCCTATGACCCGACCGTCTCCGGCAGTGATGCACCGGTGCTGCAGGCCAACCTGGACGAGGTCAGCAACGTGGTGGTATACACCGACGGCACCATTGACAACGGCCCCAGCAGTACCACCACCCTGACCGGTCTGGAGGCGGACATCAACGGAAAGGCCGGCTGGTACCTCCAGCTGCCGCCGATCGAAGGTACTGCCGGCATCGATCCGGCCACCCGTAATGTTACCGCATCGACACTGCTGGGCGGCGTGCTCTCGGTTTCAGTCTATCAGCCCAATGTGGATGCCTGTGCCGCCGAGGGCTACAGTCGCCTCTATGGCCTCTACTACAAGACCGGCACCGCCTACAGCGGGCCGACGGTGTTTGGCACCCGGATTGTGGGGGGGAAAGAGATGTCGGTGTCTTACATCAATCTCGGCCGCGGCTTCGCCTCGGCGCCGGCAATCCATTTAGGGGTCGACGAGGGGACACACGGGGTGTCCATTGATACCCAGTTGTCCACCAGTGCCATCTTCCGCCAGGAAACCACCACCGTCCATGCGGTGCGTAGCGGCCAGAGTTCCTGGCGGGATCTGTCCGTCGAGTAGGCGGGCTGCAAGAGAACATATCGACCGAATCAAGCGGCCGGGGCTGCAAAAGTCCCGGCCGCTTGTTGTTGTCTTCTGCCTTGCCGGCCGTCAGTCCGGCTGGTGAATGGGAAACAGGATCAGTGTTCGTATGACCTATTTGAATGATGAGGCCAAACTTCTCGACCTGCTGCGGCGCAAGGGGTTGCTGACCGAGGCGCAGCGGCGGATGATCGAGGCGAAGAAGGAGCAGCAGCTCGCCCTGTTTGCCAAGGCCGGCCGCGGCGCGGGGCGCGGCGGCGACCGGAACCGGCGGGCCGGCGATCTCCCAACCGTGCTGGATGTCATCGTGTCGCTGGGTATCGAGCTTGCCGGCCGGCCCGGCCGGCTGCTCTCCGAGGAGCTGATCATGCGGGCGGTGGCCGACGAGCTGAAGCTGCCCTTCAAGAAGCTCGACCCCCTGGAGTTGGACCTGGAGGTGGTCACCAAGACCATACCCAAGTCCTTTGCCTTGAACCATCTCCTGCTTCCCTTTGCGATCCGGGACGGCATTCTGGAGGTGGCGCTTTCCGATCCCGACAAGCTTGAAGTGGTAGGTGACATCGAGCGGGCCAATCAGGTAACCGTCAAGCCCTACCTCAGCACTCGGAGCGACATTCTCAAGATCCTTGGCGAGTTCTTCGGCTTCCAGTCCTCCATCTCTGCTGCCGAGTCGCATCTTGCCAACCCCCTGGCTGATCTCGGCAATCTGGAGCAGTACGTCCGCATTGCCTCCACCACCGAGATCGCTTCCTCGGACCAGCATATCAAGGGGGCCGTTGACCATCTCTTCAACTATGCCTTTGACCAGCGGGCCAGCGATATCCACATCGAACCCAAGCGCAACAACTGCCACGTTCGGCTGCGTATCGACGGAGTGCTCCATACCATTTACAAGCTGCCCCGGGTGGTGCATTCGGCCATGGTTTCGCGCATCAAATCGCTGTCGCGGCTCGATATCGCCGAAAAGCGCCGGCCCCAGGACGGCCGGATCAAAATCGATCGGCAGGGCAAGGAGGCCGAGATTCGGGTTTCCACGGTACCGGTGGCTTTTGGCGAAAAGGCGGTCCTGCGGATTCTCGATCCGGATATCCTCTTTCAGTCGGTGGACAAGGTCGGTTTTTCGCCCCGCGATCTCGATGTGTACCGATCCTTCCTGCGGGCGCCCCATGGCATCGTGCTCGTCACCGGCCCCACCGGCAGCGGCAAATCCACCACCCTTTATTCAACCCTCAAGGCCATTGCCACCCCGGAAAAGAACATCATCACCGTGGAGGACCCGGTGGAGATGGTGCACGAGGAGTTCAACCAGATTTCGGTGCAGCCCCAGGTCGAGGTGACCTTCTCCACCATTCTTCGCTCCATCCTGCGCCAGGATCCGGACATCATCATGAT
>DHYV01000030.1 GCA_002414225.1 Desulfobulbaceae bacterium UBA5121 | reverse complement strand
CCGCCGTTTCGGCGGCACCGGCCTGGGGTTGGCCATCTCCTCGCAACTGGTGCAGCTCATGGGCGGGAAGATCTGGGTAGAGAGCCGTCTTGGCGAGGGCTCCACCTTCCGCTTTACCGCCCTCTTCCGGCAGCAGCCGTCCGCGGCCATGAAGCTTGCCGCCGTGGCGCCCGAGCGGCTGCGGCGGCGGTCGGCGCTCATCGTGGTGGAGAACAGCACTTCGCGCCACTTCCTTGCCGAAATGCTCGGCATCTGGCTGGAGGTGGTTGAAACCGCCGCCGGCCCGCAAGCGGCCCTTGCCGTCCTGGCCCGCCGTTCGTTCGATCTGGTGCTCATCGACCATAACCTGACCGGTGGCGAGTCCTTGGGCCTGGCGGGGGAGATCGGCCGGAGGTGTGCCGCGGCGATGCCGCGCCTGATCATCCTGACGCCGGCCACGGATTGGGAAAAAACCGTCGAGGCGGGCGGCAAATCGCTCATTTCGGGCTATCTGGCGAAGCCGGTGAGCCAGGCGGACCTGCTTCGCGTGGTCCAGGAGGCGCTGGGCGATCTCGCCCCGGGTGAGGGGGTCGCGCCGCCGGCGGATCCCCACCGGCCCCAGGCCGAGCACCGCAACGGGCACATCCTGCTTGCCGAGGATGAACACATCAATCAGACCCTGGCGATAATCCTGCTCGAAAGGGAGGGGTGGCGGGTGACGGTGGCCGGCAACGGCCGCGAGGCATTGCAGGCCATGGATACCACTGATTTCGATCTGGTTTTGATGGATGTTCAGATGCCGGAGATGGACGGCATCGAGGCCACCCGTCGCATCCGGGCCAGGGAGGCCGCGGACGACCGCCACATCCCCATCGTCGCCATGACCGCCCACGCCATGAAGGACGACCGGGAGCGCTGTCTTTCCGCCGGCATGGACGACTATCTCGCCAAGCCCATTGTGCCGGAAAATCTCTTCGCCGTTCTGGAGAAGTATATCGGGACGCAGGAGCTGGTCGGCTCGGCATAAGAGGCTGCGGGACTCCTGTTCCTGAGCCTGCGCGTTTCCCCTTCCCCCTGTCCATAAGATCATCCGGGCGGCAATTGCCGCCGCCGGTAGCCGGGTGCCGCGGTCAGCCCTGGCGCGTTGGCGCGTCCGCCGGGCCGGCCGCCGCCGTCGGTCCGCCGCCGTCGAGCAGATCCCTGATGGCTGCCGCCAGGAGCTTGCCGTCCACGGGCTTGAGCAGGAAGTAGCGGATGCCCATGGCCAGGGCCTCCTGCTTTGAGATGACGGAGCTGTAGCCGGTGCAGAGGATAATGGGCAGTTGGGGGCGCCTGGCCAGGGCGGCCTTGGCGAGGCCGGCGCCGTCCAGGTCGGGCATGGTCTGGTCGACGATGAGGAGGTCGAAGGCGTCCGGGGTGGCCAAAAAATCGGCCAGGGCAGCGACGCTGTCGTTGCGGGCCGTGACCTGATAGCCGAACCGCTCCAGGCTCTGCTGGAGCATCCTGGTGATGCTCTCCTCGTCGTCCACCACCAGGATCCGTTCCTTGCCCTGGAGAGCAGGGGGGGGATCCGGCTGTTCGTGGCTTGGCTTGGGGCTGGCGGCGACGATCGGAAACTGGAGCCGGAAGGTGGTGCCGTGGCCGCTCTCACTCTCAACCTTGATGGTGCCACCGAATTCCGTGACCAGACCGTGGACCACGGCAAGTCCCATGCCGATTCCCTTGCCCACCTCCTTGGTGGTGAAGTACGGCTCGAAGATGTGGGCGAGGTGTTCCGGGTAGATGCCGTGACCGGTGTCGCTGACGGTCAGCTCCAGGAATGCGGCGGCCGCCGGCCGGGAGGCAGCTGGCGTGGGCTCCTCGCGCCGCAGGGCGACGCGCAGGGTACCCCGCTGGTTTTCCATGGCATGGAGGGCGTTGGTGCCCAGGTTGACCATGATCTGGTGGAGCTTGGTGGAGTCGGCGAGAATGGCCCCGTCGGCGCTCAAATCTTCCTCGATTTTGACGGAAGAGGGCATGATGGCCCGCAGCAGCTTGAGCGACTCCCGGATCACCGGGGCGGGGTTGAGGGGGGCCAGGGCCTGGGGAGTACTGCGGCTGAAGGTGAGGATCCGCTTGACCAGCTCGCCGCCCCGATTGGCGGCGATGATGACCTGCTGGATGTAGTCGAGGGGAAGAGCGCCGTTTTTCAGATCCTCTTCGGCCATTTCGGCATAGCCCAACAGCGAGGTGAGAATGTTGTTGAAGTCATGGGCGATGCCGCCGGCCAGGGTTCCGATGGCTTCCATCTTACGGGCCTGGAAGAGTTTTTCCTCGAGCTGCCGCTGTTGGGTGATGTCCTTGGCCACATGGACCAGATGCTCGATGCGGCCACCACTGTCAAAGGTGGGGGCGGTGGAAACGGCAAAGGTCTTGCCGAGCCGGGTGTGGGTGATGAAATTGGCGTGGCTGCCCCCGTCGGCGAGACTCAGTGCGCCAGGGCAGTGGGGGCAGGGGAAGGAATCGGCCTGGAAGATCTCGTAGCAGTACTTGCCGATGATCTCCTGGGGCGGCAGGCCGAGCAGCCGGCAGGCGGCGTCGTTGATTTTGAGGATCCGATGGTCCAGATCCTGGATGGTCACCACGTCGGTGATGGCGTTGAAGGATTTTGCCCATTGTTCTTCGGAGCGCTGGAGGTCGGCGAGGATATGCTGCCGCTCCTCGATCATTCGATTGGCGGCCCCGGCCAGATCGCGGAACTCGGCGATGGAGAGCTTTTCCTCGTCGATGGGTGCGTAACGGTCGGCCGCCTGGAGGAAAAAGGTGTTGAAGAGGTTGAGTTCCCCGGTGATCTGTTGGCTGAGGAGCCTGCTGACCCAGTAACTTGCGGCAAGCGCCACGGCGAGGATGAGCAGGGTGGTCAGCACCCGGTCGCGCAGGTCGCGCATGAGGCTGGCGCGGAAAACGGCCACCTTGGCGTCGATGTCGTGGAGGTAGAACCCTGCCCCCAGCACCCATTGCCATTCGTCGAGCGATTTGACATAGCTGATCTTTCGACCCGGCTGGCCGGTTCCCGGATCGACCGAAGCCATGTACTCGAGGAAGCCGCCATTGGGCTGCCGACCGGTACGGATGATCTCCTGGACCAGCTTGCGGCCTGAACCGCTGGTGAGATTCCAGCGGTTCAGGCCGATGTTCTCCGGTCGCACATGGGCAAGACAGGTGCCGTCAAAGGTGTGAACGAAGATGTAGCCGTTGTCGTCGAAGCGCAGGGCGTTGAGGCGGACCAGCGCCTCCTGCTGGAGCTGGCGTTCCATGTCGGGAACGTACTCGCCGGTGCCGATTACCCAGTTGAGGGGCGCGAAGAGCCGCATGAAGGCGATTTTCTTTTCGCCCCTTGCCATTGCCGGGGAGGGGGGATTTCCCTGTTTGTTCCAGTAATAGCTGACAAAGCCGCCCTCTGGATGGGAGAGGGCGGCGCGGACAAAGCTGCGGATGAATTTCTGGCCCCGAAGGTCGGTGAGGTCGGCGCCGTTCTTGCCCAGCAGAGCCCGGCGGAAGGGGTGCGCCACGACGGTGTGGTTGGTATCGACGATCCAGCAGTAGCCCTGGCCGTCAAAGGCGCGCAGCGGCATCAGGGCGGTGACGATGAGTTGTTCGGTCCGTTGCTTGCCGAGGCGGTCGATTTCGTGGCGGAAAAGGTTGTCGGCGATGCCCCAGGCGTTATCTGTCTGGGTTCGCAGGTCTTGCCGGATCCGTTCCTCGACCTTGGAGATGCGGAAGCGGAGGCTGGCGATGTTGGAGTTGACCTGCTCGGCGATCTCCGCCTTTCGGGCCGCGAGGGACTCGTCGCGCATCCGGTCCAGCGTCTTGGTGTAGCTGAGGTATTCGTGGATGATCCAGAAGGTGCCGAGCAGGGAGAGCACCGTGGCCAGGATTCCGAAAAGGCTCCAGCGGTAGAGGTTGCCGAAGTTATGTCGCGAATGTCTGCTCATCGGCAATGGCTGAAGGCGTCCCCGGGGGGAGCGCGGCGGCGGGAAGGGGGGCGCCGCCGGTTGCGGAGGCCCGCGGCGGGCGGCGTACCGCATGGTTCATGCTAGTAAATGGCAAGGTAGTTGTCAATCTCCCAGCTGGTCACGGCGATACGGAACTGATCCCATTCGATCTCCTTGCCCTCGATGTATTTCTGGTAGATGTGGGCGCCCAGGGTTTCCTTGGCGATGGGGTTGGCCTTGAGGATTGCGACGGCCTCGTGGAGGTTGGCGGGCATGCTGGCGATTCCGGCCTGATCCTTTTCCTGTGGGGTCATGCGGAAGATGTTGACGTCGGTGGGCGGTGGCGGCGTCAGGCGGTTTTTTACCCCGTCAAGCCCTGAGTTGAGCATCATCGCCAGCGCCAGGTAGGGGTTGCAGGTGGGGTCGGGGCAGCGGATTTCCACCCGGGTGCCCAGTCCCCGCGAGGCCGGGATGCGGACCAGGGCGCTGCGGTTGGAGGCGGACCAGGCCACGTAGACCGGTGCTTCGTAACCCGGAACCAGCCGTTTGTAGGAGTTGACCAGGGGATTGGTCACCGCCGCGAAGCCGCGTGCGTTTTTGATGATGCCGGCGATGTACTGGTAGGCGGTTTCGCTGAGTTCGAGCGGCCCGGCCGGGTCGTAGAAGGCGTTGTCCCCTTCCAGGGTGAACAGCGACTGGTTGGTGTGCATGCCCGAGCCGTTGATGCCGAACACCGGTTTGGGCATGAAGGTGGCATGCAGTCCGTACTTCTTGGCAATGGTCTTCACCACCCACTTGAAGGTAATGGTGTTGTCGGCGCACCGGAGGGCGTCCTCGAACTTGAAGTTGATCTCGTGCTGGCCCTCGGCAACCTCATGGTGGGAGGCCTCGATCTCAAACCCCATGCCCTCCAGGGTTTCGATGATCTCCCGGCGGCAGTCGATGCCGTAGTCGTCGGGATCGACGCTGAAGTAGCCGGCGGTGTCGTGGGTCTGGGTGGTGGGGGCGCCGTTCTCGTCGCGGTTGAAGAGGAAGAACTCGCACTCGGTGCCCACTTTCATCTGAAAGCCCAGTTGCCGCGCCTCGGTCAGCACCCGTTTGAGGTTATGGCGGGGGCAGCCGGCAAAGGGGGTACCGTTGGGGAGCGCGATGTCGCAGATGATCCGCGCCGCCGCCACCCCCTGCTTGTTGCGCCATGGCAGGACGGCAAAGGTATCGTAGTCGGGCTTCAGGTACATGTCCGACTCTTGGATGCGGGTGAAACCCTCGATGGAGGAGCCGTCGAACATCATCTGGCCGTCCAGGGCCTTTTCCAGCTGTCCGTGCGGGATGGCGATGTTCTTCATCATCCCGTAGATGTCGGTGAACTGAAGACGGATGAAGTGGATGTTTTCCTCGTCAACGGTCTGCAGAATATCGTTCTTGTTCATGCCGCGTCTCTCCGGGGTCTGGGTTAGTAGGGGCGTTGGGCACGCCTGGTCGTACTCTCTCCGGGGGGCGCCTGGCGCCTTGGCGTCCGAGGTGAGGAGATGGATCCTCTGCCGTTTATAGCACATTTTTTTTGGGCCTGACAATCCTTCGCGGCATCGTTTCCCCACCCCGGGGCACCCCGGGAAGCGGCGGGCGAATACCTGGCTGCCATCCGAAAGAGTGCCGTAGCCTTGAGCCGGACGACTCCAACAGGCAGCACGGCGGCGGCCGGGGTGGCAAAGTCAATTCCATCGGGACACCCACCGGTTTGTGAGTTGTTTTTCGTCTCGGCCGTTGGGGGGGCGGTTCGACGTCCACAAGGTGCGCCGCATAAAAAAAGGGAGCCCCCCGACGGGGGCTCCCTTTCCGTTGCCATCGCGCCATCGCGGGGCGCGGCAGCTGGTGCTTACAGCTTGAAGAGCAGGTCGCTGTAAACGGGCACCGGCCACAGGTCACGCGGCGTGATCTGTTCGAGGGCGTCGATGTCCTCGCGCAGGGCGACCATGGCGGTGAAGACCTTGTCGCGATAAGCGGCGGCCTGCTTGTCGACCTTGTCGACCTTCTGGGCTTTGGCGGTTTCGCTCTCCAGGGTGGCGAGCTTCTTGGCCGCCGAGTCGGCGAGCTTGCCAACCTCGGCGAGCAGGTTCTTCTGCACCGAGCAGGCCTTGCCAACCACGTTGGCCGAGGTGCCCAACTTGGTCATGAACTTGATCACCGCCGGCAGGTACTGGCGCTTCACCATCTGGATGACGGTCTGCGCCTCGATGTTGATGTGCTTGGCGTACTGCTCGGTGTAGATGTCGTAGCGGGAGTGCAGCTCCTCTTTGGAGAGCACGTTGTACTTGCCGAACAGCTTGATCGCCTTGGTGGTAACGAATGCCTTGATTGCGTCCGGAGTGGTTTTGACGTTGGGCAGGCCGCGTTTCTCGGCTTCCTTGACCCACTCGTCGGAGTAGTTGTTGCCGTTGAAGACGATCCGGCCATGGTCCTTCACGGTGTCCTTGACCAGGGCCAGGATCTCCTTGTTGACGTCCTTGGCCTTCTCGAGCCGGGTGGCGATCTCGTCCAGGGCCTCGGCGGCAATGGTGTTCAGGGCCACGTTGGGGCCGGAGATGGACTGGGAGGAACCGAGCATCCGGAACTCGAACTTGTTGCCGGTGAAGGCGAAGGGCGAGGTGCGGTTACGGTCGGTGTTGTCCTTGGGCAGCTCGGGGAGGGAGTCGACGCCGATCTTGAGGTACTCGCAGACGTCCTTCTTGCAGATCTTCTTGCCAGCGGCGAGGTTTTCGAGAACGTCGGAGAGTGCCTGGCCGAGGAAGACGGAGATGATCGCCGGGGGAGCCTCGTTGGCGCCCAGACGGTGGTCGTTGCCGGAGTGGGCGCAGGTGCCGCGCATGATGTCGGCATGGGTGTTGACCGCCTTGAGCAACGCGCAGAGGAAGACCAGGAACTGGGCGTTGTCTTCGGGGGTGCTGCCCGGGTCGAGCAGGTTGATGCCGTCGTCGGTGGAGAGCGACCAGTTGTTGTGCTTGCCCGAGCCGTTGACTCCGGCATAGGGCTTCTCGTGGAGCAGGCAGACCATGCCGTGGCGCAGCGCCACCTTCTGCATGGTTTCCATGACCAGCTGGTTCTGATCGGCGGCGATGTTGGTGGTGGAGAAGACCGGAGCCATCTCGTACTGGGCCGGGGCTACCTCGTTGTGCTTGGTCTTGGAGGTGATGCCCATCTTCCACAGTTCCACGTCCAGATCCTGCATGTAAGCGGAAACCCGGTCCTTGATGGCGCCGAAGTACTGGTCCTCAAGCTCCTGGCCCTTGGGGGCCGGGGCGCCGAAGAGGGTGCGGCCGGAGGAGATCAGGTCCAGGCGCTCGAGGTAGAACTCCTTCTCGACCAGGAAGTACTCCTGCTCGGCACCCACGGTGGAGGTGACAGAGGAGGAGGTGTTGTTGCCCAGGGCCTTGAGTACCCGCATGGCCTGCTTGGAAACGGCGCTCATGGAGCGGAGCAGCGGCGTCTTCTTGTCCAGTGCCTCGCCGTTATAGGAGCAGAAGGCGGTGGGGATGCAGAGGGTGACGTTGCCGGCCGCGTCCTCCTTGATGAAGGCAGGGGAGGTGCAGTCCCAGGCGGTGTAGCCGCGGGCCTCGAAGGTGACGCGCAGGCCGCCGCTGGGGAAGGAAGAGGCGTCGGGCTCACCCTGGATGAGCTGCTTGCCAGAGAACTCCATGATCACCGAGCCGTCGGCGGTGGGGTTGATGAAGGAGTCGTGCTTCTCGGCGGTGGAGCCGGTCAGCGGCTGGAACCAGTGGGTGTAGTGGGTGGCGCCCTTCTCGATGGCCCAGTCCTTCATGGCGTTGGCCACCACGGCGGCTACCTCGGGCTGGAGAGACGAGCCGGTGGTGATGGTTTTCTTCAGAGCCTTGTAGGTTTCCTTGGGGAGCCGTTCCTTCATGGCCTTGTCGTTGAAGACATTGCCGCCGAACAGCTCGGGCAGAGCAGCGGTCGCCTGGGCCTTCCTGCCGCATCCGCAGGTGCACTTCTTGTCCATGTGTGTTGCCTCCTTTGTATTCAGTGGTACTGAAGGGTAAAATAACCATCTCCCCCGCCATCAGCAGAAAAGGGACATGGTAAGCCGTCAGGCCCGGCCGCCACGGCGCGGGCGCTGATCTGTCACGGGGTTTGCGGCCTTGCCGCCGGCCGCCTTGTTTTCTCAGGCCGCCACTCCTATGCCGTTGCCGGCCACATGGAGCAGCGCCTTGGCGATTTCTTCTTGGAACGGTCCATCCTCAATTTTCTTGCCGTCGATGTCAAGGACGTAGAAGACGTCCACCAGCCGTTCCTTTTCCGTGGCGATTTTGGCCCGGTAGATGTTGACGTCGAGTTCGGCGAGACACCGGGTGATGCCGTAGAGCAGCCCCGGCCGGTCGTCGGCGAAGACCTCGATCACCGTGTAGGTGTCCGAGGCGGTGTTGTTCAGCTCCACTCTCGGCTCGGGCCGCACGCCCATGCGGTGGCTGCGGGGTACGTAGGGCAGCCGCTTGTCCACCAGGCGATGGGCCAGGGCGAGACGATTGGCGAGCGCCCGGTTGAGATCGTTTTCAAGCGCCGTCCAGTCCTGCTCCTCATAGGGAATAGCGGGCATCGGCCGGACGTAGATGACATCAACAGCCGTGCCGTCGGGCCAGGTCCAGATCTTGGCTGATAGCACCGCCAGGTTGTGGAGGGCGAGGACGCCGCAGATCTTGGCGAGCAGCCCGGGCCGGTCCTTGGCCATGATCCGTACCGACCAGAAATCCTTGCCCTCGGCCGCGGCGACCAGGGCCTTCTTGCCCTTGAGGAGTTTGCGCATGTTCAGGTGTTCCACAACCTCTTCGGGGCTGAAGCTCAACAGGTATTCGCCGGGCAGCTGGTCGATGGTTTCTTCGCCGGGCTCGATGAGATCGCAGACCCGGGTACGCATCCAGGTGATGCCGTGCTTCGGGCTTTCGGGGGCGCTCAAGTCGGTGCCTTCCAGGAGGTTGGCGATTCGCAGGAAGAGTTCCTGGAGGAGGGCGGCCTTCCAGTCGGTCCAGGCCATGGGACCGGTGGCGCGGGCATCGGCGATGGAGAGCAGGTAGAGCATGCTGAGCCGGTCCGGGTCTTCGATCTGGCGGGCACAGCGGATGATGAACTGTTCGTCTTCGAGGTCGCGGCGCTGGGCGGTGTCGGTGAGGAAGAGATGGTTGCGGACCAGGAAGCGCAGACAGTTGGTGTCGGCCGCCGGCAGCCCCAGCCGCTTGCCGATTGTCTCGATGAGCGCTGCCCCCCGCTCGGCATGCCGGCCGCCCTGGCCCTTGCCGACGTCGTGGAGGAGGGCGGCGAGGAAGAGCACCGTGGGCGAGGCGATGGTCATGAAGATGTGGGCCTCTTCCTCCCGCAGGCGGCTCGTTTCGGCCACGGTCTGCAGCAGGTGCCGGTCCACGGTGTAGATATGGTAGATGTCGTGCTGGGCCAGAGAGGCCACGGTGGCGAGTTCCGGGATGAAGGCGGCGAGCAGTCCGGTTTCCAGCATGGTGGTGAGGACCGGTAGCGGCTCACGGGCCTCGGTGAGCGAGAGGAGGAACGCCTTGATCATCCGTTTGGAGGAGCGGGTGTGGTCATCGATCAGCTGGAGGTTGGCGGTGATGAGCTTCTTGGTGCGGTGGTGGATGGGCAGCCCGGTCTTGGCCGCGTGGGCGAAGAGCTGCATGAGCAGGTAGGGCTTTTTGGCGAGCTGGTCTCGGTCGGTGAGGTGGAGGAAGCCGTTCCGGCTCACAATACCATGGCTCAGTTCCTTGCCTGACTGTGAGGGGGTGGTGGTGGCCAGGGTTTCTTCGACGTGCTCGAAGAAGAGGTCCGAGGCAATGGCCACCTTCTGGAGATGGCCGTAGAGGTCGCGCATGAAGCGTTCGACCCCCAGCAGGCCTTCGGCGTCTCGGAACTGCTGGGCCTTGGCCATCTCTTCCTGGTATTCGAAGTAGAGCTGATCATTCTTGCGGCCGCTCAGGTAGTGGAGGCGGTTGCGGATCCGCACCAGATGATTCCAGGCGCTGGCGAAGTCGGACCGTTCGTCGTTGCTGAGCAGTCCCGCCTCCTCCAGGGCGGCCAGATCTTTCAGGCCGAACAGCGCTTTGGCGGTCCAGAGCATGGCGTGGATGTCCCGCAGCCCACCCCGGCTTTCCTTGATGTGCGGCTCCAGCAGGTAGCTGTGCATGCCGAATCGTTGGTGTCGTTGTTGGCGGGTGGTCAGCATGTTCTGCAAGAAGGTCTGGCGCTGGCCCTCGACAAAACTCCGCCGGTACCGTTCCTCGAGTTCGGTGAACAGCGAGGCATTCCCGCAGACCAGGCGGGCGTCGAGCAGCGCCACCTGGAAGTAAAAATCCTCGTCTGCGTCAGCAAGGCAGTGGTCGATGCTGCGCACCCCGTGGCCGACCTCAAGCCCCGCGTCCCAGAGGGGGTAGAAAATCGCCTCCGCCACCGGGGTCAGCGCTTCGCTGACCTCCGGGGTGTGGAGGAGGAGAATGTCAACGTCGGAAAACGGAAACAGTTCTCCGCGACCGTATCCTCCCAGGGCGACGAGGGCGATTTGGTCGCGGAGATCTGCTGGACAGCCTTGGTAATAATGCCTGATGGAGGCATCGATGAGCTGCGTATGTTCCTCGAGCAGGTCGCGGCCGCTCAACCCCTGGCGCCAGAATGACTCCAGGGCGTCGCGGCGGGCACGCAGTTCGCCCTTCTTCATTTAGATCGCCTCTTTACCCTTTTCGCCGGTACGGACGCGGATAACTTCTTCCACGGGCAGAACAAAGATTTTGCCGTCGCCGATCTTGTCGGTGTTGGCCGCCTGCCGGATGCAGTCCACCACCTGATCGACCAGGGCCGCTTCGGTGATGATTTCGAGTTTGACCTTGGGGATGAAGTCCACCACGTACTCGGCGCCACGGTAGATCTCCTTGTGACCCTTCTGGCGCCCGTATCCCTTGACCTCCGAGATGGTCATGCCCTTGATGCCGATAGCGTTGAGGGCTTCTTTGACGTCGTCGAGCTTGAACGGTTTGATGATTGCTTCGATCTTCTTCATGGCTGGCTCCTCCTGGCTGCTGTCATGGCAATGCTTGATGGTTGCCGGTGTTCATCAACCACCAAGCATTGCGCTGCGACATCGTGATTTTGTCCGCAGGGGGTCCTGCGACATCACCGACTGGTGGCTTAAATGGTGTAGCCGATTTCGCTGTGCTGGGTGAGGTCGAGTCCCTGTTGTTCTTCCTCGGCGCTGATCCTGAGACCCACAGTGGCGTCGATTGCTTTCAGGATGATGAAGGTCAGTATCAGCGAGTAGGCGATGGCCGCTCCGGCACCAAGCGCTTGCACGCCCAGCAGGGAAGGGTTCCCGTAGAAGAAGCCGTTGGCGCCGTTCGGGTTCACCGTGGTGGTGGCGAAGAGCCCGGTAGCGAGAGCCCCCCAGAGACCGCCGACGCCGTGAACGCCGACCACATCCAGGGCGTCATCATAGCCGAGTTTGCTTTTGGCGACCACTGCTAAGTAGCAGAGGGTGCCGGCAACCAGGCCGATAAGGATGGCCGAGACCGGGCTGACAAAGCCTGCTGCCGGGGTGATGGCGACCAGACCAGCCACGGCGCCGGAGGCAGCACCAAGAGTGGTCGGTTTTCCCTGCAACATTGTCTCGGCCAAAGTCCAGGATAAGGCTGCGGCTCCGGCCGCCACCTGGGTCGTGAACAGGGCCAGGGTGGCGAGGGGGCCGGCGGCAAGGGCGCTGCCGGCGTTGAAGCCGAACCATCCAAACCAGAGAAGTCCGGTGCCGAGAACGGTCATCGGCAGGTTGTGCGGGTGGATGGACTCTTTGCCCCATCCCTTGCGTTTGCCCAGGACTAAAACGGCGGCCAGAGCGGCGGCGCCGGAGTTGATGTGGATGACGGTGCCGCCGGCGAAGTCGAGCGCCCCCATCTTGCCGAGCCAGCCGCCGCCCCAGACCCAGTGGCAGACCGGCAGGTAGACCAGGGAACTCCAGAGCACGGTGAAGAGCAGGAAGGCGGAGAATTTCATCCGCTCGGCGATGGCACCGGTGATCAAGGCCGGGGTGATGATGGCGAACATCAGCTGAAAGGCGCAGAACAGCAGGTGGGGGATGGTGGACGAGTAGGGCCCGACGGTAAGTCCTACCCCCTTGAGGCCGACCCAGTCAAGGTTGCCGATAAAGCCGCTGATGTCGGGGCCAAAGGCCACCGAATAGCCGTAGGCCACCCAGATGATGGAGATGAGGCCCAGGCAGATGAAGTTCTGCATGATGGTGCCAAGGACGTTCTTGGAGCGGACCATCCCGCCATAGAAGAGTGCCAGTCCCGGGGTCATCAGCATGACCATGGCCGATGCGACCAGCATGAAGGCAATGTCACCGGTATTCATTCTAAAAAACCTCTCGCGTGTTGGTTGGCTGTTGATCTCGTGATCGGTCGCCGGCGGACTTCCGGTTGTCGCTTCGTCTTGTGTTGCGGGCCCGCGAGTACGATAACCGGCATCCCCGTGTCTGGAAGCAATCCGCGTGCCATCCTGTGGATTTTTTGCTATTTACCTGGAAATACATGGTGTTTGTGATTGCCGGGGGAAGAGCGGAGGTTGGTTTTGTTTTACAACGGTGTAAAATCGCCAGATGGGGGTGACAAAAATGTTGTTGTTTTGTGCTTGCCGGGGGGCGGCCGTCAGCTACTGGCTGTCGACCGCCCCCCGGCAAGGTGCGCCAAGGGCGGAGTCGGCGCCGGGGGCGTGGGGCGAGGAATGAGGGGAATGTTACGTTTTTGTGGGAATGGGAGCCAGCCGTTCAACTGAAGCTGTAACGGGTGAAGACGATGGTCTCGATGGGAGCGTCGGGCCACTGCTTGTAGAGCCAGGCACGCAGCTTGTGGTTCATCTCGCCGCGGGCCAGGCCATAGCGGCGGAGTTCGGCGGCGGGCTGGTTGCTGAAGAATTGGTAGATGCTGTCGCGGAGTTGGAGTTCCTTTTCCTTAGGGGGATCTTCGTCTTTGGGGAGAAGGAGCACCAGGGTGATGTCCACGTGGACAAAGCTGGCCGGCTGGGATGTGCCCGGTGGTGATGGAGCGGGAATGAGAAAGGCGGGGAACGGCCATTTGACCCGGACCTTCTCCGGTGGCGCTTTGGCCGGGGGGGCGGCAGCGGTGGTGGCCTTTCCGGCGCTGGCGGTTTGGGCCGGTGGAGCGCCGGGAGTCGCCGGTGCGGCCGGTGCGGCGGTGGGCGCGGTGGCCACGGTGGAAGCTGGATGATGGGGGGCGGGGCGAAGAAAGAAGAGGATCGCCGCCAGGAGAACGGCCGCCGTGGCACCGATAATTTGTTGGCGACGGGAAAACCGCTGCAGGAAAAGGGCGGCGGCCCTCAGGAGAGGGGCGGCCCTGCCAAATGCCCCCTTCAGGCCGGGAGCGGCCGCCGTCCGGACAGCTTTTTTGGAGGGGGCTGCGCCCCTGGCGGCCGGTGCGGCGTTTTCCTCGTCCAGATCCGGCAGGTTGGCCAGTTCGGTTTCCGTCGGGGGGGTAAACTCGTAGGGCGAGCTGGTGGCCGAGTTGAAATCGGTGTCATCGCCGAGGAAGAAATCGTCCTCCCCTTCCTGGGGGGCGAACATGAAGTCCTCGGCCTGAAAAGCGGACTCCCAGTCGCTTTTCAGGTCATCGTCAAGGGTATCGCTGGGGGGGGCTTGGGGGGAGGTGTCGTCCGCCATTGAGGATTGCTAGAGGGGGTCAGCCGAAGATCTTTTGGATTTTTTCCGCCAGGGTGTCGGCGGTGAACGGCTTGACGATGTACTGGCTCACCTTGGCCTTGACCGCGGCGATGATGTTGTCCTGCTGCGCCTCGGCGGTGACCATGATGAAAGGGGTGGCGGCCAGTGCGCCGTCGGCGCGAACGGTTTTCAGCAGATCGAGCCCGGTCATCTTGGGCATGTTCCAGTCGGAGATGATCAGGTCGATTTTTTCTTTTTTGAGAATGTCCAGGGCGGTGGTGCCGTCGTCGGCCTCGATGATGTTCTTGTAGCCGAGCTGCACCAGAATGTTCTTGACGATGCGGCGCATGGTGGCGAAGTCGTCCACGACCAGAACCTTCATGTTGGTATCAGCCATTGTTTCCTCCCTCAAACGTTTCGCAAAACGTGGTGACGTAATCGTTGTCGGTCAAGGCATTCTCGGCGGCCGGGTCAAGACCATTGGCGCCCCGGCCGGCTAAAAAGTAGAGCGTCGCTCTCGCGAACCCGCAACGCAGGCGGCTGCCGAGGGGTGCCGCCCCGATTCCATGGTAGTGTATATGAAAACAACAGGGAAAACAACAAGCGTTCGTTTCCGTCCGGAAAGTCCATTTCGGGGATGGCGCGGTGCGATTTGGCCAATCATGCAATGCCGACCGATAACGGCTTGCCGCAGAGGAGCAGCAGTTTTCGAATGAACACTACTTAGCGTATTTCCACGGTCCCGTAAAGTTGAAAAAGAGCCGCCAGGGGGCCGGAAGATTACCCCTGCAGGGATTTCTTCAATCGGGTGCGAAGGCGGAGCATGGCCTTGCTGTGCATCTGGGAGATGCGGGATTCGGTGTAGCCAAGAACCTCGCCGATCTCCTTCATGGTCAGCTCGTCGAAGTAGTAAAGCGATACGGTGAGCTTTTCCTTTTCCGGTAGGTCGGTAATCGCCTGGGCCACCACCTCGCGCACCTCGGCGATGTTGAGGGCGGCAAAGGGGTCGGCGTCGTCGCCGGTGAAGGTTTCGACAATACTGGTGTCGGTGGCCTCCAGATGCTTTTGGCGGATCAGGTCGATGTCCATGAAGGAGATGGCCTTGGTCTCGTCGAGCAGTTTGTAGAACTCTTCGAGGCTCAGGCTGAGGGCGGCGGCGGTTTCCTCGTCGGAAGCCGGGCGGCCTAGCTTCTTTTCCAGATCGCTGTATGTTTTTTCCAGGTCCGTGACCTTGCGCCGCACCGAGCGCGGTACCCAGTCAAGGGCGCGCAGTTCGTCGAGCATCGCGCCTTTGATGCGAAATTCGGCATAGGTTTTGAACTGGACGTTCTTGGCGGGATCGAATTTTTCGATGGCGTCGATGAGGCCGATGATGCCGCAGCTGACCAGATCGTCCAGGGCTACATGAGCTGGCAGGCGGCTTGCCAGTCGGGCGGCGATGTACTTGATCAGCGGCGTGTAGGTGAGGATGAGTTCGCTGCGGGTTTCCGCGTCGAGTTGGCCACCCTGGGTGAAGTATGTCTGGGTGTAGTCCTTGAATCTTGAGGTCGGTTGCCTGTTCATTCCAAAAAATCACCAAACGGGGTGGTACGGCGATCAGGTGCGACGACCGGCCGGGGGGGGGATAGACATGCGGATATTATGACAGATCGAGTAATTCCTGCCAAAAGAATTTGATGTTGCCGTCGCTCTTCAGTGAGGGTTTTTCCGCGATGAGCTGGTCGGAAAGGGTGGCGAACATCCGGCTGGCAGCGGCGTCGGGAAAGAGTTCGCACACCAGGCGTTGGCCGCGCACCGCCTTGGGCAGGTTCCGATCATAGGGAATGTAGCCCAGGTAGTCCAGGGAAATGGTGCTCAAGAACCGGTCGGCGACGATGCTCAGCTTGCGGAAGACGGCGAGCGACTCTTTCTCGGAATCCGCGTTGTTGACCAGGATCCGGAACCGTTTGACGTCGTGGCGGCTGGAGAGCACCTTGATCAGGGCATAGGCGTCGGTAAGCGAGGTGGGCTCCGGGGTGAGGACGATGACCCGCTCCTGGGCGGCCAGGTTGAAGTAGACCACGTTGTCGTTGATGCCAGCGCCGGTGTCGACGAGCATGATGTCGATCCTGTCGCCCACTGTTTCCATTTCGCCCATGAAGTAGAGTTTCTGGCTTTCGGTGAGGCTCGCCAGTTCCATGATCCCGGAACTGGCCGGCAGGATGAGGAATCCCCCCGGCCCCTCCACCAGGATATCGGTCAACCCCTTTTCCCCCAGCAGTACGTGGTGGAGGTTGTAGCGGGGGGTGAGCCCTAGCAGCACGTCGACGTTGGCCAGGTTGAGGTCGGCGTCGAGGACCAGCACCCGCTGGCCGCGTTTGCTCAGGGCATAGGCGAGGTTGGTGACGATGTTGGTCTTGCCGACCCCGCCCTTGCCGCTGGTGATGCAGATCACCCGTGGCGGCGGGGTGGTGGTGGGCCGGTCGGCGCGGTCCATCATCTTCTGGAGGGTCGATGCCTGGTTCATGGTGCCTCCCTGTGGGGTTGGACGGTCCAGTCGTTGCAGCCGCTGCCGCTGATCCGTTCTTCGACCACCGCCTCCCAGCCCCGCCGGAAGAGTTTGGCGAGGAAGGGGAGGTCCGCGACCATGAAATCCTCAGGCACCCGCTGGCCGGTACAGACCGAGGCCACCGGCAGTTGCGAGGCAACCACCTGCTGGCAGAGGGTGGCATAGGTCCGGGTCTCGTCGATCTTGGTGAGCATCAGACCGTTTATCGCCAGGGCGCGGTAGCTGGTCACGGTGTTGGCAAGATCCTCCTTCTTGGTGGTGGCACTCAGGACCAGATAGGGGGCAATGGCCTTGTTGGCGGCAAACCACTCCTGCAGTTCCTTGACATGCGTCTCGTCGTAAGGGCTCTTGCCGGCGGTGTCGATGATGATCACGTCCCGGTCGGCGTGAGCGGCGATGGCCCGGGTCAAATCCTGTTTGCGGAGGACAATTTCACAGGGCAGCCGCATGATCTTGGCATAGGTGCGCAGCTGGTCGGTGGCGCCGATACGGTAGCAGTCCATGGAGAAAAGGGCCACCTTGAGTCCGTGGTGGAGGCTGAACCAGGCGGCGAGCTTGGCCGCGGTGGTGGTTTTGCCCACCCCGGTGGCCCCGACCAGGGCGATGATCGCCGGGCCGTTGGTGGCCGGCGTCTCGGGAAGCCGGGCCACCGCCAGCTGGCCGATCAGCTGGTCGCGCCACTGTGCCACCTCGTCCGGGGCGGGTTTGGCGGCCGGCGGCGGGGTGGGACGACGGATAGTGGGCGTTGCGGGTTGTCGGATCGGCGTGCTGCCAACGGCGTGTTGCTGGCGGAGCATGCCGGCGAAGCGGCGGCGCAGGTCGTGGGCCTCCAGGTGGCTGGTGGACCGGTCAATGGCCGGCAGCTCGTCGGTTCCGGCGACGGCGATGGCGCCCGGGCCGGTGAGCGCCGACGGCGGAGCCGGCACTGGCAGTGGCTCAGGCTCTGGCGGGGGCTCGCGCCGGGGCGGCTGCTGGGGCGGCTGCTGGGGGGCGGCCTTTTCGGCCCGCGGCAGGGCGCCGGCCTCGCTCAACGCCTCCAGGTCGTAGTCCATGGCGGCCACTACCTCGACCTTGGTTTCCTGGCCTTTTTTGACGATGCTGCCCCGGCCGGCGGCGATGGTCCTGGTGGCCAGGATCACCGCATCGTCGCCCATCTCCTGTTTGACCATGGCCAGAGCGGTGGTGGTGTCCGGGGCCTCGAATCGTTTTATCCGCATAAGGGTTTGGTCCGTCCGTTTGCGTGGGGGGAGGTGTCTCCCTGGCGCCGTCCGCGTCCGACAGATGCCGGGCCGGAAGTGGCTGAAACCGCGGCGGCCGGTGGCCGGCTGCCAAATCGTACTCTAGCGAAAGCTGTTCTCTTTTTCAACTCTCTTGCCCTTGCCGCACTGGCCTGCGGGCGGCTCACCGCCTGGGATTGATCTCCACGGCCCCCAACGACTGGATCTTGGAGGTGGTGGTCAGCTCATTGTGGGAGAGCACCGTCACCTGGGGCATGAACCGTTCGAGGAGGTGGCGGAGGTGACGGCGCAGCTGGGTGGTGGTGATGATCACCGGCTGGTGGCCCTGGCCGGTGACCTTTTCCACCTGCTGCTCCACCGCTTCGAGGAACCGTTGGGCCAGGTTCGGCTCCAGCGAGAGGTAGGCGCCCTGGTCTGTTTTGTGGATTGACTCGCGCAGGATGTCTTCGGTGCGGGGGGCCAGGGTGAGCACCGGCAGGTTGCCCTGGGAATCGATAAAGGCGCTGGCGATGGAGCGGGCGAGCTTCTGGCGGACATACTCGGTGAGGATCTCGGGATCCTTGGTCATGGGGGCGTTGTCGGCCAGGGTTTCGCAGATGGTGAGCAGGTCGCGGATGGAAACCCGCTCGCGGAGCAGGTTCTGGAGCACCTTCTGCACTCCGCCCAGGGAGAGGAGACTCGGCACCAGCTCCTCCACCACCTTGGGATGGGTGTGGGCCAGGTTGTCGAGCAGCTTCTGGGTGTCCTGGCGGCCCAGCAGTTCTGCCGCCTGGTTGCGGAGCACCTCGGTGAGGTGGGTGGCCACCACGGTTGAGGGATCCACCACCGTGTAGCCCGCCACCTGGGCCTCGTCCTTGTTCTCGGCCGGGATCCAGATGGCCGGGAGCCCAAAGGCCGGTTCGGTGGTGGGGATGCCCTCCATCTCGCGTTTGGCGTTGCCGGCGTTCATGGCCAGCAGATACCCCATCATCAGTTCGCCCCGGGTGGCTTCCACCCCCTTCATCTGCAGAACGTACTCGTCGGGCTTCAACTGCAGATTGTCGCGGACGTGGAGCGGCGGGATGATCACCCCCATCTCGGTGGCGAACTGGCGGCGAATGGCCCGGATTCGTTCCAGGAGATCGCCGTCCTGTTTCTCGTCCACCAGCGGGATGAGGCCGTAGCCCACCTCCAGCTCCAGCAGGTCGAGGGAGAGGAGGCTTTCCACGGTTTCCGGCGAGCCCGGCAGCGGCTCGGCCGCCTTTTTCTGTTCCTCTTCAGCTTTCTCCTTGTTCAGGTCTTCGGTCGCCTTGTTTTGGAAGGCGAGGTAGGCCAGCCCCCCCATGATCGAGCCGAGGGTGAGGAAGGGGATGTGGGGCAGGCCGGGGATGAGGCCGAAGAGCATGATGATGCCCGAGGCAACCGCCAGGGCCTGGGGCTGGAGGCCGAACTGTTTGGTGAACTCCTTGCCCATGCTGACGTCGGAGGCCGCGCGGCTGACGATGATGCCGGCCGAGGTGGAGATGATCAGGGCCGGGATCTGGGAAACCAGGCCGTCGCCGATGGTAAGCAGGGTGTAGACCTGGAGGGAGTCGGTGATGGAGAGCCCGTTGCGCAACCCCACCCCGAAGCCGCCCAGGATGTTGATGGCCATGATCACCAGTCCGGCGATGGCCTCGCCGCGTACGAATTTGCTGGCACCGTCCATGGCGCCGTAGAATTCGGACTGGCGGGAGATCTCGCTGCGCCTTTTTTTTGCCTGTTCCTCGTTGATCAGTCCGGCGTTCAAGTCCGCGTCGATGGCCATCTGCTTGCCGGGCATGGCGTCCAGGGTGAAGCGGGCCGCCACCTCGGCGATACGGCCCGAACCCTTGGTGATGACGATGAAGTTGATCAGCACCATGATCATGAAGATGATGAAGCCGACGATGAAGTCGCCGCCCACCACGAAGCTGCCAAAGGAGTGGATCACCCGGCCCACCGCCCCGGGCCCCTCGTGGCCGTGGAGGAGGATCAGCCGGGTGGAGGCGATGTTGAGGGAGAGGCGGAAGAGGGTGGTGACCAGGAGCAGCGACGGGAAGGAGGAGAAGTCCAGCGGGTTGGTGTTGTACATCGACATCAGCAGGATGACCAGGCCGATGGTGATGTTGAGCGACAGCAGCAGGTCGAGGATCATGGTGGGCAGGGGGAGGATCATGACCATCAGGATGGCCACTACCCCCACTGCCACGAAGAGGCTCGAACCCTCGAGTTTGACCGCCTTGAAGCCTGTTGCCGCTGCTGTCTTTTCTTCCGCCATAACCGTTTGCCGTTTTTGGAAAAAATTTACCGCGTCTGCCGAAGATCCGTTTCGCGCTTTGAAAAAGCTAAAAGCGGCCCTTCCTACGCCGTCTTGTTCCGGACGTTGTACACGTAGGCCAGGGTTTCCGCCACGGCCTGGAAGAGGTTCTCGGGAATGGATTCGTTGAGTTCAACGGTTTTGTACAGTGCCTGGGCGAGGGGCTTGTCCTCCACCAGGGTGACGCCGTTTTCGATGGCGATTTCCTTGATGCGCTGGGCGATGAGGCCCGCCCCCTTGGCCACCACCATTGGGGCGGCCATGGTCAAGGAGTCGTACTTGAGGGCCACGGCGAGCCGGGTGGGGTTGGTGATCACCACGTCGGCGGAAGGCACCTCCGCCATCATCCGCTTACGCGCCATCTCGGTCTGGATGGAACGGATGCGGCCCTTGACGTGGGGATCGCCCTCGGTCATCTTTGCCTCTTCCTTGAGTTCCTGCTTGGTCATCTTCATCTTTTTCATGAACTGCCATCGTTGAAAGACGTAGTCGGCAGCGGCCAGCAGGGCAATGATCAGTCCTGCCTTAAGAAAGATCCAGAAGGCCACCCTGGCCATGAAATGAAGGATGGCGATGGGTTCCTGGTCCATGAGCGGCAGGATGTCGGGTACGGCCTTGATGATTTCCCGGTAGGCGATGGTGCTGACGATGGCGATCTTGGCGAAGGATTTGACCGTGTTGGCCAGCATCTGCATGGAGAAGATGTTGGCAATCCCCTTGATGGGGTTGATCTTGTCGAAGTTGGGGATGAGTTTTTCGGTGGTGACGATGACCCCCACCTGGGCGTAGTTGGCGAGCAGGGCGGTGACGAAGATGACCGCCATGGGGGGGCCGACCACGGAGAGGGTGAAGAGGGTGGTGTCGATGCTGATGGCGGTCATGTTGGCCGGAACGATTTTTACCGTGTTGAGGTTGCCGAGGTAGTAGCGCAGGACGGCGTAGAGCCGTTCCAGCAGGTAGTCGCCCAGGACATAGAGGGTGAGGAGGCCGGTGAGCAGCACGGCGGCCGAGGGCACCTCCATGCTCTTGGGGATGTCACCCTTGTCGCGCGCCTCCTGAATGCGTCGCGATGTCGGATCTTCGGTTTTTTCCTGGCCGTCGCTCTCTTCTGCCATAGCCGACTACCCGCCCATGCCCATGGCCAGCTTGGGCAACAGCCGGCCCAGCGTGTCGAAGTTCTTGATCATCAAGGGGAGGAAGAGGTTGAGCGACATGCCGACAAAGATGAAGCCCACGGCGATCTTTACCGGCATGCCGACGATCATTACCGGGATCTGCGGCACGGTCTTGGCCACGATCCCCATGGCCACGTCCATGAAGAAGAGCACGGCGCTGGCCGGCGCCATCACCTTGACGGCCAGCACGAACATCTCGCCCGCGCCCCGCATCATGCCCTCGTAAGTGGCCTGGCCCAGATGGAGGGTTCCGGGCGGTACCCAGGTGAAGCTCGCCACCAAGGTCCGGAAGAAGATGTGGTGGCCGTCGACGGCCAGGAAGAGGAGGATCGCCACCAGATGCCAGTAAGCGCCCACCGGCGAGGTCTGGCTGCCGTTCTGCGGGTCCATGGTGCCGGCCATGCCCATGCCCATCTGGATACCCACCATCTGGCCGGCGGTTTCCACCGCGGCGAAGATGAAGTGGGCGAAGAGGGCGAGGGTGGCGCTGAAGGCGACCTCGGTGGCCACGAAGACGAGGAAGCCGATGGCGGTGACCGGCAGCATGCTGGCGTTCACCGGCACCACCGGCAGCAGGACCAGGCTGGTCATCAGGGAAAAGAGCGCCTTGATCTGGGTGGGCACGCTGTCCGAACCGACCACCGGCATCATGAACAGCAGGGGGCCTACCCGGATCAGGATGACGATCAGGGCGAGCACCTGGGAGAGGGTCCAGTTGAGGAGAGCGGTATCGACCATGGGTTGCCGGTTCTCCCTGGCGTCTACCGGATCAGGTCCGGAATCCGGGTGATGAGATCCGTGGTGTAGTCGGTGATCTTGATCAGCATCCACGAGGAAAAGAAGAGCATGCCCAGCATCACCGCCAGGATTTTCGGCACAAAGGTGAGGGTCATCTCCTGGATCTGGGTCACCGCCTGGAAGAGGGCGATGAGGATGCCGACGACCATGGCGATGAGGAGCATGGGTGCTGAGATCAGCAGGGTGATGGTCATGGCGTCCTGGGAGAGGGTGATTGCCTGCATGGGAGTCATGGCTATACCCCGAAGCTTCTGACCAGCGAGCCGACGATCAAGTACCAGCCGTCCACCAGCACGAAGAGCAGCAGTTTGAAGGGCAGCGACACCATGACCGGCGGCAGCATCATCATGCCCATGGAAAGGAGCACGCTCGATACAACCATGTCGATGATCAGGAAGGGGAGGAAGAGGACGAAGCCGATTTCAAAGGCCGTCTTCAGTTCGCTGATCATGAAGGCGGGGATGAGGGCCGTGGTGGGCACGTCGTCCTTGTTGCGGGGTTTCTCCATCTTGGCGAGCGACATGAAGAGCGCCAGATCCTTCTCCCGGGTCTGCTTGAACATGAAAGCGCGCAGGGGCTTGAGCCCCTCCTTGAGGGCCTGTTCGGCGTTAATTTTTTCAGCCAGATAGGGTTTCACCGCGGTTTCGTTCATCGTGTTGAACACCGGCGCCATGATGAACAGGGTCAGGAAGAGGGCGAGGCCGACCAGGATCTGGCTCGGCGGCGTCTGCTGGGTGCCCAGGGCGTGCTTGAGGAAGGAGAAGGCCACCGCGAGCCGGGTGAAGCTGGTCATCATCAGCAGGATGGCCGGGGCCATGGAGAGGACGGTGAAGATGAGGAGCATCTCCACCAGCACCGACACCTGGTGGGGGGTGGCGGCGTCGTCCATGCCGATGCGCAGCGACGGGAGGGTTACCGCCTGGCAGTGGCCGGGCGCGAAGAGAACGGCGAGCAGGACAACCCCCATGGCCGCGGCCAGGGGCAGGGACCGGCGCCTGCTGCGGGGGGTGAGGCCCGGGGCGGGGATGGCGCGTTTCATTTTGGGGACGTTCCCGTGGTGTTGGTTTGCTCGGCCCTGCCCATGGCCCGGCCGAGGACGGTGGCGAAGCGGGATGCCAGGAGGTCGCCGGGCCGTTTGGCCCCGGCGCGTGCCGCCCGGAGGGAGTCGGTTTCTTCAAGCTGGCCGAGCAGGGTGATCTGTTGCTCGGTGATCCCCACCGCCACGGTCTGGTCGGCGATCTCGATGATCGCCACGTATTTTTTGGGGGCGATCATCCGGGTGTCGAGCACTCTGATCAGGCCGGCATCCCCGGGGGCGTGGCCGCTGAGTCCCAGGCGCCGGATGGCGGCGGCCAGGAGGAGCAGGAGTCCGAGGACCAGGATCAGGGCGCCGAAGGACTTGGCGATGGCCAGGGCAAGTGAGCCGGTGGCGGCGAGATCCCCACCGGCCGGCTCGGCGATGGCACTGGTGGCCGGCCAGCCGCCGGCCACCAGTGCCAGCAGCCATGAGAAAAGCCCTGGCCCGCGCCGGGCGGGTTCTATGTGGCGGTAGCCTTTCATCCCATGTTCTTGATGCGGTCGGCCTGGCTGATGATTTCGGTGATTCGCACCCCGAAGCGGTCGTTGACGACAATGACCTCGCCCTTGCCGAGCAGTTTGTTGTTTACGAAGATCTCCACCGGCTCGCCGGCCGCCTTGTCGAGTTCCACCACCGACCCCTGCGTCAGCTGGAGCATGTTGTTGATGATCATGTCGGTGCGGCCCAGCTCCACGGTCACCTCCAGGGGAACGTCGAGCAGGAAGTCGAGGTTCTGGCTGCCGGAGGGGGCCGGTCCCGACGAGCCGCCCAGGTCGGCGAAGCTGGCGGCCTGGGAGCTGTTGCCCCCGGATTTGCTTTCCTCAAGGGCCTCTGCCCATGCATCGTCTAAGGGTTCGTCGGCCATGGTCGGAACTCCTGGGTGGTTGGGGTTGCATGGCGCGGCGGGAGAGTCTCGCCGCGCGGGTCTTGGTGTCGGACGGCACGGCGGCCGCCATCAATCTTTTTCCTGGTCCAGTACCTTGCGCTTGATAAGAAACGCCTTGTTGCCGCGGTGCAGACCGGGGGTGCCCATGTACTTGCGTACCCCGGCGACAAAGGCGGGCAGCAGGTCGTCCTTGCGGCGGTCGAGCTGGATGATGTCGCCCTTGTCCAGTTCCAGAACCTCGCCGGCCGCGATGGCGGCCTTGCCCAGCTGGACCTTGAACTCCACCGGCACGTTTTTGATGTTCTCCTGGAGAACGCGCTGGATCTGGATGTCCTCTTCGCTCTGTTCGCGCTGGAAGGTGGTGAACAGTTTCTTCTTGACCGATTCCAGGTTGGTGAGCGGGATGCAGGTGGTAATACTGCCCACCGCCCGGTCCATGTCCACGTCGTAGCGGTTGATGACCACCACGTCTTCAGGTTCGCAGATCTTGGCGAATTGGGGGTTGATCTCGCTGCGGACGTACTGCACCTTGAGGGGCTGCAGAGAGTACCACGCCTTTTCGAGGTCGGCGAGGAGGATGTTGACCACCCGCCGGATCAGCCGCTGCTCGATGGCGGTGAAGTCGCGTCCCTCGATGCGCACCGTGCGGGTGCCGGTGCCGCCCAGGAAATTTTCCACCAGGGTGAAGACCAGCTTGGGCTCGAGCACCAGCAGGGCGTGGCCGCGGAAGGGTTCCATCTTGAAGATCTGCAGGCTGCTCGGCACCGGCAGGGTGCGGACAAAGGCGCCGAAGCGCTCGAGTTCCATGGGGACCATGGTGATGTCGAGGATGCGGCGCAGGGCGTTGGTGAGCGAGCCGCGCATGGCGCGGAGAAAGGAGTCGTTGATGAACTCCAGGGCCGGCATTTTGACCTGGACGATTCGTTCCTGGCGGGAGAAATCGTAGGGAGCATAGGCCAGCTGTTCGGCATCGATGGGTTCTTCGGGCTCCTCGATCTCGCCGCCCGCAATACCCTTGAGAAGGGCATCGACCTCGTCCTGGCTGAGTATCTGTTCCATAGGGGAAAAGCCGGGGTGAAGTTGTCGTGTGGCCGGGGGCGCCCGGCCGCGCGTCGCCGCTATTGTACCACGAATTCGGTGAAGTAGATATTCTTGATCCGGTCGGGCCGCAGCACTTGATTGAACCGTTCCAGCAGCTCGTCACGGATGCGGATCTTGCCCTCCGGGGTCATCACCTCCTCGAAGGTGAGGCTGGTGAGCATGATGATCACCAGATCGCGGAGCTTGGGCACCGCCTTGGTTATCCGCTCCACGGCCTCGGGTTTGCCGATTTCGAGATCGATCTTGACCTTGAGGTAGCGCTTGCCGCTGGGGTCGGCCAGGTTGACCACAAAGGGCTCAAGCGGGAGCATCTCGCCCACCGTGTCGGCGGGTGGGGTCGGCTCGGCCGGGGTGGCGGTTTCGGCCTTGGGCTTGGGGGCCATGAACTTCATGTAGGCGAAAAAACCGCCGCCGCCCAGCAACAGCACGCAGATGCTGAGGACGAGAAAAAAGATGATCTTGGATTTTTTCTTGGGCGGCGCCGCCTCTTCGGACTGGATTTCCGGTTCGTCGACCATGGGCTTCCTCTCCTGTCACGGCTGGGGGCCTGGGTGAAAAGTGTGATGCCATGCTTTTACGCAAACCGCATGCCAAGGTGATTCCGGGTGTGGTGATTTTACCGCTAACCTGTCGGTCTTTCAATTTTTTTTAAAAGATCGGCCCGGGATTGCGGTCAGTGCCATGGGGCGGCCGCCAGCCGCCGGCAGGGTCATTAATTTGACCGGCAGGGGCGGTGGCGTCAAAAAAATCTCGCCGCGCCGGAACATCTCCGGCGCGGCGAGGGGCACGGGCATGGCAAGGGGCGGCGGATCGTCACGCCGCATGGCGGCCGGACCTCCTGTTCCGGTTGGCCGCTGGAAAGGGGAAGGGTTACGGCTTGTTGATCTCGTCTTTGACCAGCTTGCCGCCGTTGTCGTAGATCCTGATATGGACCTCGCCCTGGTAGTGCATGCTCCACATGGGGGTTGCCTCGATGACCTGACCCTGGAAGGGCACCTTGCAGCTGCGCATGGTGTCTCGGGCCGTGGCGGCCGCCTCGGCAATAGCCTTTTCCATGGGGCTTGGCGCAGGTTTGGGTGGCGGTGGCGGCGGGGTGGGAGTGACCGCGGCGGGAGCCGGTGCTGCCTTGACGGCCGGTGTCGCCGGGGCTGGTGCCGCAGCAGGGGCGGCCGGGGCTGGTGTCGGCTTCGGCTGGATGGTGGCGCAACCGCCGAGGGTCACCGCCAGGGAGGCAAGGATAACGATGCCGCGGAGAGTGGGGCTGTGCATGGAAAACCTCCTGTTTAAGATAAAAAGTACAAATAAAAGCGTGCAGCCGCTCCGGCCGGCCCCTGGACTGGCTGGTTGCCGGGAGGGGGAGGAGAGGGGCTGGAAACCTCGTTTTTTGGGGGGCGGTTACCCCGATGAATTAACAATTCACCATAGCAGGGATGCCAAGGCGCCGCAGCTATAATTTTATTTTGCCGCGATCCCGCCGCCATAACGCCGCTTTTTAGCAAGGGTTAGTTGTTGCAAAAGAGGAGCCGGGCCGCTACTCTGCGAAGTGTTACGGGTGGGCAGCTCCCCCTCGCCGGTGACCCGCAGCGTTTCGTGAACAGCTTGCTGGAGCGTTTCTGTCATGAAGACCCCTCCCTTGTCGGCACGGCTTCTCCGCGGCCTCAGCACTCCCGGGCGTTATCTTGCCTATGGGTTGATCATTGCCTTGCTCGGCAACCTGAGCGCCCTCATCGATCTCGTCCTCCATCCCGAAATACCTTACCTGGACGGCACCCACGGCATTGTCGGCGGCATTCTCGGTCTGCTGGCCGCCATGCTCTGCATCATGCTGGAGAGCAATATCCATGGCCGGCGCGATATCACGCCGGCCGGCCGGTTGCGCCTCGGTCCCTATCCCTGGATTCTGGTGGCACTATGGACCGTGCTCACCGGCACCTCGCTCGCCTGGTCCGTCTACCACAAGCAGCAGGAAACCATGGCCGTGGCGATGAACGAGGCCCGGACCATTTTTGAAAAGGATCTCATTTACTACCGCTGGGCCGCCAGCCAGAACGGTGTTTTCGTGCCGGTCACCAAGACCACCGGCCCCAACCCCTATCTCAAGCGGTTTGTCGATTCCAGCGGCGCCACCGACTCCGGCCGCCCCCTCACCCTGGTCAATCCCGAGTACATGATCCGCCAGGTCTACGAGCTGCAAAACAGTGACACCGACAGCGGCGCCCGCGGCCACATCACCAGCCTTGATCCCATCCGGCCGAGCAACGCCGCCGATCCCTGGGAGAAAAAGGCGCTGCAGGCATTTGAAGAGGGCGAGAAGGAGGTGTGGGCCATTCAGCGCCTGGACGGCCAGGAGTACTTCCGGCTCATGCGGCCGATGATCACCGAAAAGGGCTGCCTCAAGTGCCACGCCGACCAGGGCTACGAGGTGGGCGACATCCGGGGCGGCATCTGCGTGTCGGTGCCCATGACCCTCTTGAACGCCCTGTTCCGCAAGGATGTCTTCACCATGGCCCTGGCCCATGGCGCCCTCTGGATCCTGGGGCTGCTCGGCATTTTTCTCGGCTCCTACCGCATCACCGGCTCTATCCGTGAAAAGGAGCAGGCTGAAACCCGACTGCGGGCCATCATCAACAACATGCTCGACGGGTTGATCACCCTGGACGAGTTCGGGGTCATCGAGTCGCTCAACGCCTCGGCCGCCGCCATGTTCGGCTACTATCCCGAGGAGGCGGTGGGTCAGCGGATCGATTTCCTGGTCCGCTTCCCTGCCGGCGCCTTTGATAACGGCAGGGTCGGCAAGACCCTGCGGGAGGCCATTGCCTCGGGCCGGCCGTTGAGCGGGCTGGGCAACGATGGCGATTCCTTCCCGGTGGCCCTTTCGTTGAGCGAGATGCGGCTGGGTTCGAAGCGGCTCTTTATCGTCATGGTCCGCGACATCACCGAGGAAGAGCAGCGCCGTAACGAGGCCCTGCGGGCCGGCCAGCTCGCGGCCATCGGTGAGCTGGCCGCCGGGGTGGCCCACGAGATCAACAATCCGGTCAACGGCATCATCAACTACAGCCAGGTGCTCCTCGACGAGGCCGAGGACAGGGGGGACGCCACCTTCCTTGATATCCTCAAGCGGATCATCCGCGAGGGTGAGCGGGTGGCGGCCATCGTCAGCAATCTGCTTGCCTTTGCCAGGCAGCGCGACGAGGTGGTGGAAGACGTCAACCTGAAGAGCGTCATCGACGACTGCGTCTCGCTGCTTCTCTACCAGCTCGACAAGGACGCCATCAAGCTCGAGGTGGAGATCCCCGACGATCTCCCCTGCATGAACGGCAATCCCCAGCAGCTCCATCAGGTCTTCCTTAATCTGCTTACCAACGCTCGTTACGCCCTCAACCAGCGCTATCCCGGTCGGGATCCCAACAAGCGGATCGCCATCCGCAGCTGGACGGTCACCGTGGACGGCCGCGCCTTCATCCGTACCACCTTTACCGACTACGGGGTGGGCATCCCGCAGGATGTCATCGACCGCATCTTCGACTCGCTCTTCACCACCAAGCCGCCCGGCGAGGGCACCGGCCTGGGGCTGAGCATCAGCAAGGGGCTGGTCCGTGACCACCGGGGGCAGCTTACCCTGGAAAGCGTGCCCGGTGACCACACCGTGGCCACCGTCGACCTGCCGGTGGCCAGCTCCGCTCAAGCGTGAGAAGGGCGCGGATGTTGCTCTCGGTATAAGTTACTGGTTGCCGCGGTTTCGATGGCGAGGTATTTATTCGTTATGAATCGCGGAGTCCGCGGCAGCGGCGTTTCACGTCGCGGTCCGGTATGGTTTGACGACTGTATCTCGGGAGAAGAGATTGATGGCGGCCAGGAAAAATTGTTGGGAGATCATGCAGTGCGGGCGGCATCCCGGCGGGGATCGGCTGGCGGAACTGGGAGAATGCCCGGCCGTGCGCTGCTTCGGGGCGCATGGCATCCATAACGGCATCAACGGCGGTCGGGCCTGCTGGGCCATTGCCGGCACCTACTGCGGCGGCGAAACCCAGGGGAGTTTCGTCGACAAGGTGCGGCAGTGCTCCGGATGCCGCTTCTTTCACCAAGTCCGCCAGGAGGAGACGGCCGGCTCTTTCGTCCCGGCCCAGGACATTCTGGTCAGAATAGCTTCATCGTCCTGAGCCGACCTTTTTAGGTGAGGCGTTCCCGGCTTTTTTTCTTTTCATTCTCCCTGCTTGCCCGGTAGCTCTCCCCTGGCCAGATCCAGGGCGAGTTGGGCAATCTGCGCCCGGCGGCGGGCGGTTCGCGCCACCCCTTCGGTGGTCAGCCTGGCCGCCTCGGCGTCGATAACCTCGTTTACCGTTCCCTTTCCCGAACCATATTTGAGTTTTTCGATGCGCAGCGTCTCGTTGGCCGCGGCCAGCGCCTGGCCGGTGGCCATGATTGCGGCCTTGGCGCTGTCCAGGTCGGCGCGGGCCGTCTTGATCTGGCGGCTGGCGGCGAGGCGGGCCCTGCGGAAGGCGGCGGCGGCACTTTGGCTAAGGGCCTCGGCCTGGCTGATGGCCCCGGCGCGGCTGCCGCCGTCAAGAATCGGCATGGAAAGGGCAACCCCGATCTGGGCGTCGTCCTCCCAGGCGCCGTCCGGCCCCCTGGGCATGGCAGGTTCGGGGTCCACGGCCCCATAGCGACTGTAGGCGGCCAGGGCCTCGATCCTGGGATAACGGCTGCGGCGGTTGGCCTTGAGGTTTGCTTCCGCGGCGGCCAGTTGTCGGCGGGCGGCGACCACGTCGGCGCGCCGGTCGATGGCCGCGTCGTCACTGGTTTCGGGGGCGGGGCGGCTGGACGGCAAGGGCGGATCGTCGGCCAGTGCCGGCAGGGGCTCGCCATCGGCAAGGCCCATGGTGGCGGCGAGTTCGGCGCGGCGGCTCTGATGTTCACCGGTCAGGGTGGCCAGGTCGCTGCTCACCTGGGCCAGCTGCACCTTGAGCTTGAGGGCGTCGATGGGGGCGGCGCGGCCGGCGGCGACGAGTTGCTCGCTTTTGGCCAGCAGCTCGGTCAGGCTATGATGGCTCGCCTCGGCCGCGGCCCGCAGATCCCTGTTGGACAGCACCGACAGAAAAATCTGGCACACCGCGAAAACCGTTTCCCGTTCTCTGCGAGTCAGAAGCGCCTGGTCGCCCTCGGCGCGGGCCAGGGCAGCCTGCAGGGCGGCCTCGGCGTTGCCGAAATCGAAGAGCAGGTAGCGGCCCTGCACGCCGGTGGCAAAGATGCGGTTGGAGAAACGCTGCACGGAGCTGGCCGCCTGGGGAATTTCGCCGTGGTCAAGGTCTGAGAGGGTGGCGGCGGCCGTGAAGTCGAGTCGCGGGCGAAGCTGTGCCCGGGAGATCAGTGTCGCGGCCTCGGAGGAATGGTATTGGGCGGCGGCGATCTCGAGATCCGGATTGTGCGCCAGGGCATAGCGGACCGCCGCCGTGAGAGTGAGCGGCGTGGGCAGGGGGGCGTCGGCAGCCCGGGCCGCCCCGGCCGCGAGGAGCGGGACTGCGGCCAGAACCACCAGCAGGGGCTTGGCGCCGGAGGCGATCGAGGATTTCATGCCTGCCGGTGTCAGGCGCGTTCGCAGCGATTCGAACAGGGAGTAGATCACCGGTGTTACCACGGTGGTGACCAGGGTGCCCACCAGCAGGCCGACGCCTGCCGCGATGCCCAGCGGGCTCATCCGTTCAAGCCCCACCGCCATTTCGAAGATCAACGGAGCGAAACCGACAATGGTTGAAACTGCGGTCATCAGAATCGGCCGCAGCCGCAGCCGTACGGACTGGACGATGGCTTCGTCGACGTCAAGTCCCTCCTCCTGGCGGGCGGTTATGATGAAGTCGAGCATCAGGATGGCGTTGTTGACGATGGTGCCGCCCAACAGAATGATCCCCATGAAGGCGGGCTTGCAGAAGGGCTTGTCGAAGAGGAGCAGCCCCCAGATCGCCCCGGCCACCGCCGGCGGGATGGCGGTCATGATGGTCAGCGGATGAAGGGCTGATTTGAACATGGCAAAGAGGAGGATGTAGAGCAGCACCAGCCCCAGGAGCAACGCCTTGCCCATGGCCTGTTGGCCGTTGGCCATGTCCAGGGCGCTGCCGGCGATTTTAAGGTCGTAACCGCCGGGAAGATTGAAGCCCGCGAGCCGTTTCTGGGCGGCGGTGGTGAGCTGGGCGATGGTCAGGCCCCGGTTGCCGGCGGTGATATCCAGGGTGTTGCGGAGTTCCTCCCGGGTAACAAAGGGCGCCTGGCGTTGCGGGGTCACGGTGGCGAGGGCGGAGAGCGGCACCAGGCCCAGGGGAGTGGGGAGCGGCAGTTGGGCGAGCTGCTCGGGTTCCCGCACCTGGCCGGCCCGGTATCGAACCCGGATCGGGATGTCCAGGGCCGTGTCGAGCCGCAGCCAGGAGGGCACGGCCCCCTGGACACCGGTGCGGAGGTCGTTTGCCACCTCGGCGGGGGAGGTCTGGTAGAGGCGGGCCAGTCGCGGATCGACGTTCACCTGATAGGCGGGTTTGTCGAGATACCAGGAGCGGCGGAGGTCCATGAGGCCGGGCAGCCCTTTGAGCCGGGCCAGCACCTGCTCGCCCAGCTGGTCGAGGACAGTCGGGTCGGGGCCGGAGAGGATGACGTCGAAAGGCGCCTTGGTGGTGGAAACCGGGGTGGCGCCGTATTCCGAGATCCGCAGGGTTCGCACCCCGTCGATGGCGCTGATCTTTTGCCGCCATTCGTCTTCGATTTGCCAGATGGTGGCGTCGCGGCGGGTTCGGTCCACCAGCCGGGCGTTGATGTGTACCGACTGGGTGGTGGCGCCGCCGGCGCCGAAGCTCACCGCCCCGGGCTCGGAGCCGGCCATGGCCGAGATGGTTTCAAGGCCCGGCGTGGCGGCGACGGCCTTTTCGACCCGGGCCAGCACCGCCTCCACGGCGGCCGGGCTGGCGCCGGCGTCGGTGTCGAAATCGACGGTAATGATGCCGGTGTCCATGGGCGGCATCTCCTCGCCGCCGATGAGGGGTTTCACCACCCGGTTGGTGATGGCGACAAAGAGCAGCAGCGCCACCATGAACAGCAGTCGGTGGCGGAGCGCCCAGCGGACCAGGATCACGTAGAATTCGGTGAGCCGCGTAATACCTTTGCCAAAGGGCGCCACGGCGCGTTCGAACAGATTGGGTTTGCCCTCCTCCCGTCCCAGGAAGCGGGCCGCGATCAGGGGGATCACGGTGAGCGACACCACCAGGGATGCGACCAGGGTGGCGATGATCATCAGGTTGAGCGGCGTCATGATCCGGCCGGTGAATCCCCCGGTAAGCATCACCGGCAGCAGCACCACCACCGTGGTGAGCATGCCGGCGGTGATGGGCAGGGCCACCTCGGCGGTGCCCCGGACCGCTGCCCGGCGGGGAGATCCCCCCGGGTCCAAATGGTAATGGCGGTAGATGTTCTCGATCACCACCACCGAGGCGTCCACCACCATGCCCACGGCGATGATCAGGCCGCTCAGGGTGACCATGTTCATGGTGAAGGGGCTGATCCAGAGCACGGCGAGGGCGGAGAGAAAGGATAGCGGGATGGCCATCGATACCGCCAGGGCCGCCCGCAGGTCGGCGAGGAAGAAGAAGATCACCAGCACGGTGAGGGCCACCGCCTGCCAGATCGAGGCGCGCATGCCCTTGATGTTGACGTCGATGAGCGGCTGCTGGTCCTCGGTGACGGCAAAGGAGATGTCCGGATAGCGGCGAGCCAGGTCGGGGAGCAGAGCCTTTACCGCCTTGATGGCCGATACGGTATGGCCGGTGTCAGGCCGCAGGACGTTGATGGCGATGGCCTGCCGGCCGTTGCCGTGGTAAAGGCTGCGGGGATCTGCCTCCCCGAGCCGCACCGTGGCGATATCGCCGAGCCGCACCTGGCCGTACGGGGTGGCGGCAACGGGCAGGGTTTCCAGATCCCGCAGGTTGCCGAATTCGCCGTGGACCTTGACCAGATATTCGCCCTGATGACCGTAAATCGTGCCGACCGGGGCCGAGACATTGCTGGCCCCGATCCGGGCCAGCACCTGCCCCAGGGTGAGGTGACGGGCGGCGAGGGCATGCCGGTCGATCCGGACCTCCACCTCGGGTTGATGGCCGCCGAAGACCTGGACGTCGCCCACCCCGGGAACGGCGAGCAGGGTGTCCTTGATGTCGTTCTCAGCCAGCAGCCGGATGTCGGCCAGGCTTTTGAGGCTCGATGGTTTTGGGCTGAGGGCGAGGGTCAGCAGGGGGCGGGTGGCGTCGGTGATCCGGTAGAGCATGGGATCGCGAACACCGGCCGGCAAACGGCTTCGCACCCGCGCCACCGCGTTCTGGACATCGGTTACCGCCTCTCCGATTCCCTTGTCATAGGAAAACCGGGCCTGAATGGAGGAGACTTCGTCCCGGGAGGTGGACAGTACGCTGGTAATACCCGGCGCGGTGTTGATCTCCTTTTCGAGCACCCGGGTCACCTGATCGGCGATGTCCTTGGCCTCGGCGCCGGGATAAACGGTGACCACCGCCACCTGTGGAGGCACGGTGTTGGGGAAGAGATCGGTGGGGGTGCGGAAGAAGGCAACGGCGCCCAGGGTCGCCACCGTCAGGGCGAGGGCGACGACCGTGTAGGGGTTTTTCATGGAAAAGTCGGTGAGGCTCATGGCCGGACCTCCACCGGCTCGCCGGCCGACAGTCGGGTCCAGCCGAGAAACGACGAGCGCACCACCTGGGTGTCCGGCGCGATGCCCTCGATTGCGGCGAGTCCCTGCCGGCGGAGCAGCACCGTCACCCGATGCGCCACGGTCTTGCCGCCTTCTATGGTGAACACCGCCGTTGAACCGTCTGGCGTCGGAACCAGGCATGCCTCGGAGACGAGTACCGCCTGGGGGATGGTTTTGAGAACCAGCTCCACCGGTAGATAGCTGCCGGTGGCCGGCATTGGCCTGGTGGTGTCGGCCTCCATGCGCACGGTGCGGTCGGCGTTGAGGGTCGGGTAGCGGCGGCTGATGCGCAGGGTGACGGGTTCGCCGGCCACGGTGCAGTGAATCTCGCTGCCCGTTTCAGCCTGGGCGAGTTCCTCCTGTGGTACGTCGAAGACGATTTTGTGCCGCTGGCTATTTTCAATGACCAGTAAGGGTTTTCCGGGCGTGGCCATGTCGCCCGGTTCGGCCAGGCGGCGGCTGACAACCCCGGTGAAAGGGGCGTTGATGCGGCTGTAGGCGAGGCGGCTGGCCAGTTCGTCGCACCGCCGTTGCTGAGCCTGGTAGCGGCCCTGGGCGCCGGTGAAACGATCGCCGGTGGCCTCGGCGACGGAACGGGCGATGGCGCCTGCCTTGGCGAGCATCTGGTCCCGGTCTTTTTCGCCCTGCCAGTAGTGGGCGGTTTTCTCAAGGGCGGCGAGTTCGGCGCGGGCCGCCGCCAATCCGTTTTGAAGTTCTCCGGCGTCGAGTTGCGCCAGGAGTTGCCCCTGGCGCACCGTGTCTCCCTCGCGGGGGAGGATGCGCAGGACGCGGGCGGTGAGTTGGGCGGCAAGAGTGGTTGTTTGCCATGCTTCCACCCGGGCCAGATAGGTGCGGCTGTCGGCGAGGCTGCCGAGGCGGGCGGTTTCGACGCGCACCGGGGTGGGACGCGCCGTAGGGGTCGGGGCCGCCGCCAGGCGCGCTTTTTTTCGCTGGACCAGGAGGGAGCCGCTGGCAATCAGGAGCAGGACCGCCAGTACGGTAACAATTTTTTTTACGTTGGGCTGCATCGGCATGTTCCTCGTGCTTTTCCGGCAGGTGCCGCCGGTTGTCTCCGGTGCCTGTCGTGAGGCACGCGGATGATTAGCAGGCTAACTGTTTGGGGGTGAATCATTTGGCGAGGTTTTGGCGTACCCGGGTCAGAATCGACTTCACGGTTTCGATTTGCTCGGCCGAGAGTCCTTGGTATGCCTTGACGAGGATTTCGCGGCCGACCTTGGAGATCTCCTTCCAGATTTCGAACGCCTTTTGCGTCGGCACCACCCGTTTGATCCGGCCGTCGTGGGGGTCGGGCTGGCGGCTGACCCAGCCGTCGCGCTCCATGCGGTCCACCAGGCGAACCCCCGAGGCCGGGGTGATGCCGAGATGGTCGGCAAGTTCGGACTGAGGCAGGGGGCCAAGGGCGACCAGATGGGCCAGGGCCCGGTGCTGGGTGGGGGTGATGCCGGTACCCTTGAGCCGCTCCTCCAGGTTGGCGATGAATGCCTTCAGGGTGATGTTGCAGTGGAAGCCGAGGCTTTCGTATGGGTCAAGGTGCTCCATGGCGTGCTCCGGGATGATTTGTTAGCATGCTAACTGTTCTGCTGCCCAATGTCAAGGATCGCCGTTGAGGAATATCGGAGGCCCCGCGTCGGCAGGTGGTGACCGGCGATGGCGGGCACGCCCGAAACGGCATCGTGCCCGCCCGCTTGGTTGTCGGCCGGTGGCTGCAATGAGCAGCCTTTGGCTACCAGCCCCGCTTCTCGTAGCCCTCGATCCGGTCGAAGTTCAAATAGCGGTAGATCGTCTCGCGGTTAGGGGCGAGGCGCTCGGCCACCATGGCTTGGTACTCGGCCACGGTGGGAATCTTGCCCAGCCGGGCGCAGACCGCGGCAAGCTCGGCCGAGCCCAGGAATACCCGGGTGCCGGTGCCGATGCGGTTGTCGAAGTTGCGGGTGGAGGTGGAAAAGACCACGGCGTTGTCGCGGGTGCGGGCCTGGTTGCCCATGCACAGCGAACAGCCGGGGATCTCGGTGCGCGCCCCGGCCCTGCCGAAGATGCTGTAGATCCCCTCGCCGATCAGCTGTTCCTGATCCATGCGGGTGGGCGGGGCGATCCACAGTCTGCCCTTCACCTGCGGGCCGCCGTCGAGGATCTTGGCCAGAGCGCGGAAGTGGCCGATGTTGGTCATGCAGGAGCCGACAAAGACCTCGTCGATGGCGGTGCCGGCCACCTCGCTTAAGAGTTTGACGTCGTCGGGGTCGTTGGGGCAGGCGAGTACCGGCTCGGTGATGGTTGCGAGATCGATTTCGAGCACTGCCTTGTATTCGGCGTCGGCATCAGGGGCGAGCAACTCGGGTGCTGCGAGCCACGCCTCCATGGCCTTGATCCGCTGATGAATGGTGGCGGCGTCGCTGTAGTCCTTGACGAGCAGGTTTTTCAGCAGGCTCACGTTGGAGCGCAGGAACTCGGCCACCGGTTCCTGGTTGAGGCGCACCGTGCAGGCGGCCGCCGAGCGTTCAGCAGAGGCGTCGGCAAGCTCGAATGCCTGTTCCACCTTGAGGTCGGGCAGCCCTTCGATCTCGATCACCGTGCCGGCGAAGACGTTTTTCTTGCCCTTCTTCTCAACGGTCAAGAGCCCCTGCTGGATGGCGGCATGGGGGATGGCGTTGACCAGATCGCGCAGGGTGATGCCGGGCTGCATGGTGCCGGTAAAGCGGACCAGTACCGACTCGGGCATCACCAGCGGCATGGAGCCGGTGGCGGCGGCAAAGGCCACCAGACCGGACCCGGCAGGAAACGAGATGCCGATGGGAAACCGGGTGTGGGAGTCGCCGCCGGTGCCCACCGTGTCGGGGAGCACCATGCGGTTGAGCCACGAGTGGACCACGCCGTCGCCGGGCCGGAGCGAGACGCCCCCCCGCTCGCTGATGAAGCCGGGCAGGGTCCGGTGGGTGACCACGTCCACCGGCTTGGGGTAGGCGGCGGTGTGACAGAAGGACTGCATGGTGAGATCGGCGGAGAACTTCAGGCAGGCAAGCTCCTTGATCTCGTCCCGGGTCATGGGGCCGGTGGTGTCCTGGGAGCCCACGGTGGTCATCTTTGGCTCGCAGTAGGTGCCGGGCCGTACCCCGGCAAGCCCGCACGCACGGCCCACTATTTTTTGGGCCAGGGTGTAGCCGCGACCGGTGTCGGAGGGAACTTCGGGGGCGCGGAAGAGGTCGGAGGGGGCGAGCCCCAGGGCCTCGCGGGCTTTGGCGGTGAGTCCTCGGCCGATGATCAGGTTCACCCGGCCGCCGGCCCGGACCTCGTCGGGCAGGGTGGCGGGCGCGAGGGTAAAGGTGGTGACCAGCCGGCCGTCACGGCTCACCGTGCCCGCCTTGGTGTTGATGGTGATCACGTCGCCGTGGTCAAGACCGCTCACGTCGCACTGGATGGGGAGCATGCCTGAGTCCTCGGCGGTGTTGAAGTAGATGGGGGCGATGGTGGAACCCATCACCACGCCGCCGGTGCGCTTGGCCGGGACAAAGGGGATGTCGCGGCCGATGTGCCAGAGCATGGAGTTGACCCCGGACTTGCGCGACGAGCCGGTGCCCACCACGTCACCCACATAGGCCACCGGATGGCCCTTCTTTTTGAGTTCCTCGATCATCGCGAGCGAGCCGGGCTGGCGGTTGATGAGCATCGACTGGGCATGGAGCGGGATGTCCGGCCGGCTCCACGCCTCGGAGGCCGGGGAGAGGTCGTCGGTGTTGGTTTCGCCCGGCACCTTGAAAACGGTGACCGTGAGTTCTTCGTCCATCTCGGGCCGCGAGGTGAACCAGGTGGCGTCGGCCCAGTTTTGCAGCACCTGTTTGGCGTGGGGGTTGGTCTTGGCCTTGTCCACCACTTCCTTGAAGGAGTCATAGACCAGCAAGGTGTTTGAAAGCGCGGCCACCGCCGCCTCGGCCAGCTCGGCATCGTCGAGGAGCGAGATGAGCGGGGCGACGTTGTAGCCGCCCATCATGGTGCCCAGCAGCCTGATCGCGGCGAGCCGGCTGATGAGGGGGCAGGTCAGTGCTGCCGACGCCACCCCGGCCAGGAACTCGGCCTTGACCTTTGAGGCGTCGTCCACCCCGGGCGGCACCTGATTGGTAATTAATTCCACGAGCAGGGCTTCCTCGCCAGCCGGCGGTTTCTGTAGCAAGGCCATCAGGTCGGTGGTCTGGGCGGCGGAAAGGGGCAGCGGCGGCAGGCCTTGGGCGGCGCGTTCCTCGACGTGTTTTTTGTAGGCATCGAGCATTTTGGGGAACCTCCTCGAAATATGCAGGTCAAAAGTGGTGGCAAGGCATCGGGGACGGCGGGAAGGGGCGCCCTGGCGGGGGGGGACGGCAAGCCGTCGGCCGCCAGGGAGAGCGTCGCCCGCCTTGAAACGAATCTGCTCTTTATACCCGCCCCCTGCGGGCCGGGCAAGGTTTGCGGGAATATTTTCAACGGATTTCCAGGCCGTGGGTGGCATGAAGAATTGTGGCGGCGAATTGTATTAAAATTTGTACCTTTCGGCCATTTTGGCGGTCGGGAGAGGTGGGAAGGGGGGCTGTCGGCGGACGTTTACCCGGAAGTTCCCGATGGCCGTGGGTTGGCGGCGAATACAATTTTTTTTACCCCGGTGCCGGGGGCGGTTCTTTGCCCTGTTTTTGGACGAAATACGGCGGAATAAGGAATGTTTGTAAAAAAAATTGAACCGGGCGATAGGGTATAAAAATAAAGATTGTTTTTTGTAAAGTGCTGAAATAGCGTGGCCTGCAACGATTTGCGATACAATGTTTTCCATTGGCACGGGGGTTGCATTTCGAAAAGAGACAGTAAAACCTCATCTCTTTCTCCCTTAAAGAAAGCCGACTTGGACCCCTTGCCAAGCCGGCTTTCTTGCTTCTTGAGCCTGCCGTTTGCCCATGAGGCAGCTTGGCCGGGCACCTTGCGACGCGAGACGCCATGAACGCAGAAAGCCTGGCCGTTGCCCTTACGCGCTGTCCAGACTATACGTCGCCCCGCCTTGCGGCGGCGGTGACCGACCTCTTGGCCGCCCTGGACCTGGCTGTGTCCCGTGGCGCCAAGGTGCTGCTCAAACCCAACCTGATCAGTGGCGCCCGCGCCGATGGTCTGGCCTGCACCCACCCAGAGGTGGTGGCAACGGTGGCCCGCTGGTTTCTCGATCACGGCGCGGTGGTGGCGGTGGGCGATTCGCCCGCCTTTGGCACCGCGCGGCAGGTGATGACGGCCTGCGGCTATGACGCGGCGCTCAAGGGGTTACCCGTGGAGCGGTGCAACTTCGATCGGCCGGTTCCGGTGCGGCTTGCCTGCGGCGAACAGGTTGGGCTCGCCCGCCCGGCCCTGGAGTGCGATCTTCTGGTCAACCTGCCCAAGGTCAAGGCCCACTGTCAGATGCTGGTAAGCCTAGCGGTGAAGAACTGTTTCGGTACCGTGGTGGGCTGGCGCAAACCCTGGCTGCACGCCCGGCACGGTGACATGGGTAACCGCTTCGAGGCATTGCTGGTGGACCTTGTTGGCGTGCTGCCCGTGGGCCTCTCGCTGGCCGACGGGGTGGTGGCCATGCAGGGGAGTGGGCCGGTCAAGGGCGGTCACCCTCATCCCTTGGGCCTCTTGGCCGGGTCAACCAATCCGGTGGCTCTGGAGACGGCCCTGCTCGCGGTTTTGGGAATCGATCCCCATGGCTCACCGGTGTGGCGGGAGTGTGCCCGCCGGGGGCTTACTGGCTGCGACCCGGCGGCCCTGGTCTATCCGCTGCTCGCCGCCGACCGGGTCCGGGTGGACGATTTTGCCGTGCCGTCAGGGCTCAAGCCGGTGAGCTTCCGACCCCATCGCCTCCTCCTGGGCGCGTTCAAGCGGCTTATCGTTCGGCTCCGGGGCTGAACCAGGCTGGCTGTTCGTTCGCGCAACTCTTCCTTTACATTCATTGCCGTTCGTTCTATCGTATCCCGGTTTCCGAGGGTTTGGTTGCCCCGCTGCAAAACGTAACTGGAGGTGTGTGGAACGATGTATGCTCTTGATGGAAAAGTCGCCCTGGTAACGGGCAGTTCGCGCGGCATCGGCAAGGCCATCGCCCTGAAACTCGCCGAGGCAGGCGTCAATCTGGTTGTCAACTACATCCGTCACCGCCGTGACGCCCAAGAAACTGCTGCCCAGATCGAGGCCCAGGGGGTGCGGTGTCTGGTGGTCAAGGCCAACGTGGCCAATGACGACGATGTGGCGGCACTTTTTGGGCAGATCCGTGCCGAGTTCGGCCGTCTCGACATCCTGGTGAGCAACGCCGCTTCCGGGGTGCTGAAGCCGGCCATGGAACTCGACAGCCGACACTGGAACTGGGCCATGGATATCAATGCCCGGGCGCTTCTCACCCTGGCCCAGCAGGCCGTGCCCCTGATGGGCAACAGCGGCCGGATCATGGCCGTCTCCAGCATGGGGGCGGTGCGGGCAGTGGAAAACTATACGGCGGTGGGGGCTTCCAAGGCGGCGCTGGAGTCGTTGGTGCGCCACCTTGCCGTGGAGTTGGGTCCCCTGGGAATCAATGTCAACACCATCAGTGCCGGCGCCGTGGACACCGAGGCGCTCAAGAAATTTCCCAACCGGCAGCAGATCCTGGATACCGCCATGGCCCGCACTCCGCTGGGGCGGCTCACCACTCCGGAGGACGTGGCCAACATCGCCCTCTTCCTCTGCAGTGACCTGGCCGGCATGATCCAGGGTCAGACCATCGTCGTTGATGGTGGCTACTCGGTCCGGGCCTGAGTTCTTGTCCGCGCTCGCAGGGCAACCGAATCCGGAGTCCCGCCACAGGGTTCGCCTACCTGCTCGGAGTCTCCCTATGGTCGCTTGTCTGTCTTGGTCTGTTCGCATACCAAAAATAGCGAACAGAGGCGATGCCGCGCCGCCCCCCTCCGGAACCCTGCGAACGTTTAGGGGCGCCGTGCCGTTTGTAACGCCAGTGTTCGCTTCGTAAGAGATTACCTGTGATTTCGGAACACGCCATGTACCGCACCTGCCTGCCGCTGGTGCTTGCCTCGGCCTCGCCCCGACGGCGCCGTTTTCTGGAACAGCTCGGTCTGGCCTTTACCGTCGAGGCGGCGGATGTGGCGGAGAACGCGGCGGCCGGCGAGGAGCCCGATGCCTTTGTGCGCCGTCTGGCCCTGGAAAAGGCGCAGGCGGTGGCGGCCCGGCATCCCGGGGAGGTGGTAGTGGCCGCCGACACGGTGGTGGTGTTGGGGGGGGAGATCCTCGGTAAACCTGGGGATGCCGAGGCGGCGGTGGCGATGCTGCTCCGTCTCGCCGGTCGCAGCCATGCGGTGTGGACCGGCTATGCGGTGTACTGTGCCGAGCGGCGGATTGAGGTGGTCAGGGCGGTGCGGACCGGGGTGCGGTTCGTTGACTTTGATCGGGCCACGGCTCTCGCCTACGTGGCCACCGGCGAGCCGTTGGACAAGGCAGGCAGCTACGGCATCCAGGGCCGCGGCGGCTGCCTGATCCAGCGGATCGACGGCTCCTACTCCAATGTGGTGGGGCTGCCGCTCGCTGAACTGCTGGCGGATCTCGCGGCGCTGGGGGTGGTGGAAACGGCGACCGCCTGACGGGCGCGGGGGTGGCGCTCAGGCCGCCACTTGGTTTGCCGCCCGGGCGAGGCGAATGATCGCCCCAATTTTCTGCTCCAGCTGGTCGGCGGTAATGGGTTTGATGAGGTACTGGGTGACCTGGAGCCGGATGGCCTGGGCAATGTTTTCGCCGGTGGCCTCGGCCGAGATCATCACAAAGGGCAGCTCCTTGAGCATGGCGTCCTGCCGCACCTCGCGGAGCAGTTCGATACCAGTCATCCGCGGCATATTCCAGTCGGAAAGGATAATGTCGATCTTGTTGCGGCGCAGGATTTCCAGGGCCGCGACCCCGTCGCTGGCCTCGATCACCTGCTCGATCCCCATGTTCTTGAGCAATGCCTTCAGGATGGTGCGCATGGCGTGCATGTCGTCCACTACCAGAACCCGGATATCGGTATAGTTCATGGCCAGCTCCCCGTGTTGTGCGTCGCTTCCGGCCGCCGGCCGGCGCAAGCGAATCGGCTTTCAATGAACTCTTCGGCTGATTCAGTTGGAAACTTGAGCGATTTCGGGATATTCCAGTCGGGAAGGTGATATGCCGGAGTTTCGCCATAAAAAAAGGAGGGGGCGGAATAGTCGCCCCCTCCTTTTTTTATGGCGCAGTGAAAAGTTGTCTCTTCGGTCGAATACTGCCTTGTCTCCGAACCAGGAGCGCGAGGCACGGGAATCGGAATTCCTTCAGCCTCCCTGATGTCGGCAGAGGCGGCTTTTGGTTCAGCCCACGGCGTACATCTTGGAAAAATCACCCACCGACAAAAAGAGGTTTGCCACCCCGGTGAGCAGGGCCAACCTGTTGCGGCGCACCGCCTCGTCTTCCGCCATGACCATGACGTCATCGAAGAAGCGGTCGATGGGCTCCTTCATGGCCAGGATCTCGGTGAGTGCCGCCTCATAGCGTTTTTCGGCGAGCAGCGGGGCGGCTGCCCCGCGTACCGTGTTGAGGGCGGCGAAGAGCGTCTGTTCGGCCGGTTCTGCCAGGCGGGCCGCCTCAACCTCCTGGTCGCGGTTGTCCTTGATGATGTTGTTGACTCGCTTGAAGGCGCCGGCGAGCAGGGTGAAGGTTTCCTGGCCGCTGATCGCCACCAGGGCATTGATGCGGGCGCGGCTGTCCACCGGGTCTTCAAAGCAGACCGAGGTCACCGCCTCCACCGCGGCCGCCGGCACGCCGCGGCCGGTGAGGTCGTTGACAAAGCGGCCCTTGATAAAGTCGAGAACATTGGCCCGCGCCGTGGCGTGCGCCTCGGTGAGCCGGTCGCCGTAGAGGGCGAGGGCCTTGTCAACCGCCCCGGCCAGATTCAGGGTAAAGCCCTTGGACTCGATGATGTGAAGCAGGCCCACGGCCTGGCGGCGCAGGCCAAAGGGGTCGGCGGTGCCGCTGGGCACCTGGCCGATGCCGAAGCAGCCGGCCAGGGTGTCGAAACGGTCGGCCAGGCCCACCACCGCGCCCACCACCGACCCGGGCAGGGTGCTGCCGGCCCGGACCGGCATGTAGTGCTCGACAATGGCCTGGGCCACGGCCGGCGCCTCGCCGTCCAGCCGGGCGTAGTGGCTGCCGATCACCCCCTGGAGCGAGGTGAACTCGCAGACCATGGAGGTAAGGAGGTCGGCCTTGGCAAGGCGGGCGGCGCGTCGGCACCGTTCCTCTTCGGCGGGGGCGAGTTGTTCGGCCAGAAAGCCGGCCAGCTCGGTGATTCGCTCAGTCTTGTCCTTGAGGGTGCCGAGTTTGGCCTGGAAGATGACCCCGGTGAGATCCTCAACCCGCTCGACCAGCGGCCGGTGGCGGTCTTCCTTGAAGAAGAAGAAGGCGTCTTCGAGCCGGGCCCGCAGTACCCGCTGGTGGCCGTCAGTGGCGAGTTTGCGGTCCTTGACCGCAGTGTTGTTGACCGCGATGAAGTTGGGCATCAGGTTGCCGGCCGCGTCGGCCACCGCGAAGTATTTCTGGTGTTCGCGCATGGAGGTGATCAGTACCTCGCGGGGGAGATCCAGGAAGCGCTTCTCAAAGGTACCGCAAACCCCGTGGGGCTCTTCCACCAGATTGGTGACCGTGTCGATGAGTTCCTCGTCGGCGATGATCGCCCCGCCCGCCTCCTGTGCCGCCGCGGTCACCGTCGCCCGGGCCGCATCACGGCGTTCCTCGGGATCGACAACCACGTGGGCGCCGCGGAGGCTGGCGCGGTAGTGGGCAAAATCGGTGACCGTGAAGGTGGTCGGGGCCATGAAGCGGTGCCCCCGGGTGGTGTTGCCGCTTGCGATGTCGTCCACGGCAAAGGGGATTACCTTGCCGCCAAAGAGGGCGAGAATCCATTGGATGGGACGGACGAAGCTGGTCCGGCCGCTGCCCCAGCGCATGGACTTGGGGAAGGGCAGTTCGGCGATCAGCTCGGGAAGCAGGCGGGTGAGCAGGGCGGTGGTGGCCTCGCCGGGGTGGTGGCAGGCGAGCATCAGGTACTCGCCCTTAGGCGTGGTGGCGACCTGCAGGTCTTCCACCGCCGCTCCTCGCGACTTGGCAAAGCCGATGGCCGCCTTGGTCGGGTTGCCGTCGGCGTCGAAGCCCGCCTTCCTGGGCGGACCCAGAACCTCTTCGTCCCGGTCGGGCTGGTGGCCGGCGAGATCGGCCACCACCAGGGTGAGGCGGCGGGGCGTGCCCACGGTGGTGATTTCGCCGTGGGGGAGGGCCAGTTCGCCGAGTTTGCGGGCCATGATCCTTTTCATCTCCGCCAGCGCGGGGATGAGAAAACCGGCCGGGATCTCCTCGGTGCCGATTTCAAATAACAGTTCGTGTTGCATGGCGGTTCTCTTGGTGGGTTGGGTTTGTGGCGTCAGGTTACGGTATGCCGCGGTCCGTGGCGGCCCACCGCTCCGCGGGGGTGGCGGCGATCGGGGTGGCGGGCGGCGGAAGAGACGGCGATGGCAGTCAGTTGTCGGGTCTCGGCTGGGTGTCCGTGGGCCAGTGGTGGGGCAGCTCCTCGGAGTCGGGCCATTCCAGGGTGGCAAAGGTGCTGTAGCCCCGGGCAAAGTTTTCCACCGTCACCGAAAACCAGCGGATATGGGGGTGTTCGGCGATCTTGCCGCCCAGCCTTTTGGTGATCTCCTCAACGGAGGGGGATTCGCCCTCGTCATCGGCGCCACCCCAGGCCAGATCGTGGCAGGTGACATTTTCCACCATCTCGATGAGATCCTCGATCCAGATGAAGTGGCGGAAGCGGAGCGCCACCTCGGCAATCCCCCACTGGCCCAGGGATTTGGGCAGCCCCTCGCTCGATTGCAGCGGCAGGGGCGCGCCGATGGGCACCCGGACGGTGAGGATCAGGTCGTCCGCCTTGTCCAGCGAGCCGTGCATTGTGCAGGGATATTCGTTGATCCCCACCATGGCCGGGTCGCAGTTGTGGCGCTTGAGGAAGAAGGGAAACTCGATCTCCAGGTGGGCCTCCTCGGCCTGGAGCCGGACCTTCATCTCGTCGAGAATGGTGTGGAAGCTCTTGAGGTTGATGTCGCCGTGAAACCGGTTGAGGATCTCGACGAACCGGCTCATGTGGGTGCCCTTGAACTGGTGGGGGAGGTTCACGTACATGTTGACCCGGCCCACTGAGCGTTGCACGGTCTTGGCCTTGTCGAGCACGGTGATGGGGTAGGCGATGTCCTTGACCCCCACCTTCTTGATGTTGATCCGGCGGGTGTCGGGCTGGCTCTGGATGTCCTTCATGGGGTGCCTTGCTGTGCGTGTCCGGCCGCGGACGCCGCAAGGCTGCGGCGTCCGCGGCCGGGTCAGAGCCGTTCAGGAATCGAGGTGGCGGTGGACCGCGGCCTTCAGTTCGCTCAGGTTGGAGGATTTGACGATATAGTCGTCCGAGGCCCAGGAAGCGAGATCCTGCTTGAACTCCTGGTAGGCGGAGCTGAGGATGACCGGCAGGTTGGGGCGATCCTCCTTGATCCGACGCAGGGCGTCGATGCCGTTCATGCCCGGCATGTTGATGTCCAGGATGACCAGATCGGGTTTGATGATGTTGAGCTTCTCCAGTGCCTCCTCGCCGGACAGGGCGGAATGGACCTCGTATCCTTCTTCCTCGAGTTCTTCCCGGTAGAGGAGGTGGATGCTGTCTTCGTCGTCAACCAGTAGAATTTTTTTCATAACCCTTTCCTTTGGAGTGCATCGGGGCCTGAGGGGAGCGGTGCCGGTGCTATACCTTGGCGTTTTTGAGGAACCTGGCGGCCTCTTCGGGGGGGGTGGGGTTGATGTAAAAGCCGGACCCCCATTCGAACCCAGCCATGGTGGTCAGTTTTGGCATGATCTCGAAATGCCAGTGGAAGTGTTCCAGGGGCTGGGAACGCAACGGCGCGCCGTGCAGCACGAAGTTGTACGGGACATTGGGGATGCAGGCGTCAAGCCGCCGCATGGTTTCCGAGAAGATGGCGGCGAGCGCCTGGAAGTCCTCGTTGTCCATGGAGATGTACGACGAGGCGTGTTTCTTGGGCAGCACCCACATCTCGAAGGGCGAACGCGGTGCCCAGGGAGTGATGCTGATGAACCGGTCGTTCTGGCACACCACCCGCAATTCCTGGGAGATCTCCTGGCGGATGATGTCGCAGAAGACGCACCGTTCCTTGTACTTGTAATAGGAGAGGGTTCCCTCCAATTCCGAGACGATCATCCGCGGCAGGATGGGCAGCGCCACCAGCTGGGAGTGGGAGTGCTCCAAAGATGCACCGGCGGCCCGGCCGTAGTTCTTGAAGACCATCACGTAGCGGAAGCGGGGATCACGGGCCAGGTCGACCAGCCGGTCGCGGAAGGCCCAGAAGACCTGGATCATTCGGTCTGGCGGCAGATGGGTGAAGGTCTCGTTGTGGCTGGGAGTATCGATGAGTACCTCGTGGGCGCCGATCCCGTTCATCTTGTCGTAGAGCCCTTCACCTGCCTTGTCGAGATTACCCTCGATGACCAGGGCGGGATACTTGTTGGGAACGACGCGGAGGGTCCAGCCCGGGGTGTTGGGGGCGGAGGAAGTGCGGCCGTAAGCAAGAACCTCCGGGGGGGTCGTGTTTTCGTTGCCGGTGCAGAGCGGACAGAACCCTCCCTTGGTGTGGTTGGTTTCGACGATGAAGTCGGTGGGCCGCTTGCCGCGTTCGGTGGAGATGATGATCCAGCGGCCCAGAATGGGGTCCTTGCGCAGTTCGGGCATCGGTGTCGCCTTTATTTGCCTTGGGCTTTCTCGTGGTTTTCCTGCTTGGTCTTGCAGTCGATGCAGAGGGTGGTCACCGGGCGGGCTTCCAGCCGTTTGGTGGTGATCTCATCACCGCATTCGTCACAGATGCCGTAGGTCCCTTCCTCGATCCGTTCGATGGCCGACTTGATCTTGGCGAGCAGCTTCCGCTCCCGGTCCCGGATGCGCAGCTCGAAGCTGCGATCGCTCTCGGCGGCGGCCCGGTCGGTGGGGTCGGGATAGTTGTCGTTGTTGTCGGTCATGTCATGGATCGTCTTCTCCGCCTCGGAGAGGAGGTTCTTGGTCATATCCTCAAGCTTTTGTTTGAAATAAGCTTGTTGTTCCTTATCCATGATACTTCTCCCAATTGTGATGAAACGTGAAAAAGTCGATTCCAGCGAGGGGTAAGGGGCCTGCCAGGCCGCTGTTTGCCCGCCGGGAAGGCGGGGGACCATTCGCCGCCCATGGGGCCGGGTTCTGCCGGCGCCTGCGCTCGCCGTTCCGACTGCCTGCCACTGTAACAAAAAAACAACGTCGGTGACAGGGGTATCTCTGCCTCCTATGACCGACGGTAGGTGCCGCTCTTGCCGCCGCTCTTGGTGAGCAGCCGGATGTCGCCGATGGTCATGGATTTGTCCACCGCCTTACACATATCATACACCGTGAGGGCGGCGATGGAAACGGCGGTCAGCGCCTCCATCTCCACCCCTGTCCTGCCGGTGATGCCCACCGTGGCCCTGATTTCGATGGCGTGGGCCGCGTCGTCAAAGGAAAAATCCACCACCGCCTTGTCGATGGCGAGCGGATGTGCCATGGGGATCAGGGTGTCCACCCGTTTGGCGGCCATGATCCCGGCTACCCGTGCCACCCCCAGAACGTCGCCCTTGGCCACTCCACCCCGTCGCACCAGCTCGTAGCATTCGGCCGACATGCTGATGGTGCCGGCCGCCACCGCCTCTCGGGCCGTCTCCTGCTTGCCGCCCACGTCGACCATGCGGGCGTTGCCGGCCGAATCGAAATGGGTGAATCCCTGGCCCATTGTTCAGCTCCCCTGTTACGCCGATTTCTGGAAGAGCTTCTTGAAAAAGCCGTCGTCGTCCTTGTGGGGCGCGTCGTGGCTGGTTTCGATTGAGGCGAACTCTTCCAGCAATTCCTTCTGCCGCTTGGTGAGATTTGTGGGCGTCTGGACATGGACCTCGACGATCATGTCGCCACGCTCCCGGCTGCGCAGGCTGGGGACCCCCTCGGCGCGGATGCGGAAGGTGTCGCCGGATTGGGTGCCGGCAGGCACTTCCAGAGGCACCGTGCCGTGGATGGTGGGCACGTCAAGGCTGCACCCCAGGGCGGCTTGGGCCATGGGCAGCGGAATACGGCAGTGGATGTCGTTGCCGTGCCGGACAAAGAACTCGTGCTCGGCTACGTGCAGCACCACATAGAGGTCGCCCGGAGGGCCGCCCTTGCGGCCGCCCTCGCCCTCGCGTTGCAGCCGCATTCGGGAGCCGGTGTCCACCCCGGCGGGGATCTTTAAGGAAACCTTCTTGGTCTTGCGGACCAGGCCGCTGCCATCGCAGTCCGCACAGGGATCGGTGATCAGCTGGCCCTGGCCCCGACAGTGGGGACAGGTGGTGCTGAGCCGAAAAAAGCCCTGAGACTGGACAACCTGACCCCGGCCCTGGCAGGTGGGGCAGGTTTTGGGCTGGTGGCCGGGGCGCAGGCCGCTGCCTTCGCAGGTCCAGCAGGTCTCCCGCTTGGTGATCTCGATCTCCTTCTCTACACCGTGCACTGCCTCCAGGAAGGAAAGCGGCAGGTCGTAACGGAGGTCAGCGCCCTGACTGGGGCCCTGGCGACGTTGTTCGCCACCGCCGCCGAACCCGAAGAGGTCGCCGAAGATGTCACCGAAGTGGGAGAAGATATCGTTGAAGTCACCGGGGCCGCTGTAGCCCCGGCTTTGCAGACCCTCGAAGCCGTAGCGGTCGTAGATCTGCCGTTTTTCGGCGTCACCCAGCACCTCGTATGCCTCGGCTGCTGCCTTGAATTTTTCCTCTGCCTCCTTGTTGTCCGGGTTGCGGTCGGGATGGTACTTCATCGCCAGCTTGCGGTAGGCCTTTTTGACCTCGTCGGCGGTGGCGGTGCGAGCAACCCCCAGGACTTCGTAGTAGCAGGTTTTCATGGCTCTTGTTTGTTGCTGTGCGTGTTGTGCGCCGTTGCCAGGCCATCACCGACGGGGCCGGCTCGGAGGAGGGGCAACGGGCGTGTCTGGTTGATGCGGCGCTGGAGGTGGGGCCTGCGGCGCCAGTCCGCCTGCGGCGGCTGGCGTGCTGCCTTTTCCCCTTGTCCTGGGCGGCGAGGCCTGGCGCAAGGGAGGCCGGCCGGGGGTTATTCCGTTGCGTCCAGGGTTTCCTCGATGACGATGGGCTCGACCTCGGCCTTGGCCGGCGCTTCCGCCGGCTGGGGAGCGCGGAGATCGGTGATGTTGCCAAAGGAAACCTCGCCGGCGGCGATTTCCCGCAGGGTCATGACGATTTCCTTGTTCTTGCCCCTGACCAGCAGGGGCTGGCCATGTCGGTGTTGCCGGACGCGGCTCACCGCCAGGTGAATGAGGGAAAAACGGTTTTCATCGCCGATGCGCTGTAAACAATCTTCTACTGTGATTCGTGCCATGGTTTCGGTAACTGCCTCCCGCCAGAATGGGTCCCGTAGGATCGGGTATGCTGAAACCTAGCAAATATAATAGCTGTGGCCATTTTGGCAATTCTTTTTTCATTTTCTTTCGCCTGGCAAACCGGGGGATTTGCGCGGATCGGCTGCGCGATGCTGCTCATGGGGACAAGGTGGCGACGGTCAGGAGGGTGAGGGGGCGAAGCTGGTGGCACGGAAAGTGCATTATCAAAGAATGGAAAGAAGTGTGGCGCCGCTGGCAAGGTGAGCCCGGGTTGTCGGCAGCCAGGCGGCGGGCCGTCCGCCGGCGCCAGCGTGGCGTCGGGCGGCCCATGCCGGCCTGATCGGCAAAAAATGCCGCTACGGTATGATGGCCCGTCAACAATGCGGCAAGGATGGCGTCCTCTGGGTCAATATTTTGACGACGCGGAGGGCGCGGCGAGAAGAGGCTGATGGCGATGAAAAAGGTTGGCGTGCTCCTACTGCTTCTGTTGCTCGGCGGCTGTTCCGCCGGGGTGCATTCGTCGCTGCTCGAGATGGAGAGCAGTATCGATCTGCCTTTCCTTTCCGGAGAGAGGCAGCAGGCGGTGGTCTTCCCGGATCGACCGGCGCGGGATGGGCGTCAGCCCCTGGCGGCGGCCTATGGCTCCTGGTGGCGGGACGTCCAGGCGGACTACCCTGAATATCGTTTCAATCCGTGAACGGCCATGTCTGGCGGGAAGCCCGAGCAGCGGTAAGGAGGAATAGGTATGGGAAATAAAGGATTGTCGCTGGTGACGGCGTTGTTGGCCGTGGCGTTATGGCCGGCCGTGGTGCCCGCGTGGGCCGGGCAGGAGCAGCAGCCGCCCGACTATGCCGCCTACATATATAACTATCCCCATGAGGTGCCGCCGGACTATGTCTACCGAACCGACCGGATTTTTGCCCCCCCTCCCCAGGAGGCCAGCTGGTTCGACAAGTTGATCGGCAACACGCCCAAGACCGTCCCCTCACCCCAGAAGGTTCGCTCTGCCAACGGCGAATTCATGCGGCAGCGGGTGGCGGATCTGGTGCAGCAGCTGCTCGCCAGTGCTGCCGAAGAGGTAAGGGACAACTTCACGGTGACGGTGGGAACCTTTGTTAACGCCAACCAGCTCTACGCCACCTCGTCTCTGGGACGTTTTTTGAGCGAGCAGTTGATCACCGAGCTTCAGAAGGCCGGGGTCGAGGTGGTCGAGGTGCGCAAGACCCCCAGTATCCTGGTGAGCCGTGACGACGGTGTCTACGGACTTTCCTCTGACATGGACGAACTCACCTTTGTCCACAACGCGCAAGCCATGGTGGTGGGTACTTATGCGGTGGCCGGCGACGAGATCTTTGTCAACGCCCGGCTGCTCCGTAACCGTGACGGCATGGTGCTCGCGAGTGGCAGCCTTGCCTTTGGCGAGGACGACCTCTGCCGGGCCATGCTGGCCGATGAGGGGACGCCGGTGCGGGCCGGTAAGCCGGTGAAGATCCGCCCGCTGGCCGAGCAGGCGGCGGTGCAACGTTATCCGAAACAGGAGCGGCGGTAATGCGGAAGACGACTTGGCAACGGCGGCGTATCCTGGGGCGGCTGCTTTGCTTGCTTGCCCTTTTGGGTCTGGTCCTTGCCGGCTGCGCCAAGGTGCGCACCGGCGGCACGGTGTCGGTGGCCACCCCCAACTTTTTCGGCATCGCCGAGGCACTCGCCCTGCAGCTCAAGCAGAACGGCAAACGGTCGTTCTCCGGCAACCGGCAGTTGTTGATGACCACGGTGGTGGATATCGATGATCTCTACCGCACTTGCCGGTTCGGTCGCACCCTTACCGAGGCCCTGGCCAACCAGCTCTTCCAGCACGGTTTCGGGGTGGTGGAGGTTCGCAAGGCCTCGCACCTGATGGTCAAGAAGGGCGGCGGCGAGCTGATCCTCACCCGCGACACCTCGTTGATGGTGGGTGAGCAGCGGGCCGAGGCGGTGGTGGTCGGCACTTATTCCCTTACTCCGGATTCGGTGATCGTTGGCTTGCGGATGATCGACCCCGAAACCGAGGAGGTGCTGTCGGTGGCAGGGCTTGAGATTCAGCGGAGCGACGCCGTCAACGACCTGCTCTACAGCGATACCGGCAATGGCGCCGCCCAGCTTTCCGGCTACGAGCGCTAATGGCGATTGATGATGGAGGAGGAAGCGTGATGAGGGTGCGGAGAGTCCTGGTGGTGGTGATGGCTTTGGGGCTGCTGCTCGGCGGTTGTGCCCGCGAGTCCCACATGGTTGCCCCCATGCCCTTCGAGAAGGGAGCGCCGGTGGTCTATATCCGGCCTCTGGTTAATGCCTACCGCCAGGCCAAGGTGGGGGTGCTGCCCTTCCAGGTGCCGGCCAACATGGGGCAGGAGCAGTCCATGGGGGTGGCGGCACTGTTCAAGGATGTGCTGCTCGGCAAGCGGACCTATCCCACGGTGAAGCAGTTGGCCGCGCCCTACAGCGACTACGAGAGTGCGGTGGCGCTGGGGCGTCGGGCCGGGGTCGACCTGGTGCTGGCCGGGCGGGTGGACTACGCCCTCGACGGCAGCGACTTTGGCGGAGCCCGGGTGGCGGTTTCGGTGCGGCTCCTGGATACCAAGACCGGCAACACGGTATGGTATGTGACCCAGGCCATCGATCAGGCCATGGAATACCCGGACACCAGTATTGTTCACCGACTGGCCACCTCGTTTACCGTGCCAGCCTACCACAGCTCCAATGGACCGCCGGCCGTGCCCAACATGCTGGCCCGCATCGCCGTGGATATGGGTGAGGTCTTTAGCGGCGCCCGCTACGTGGCGCGGCGGTAAGCCGAATTCCCTCGGCCGCCGTCGTCATGGCGGCCAAGCACAAAAAAACGACGCCCCTTTGCCGGTGGCGTCGTTTTTTTGTGTGAGAGCCGATGGTGTCACGTGGCATGAGGGGGTAGGGGCGTCCTCGGGGGGGGCGCCGGGCCATGATCACCGGGTGGGTGTTTTGCTGGGTTGACTCAGGTCACCTGTGTGAAAACGTCGCTACCGGCAAATGTGTCTTCCCACATGTCCGCAGGTGCCGTTGGCTCCACAAGATGCCACAATGTATGAATCTCCCATACTGAATTAAAAACGGCTTGGCCTGCCCAAGCTGAAATGGAGCCTTCTTTGGTGAAGTTTACCGTAAAGGTTACGACGTTCCCTGACACGAAACCGGTTAACGGGTAAGTGTTAGGATCACTTACGCCACTTTTATATGTTCCTGTAACAAGACCTCCACCAACAGGAAACTCCATAGACATTATGGAGCCAAGTTCATTTCTGAATTTGTAACTCACTTGGTTTTCGGCGGTAAAAATTTTGGCAACTTTTTTTCTTGTGAATGATTCTTTTATGCTCATGAAATTTCTCCTTTACATTTAAAGATAAGTTTTCTTGCCAATCCCGTCTGTTTGATACAGTTTGTCCTATATAATTAAAAACACAATTATACGATCTCTTGATATCTCTTGACGTCAATAAGGGACTTGGGGCCGGGTCGGTATCAGAAGAGCTAATTTCAAATCGTATCCACGACGATCAGCAGTTTGCTCGGAATATTGATAACTCCTGACTGCCAGTCGAATCGTTGCGACCGTGCCTTTCGCTCCATTCCATTTTCAATGGGAATAGCGGCACCTTTTGTGAGGCTATTGTTTTGTTAGGTTTTTGTCAAATAAAAATTGTCAGCTTAGGGGGGGCGCCGGACTGGCCGCAACAGTTCCCTGTTATCATTGTTTTTGGCCCAGAGCGGTCAGCGGGGGCCGGTTTGAAGTGGCTGGTGCGAGATTCAGCCCGGCCCCATCTCCGGCAGCTCGATGCCGAGCTGGGCGGCAATGGCGTCCACCGAGCCGGCCTGGGTGCCGCCCACCAGGTAGCCGGCGTTGACTAGATCCCGGATGTAGAGCTTGTTGTAGGCGAACATGAAGTAGCAGGCGGAGAGGCCGGCGGTGAGGAGCCAGGCGACGAACTGGATGAAGGCCCATTTCCAGTCGCCCCGGAACAGCGGCGGCAGGAAGCCGAACAGGGCCACGGTCCACGAGAAGCCCACCGGCGCGGTCTTGACCTTGCCGGTGCGCGGATGCTCGAAGAAGAGCTTGTTGTATGCCATGGTGGGCCTCCGGAGAGAAAAGGATGCACGTCCCACTTTAGCGGCAAAAAGGAAGGCGCGGCAAAAAGAATCGACATGGGGTCAAGTCCGCTCTTAGCTCTTGGTAAGCATCCCGGCCAGCTTGCTGACCTTACGCCCCAGTTTCTTATCTTCCGCCAACAGCCGTTCCGTGCGCTGGATCACACTACTGACGCTACTACTCTTGCAAATGCCAAATACTACGCCTATCTCAGCCAATCGTAACCCTGCAACCTTTCGACACAAGTAAATACCGACATTCCGCGGCGTATTCAGCTGCCCCCGCCTGGTCAGGGAAAGCACTTCCTCCTCAACCCCGTATGCATTACACACGGCCTGTTTGATAGCGACGATGGAGGGCGCTAGCGTTTTTGATTCTGGCACCTCCTCATCGCGTTTTTCCAGATAGTACTTAGCCTTGATCCACTCTATGAATCCTTCGGATCCCAGAACAGATGCCAGCTTCTTCTTGCCGAAAAATTCCGTCAACTCCGGAGAGTCAGAGAGGTACACAAAGTTCAGGTACGCCTTCTTGGCACGGGCCGGTGCGCTGGAAAACATGCCGAGAAGGTTCCGCTTGGTCAACCACTCCCACTTCTTGGCCCTGGAGACATAGCCGTGATGGCTGCTCCAGGGATAGTCGGCAATATCCTTGACCATACCGGCTCGCACCGGATTGCGATGAATGTAGCGTAACAGCTCAAGCAGGTAACTGTCTTCCTCGACGAGGATACCCTTGTAGCGCCCCCGGAAGAGCTGACCGTCGGCGCCGTGGCGCCGGTTATAGTGCTGGGTGTAAAGACCATTGATTTGGCGCATCACCCGGGCGATATTGCCTCGCGGTGTCTGCAACAGCAGGTGATAGTGGTTGGACATCAAGCAGTAGGCTGCAACCCGCGCACCAAACAGTTCCGCAGCCTCTCGCACAACGGCGAGAAAGGTTTCGTAATCCGCCTGGTCCGAAAAGACGGTTTCCCCTCGCCGGCCACGGTTCATCACATGGTACCAAGCCCCAGGATATTCTATGCGTAGTGGGCGTGACATGATTTTACGCTAACATGGCCTGGCGCAAAAGCCAAGAGCAGACTTGACCCCTTTGATTCTTTGATTTATGCCTTTGATTTACTGTCAAGGAATGCCGCGTCATGGCAGGGCCGGATGGGGCACACACAATTCTTTTGCCCTGCACCGGGAAAGGTTGTAGCGTGGAGGCCTCTGGCGACTCGTGGCCCCGGCAGGCCTGCCGCCTGTTCCGGGCGACCTGCGCGGACGGAATCGATTTGATACCGTCCTGCTTGCGCACCAATCTTCCACTTGATCCTGATCCCATGCGCCAAACCAAGATTATCTGCACCATCGGCCCGGCCACCGCCTCCAGCGAGATGCTGAGAGAGCTCGCCGAAAACGGCATGAACGTGGCCCGTCTCAACATGTCCCATGGCAGCCACGTCTGGCACGGAGAGGTGATCAGCCACCTTAAGCGGCTCAATCAGAAACTGGGAATGGCGGTGGCGATCCTCCTCGATACCAAGGGGCCAGAAGTGCGGACCGGCGACCTCAGTCGCGATCTCCCGTTGCGCAGGGGGGACCAGCTGGTGCTCACCGTGCGGCGGCAGGCGGAGCTTGAACCCTATACCGTGGAGGTAAGCCACGACAACTTCGTCAACGAGGTGGCGGTGGGCGATACCGTCCTTATCGATGGCGGCATGCTCACTCTCAAGGTACAGGAGATCGTCGGCAAGGATATCCGCTGCCGCTGCCTGGACGACGGGCTGCTCTCTTCCCGTCGTCACGTCAATATCCGCGGCAAGAGCGCCCATCTGCCCTCGATCACCGCCAAGGACTGGCAGGATATCCGTTTCGGCATCGAGCATGGCGTCGACTTCATCGCTCTCTCCTTTGTGCGGCAGGCCGAGGCCATCACCGAACTGCGTCGCTATCTCCAGTGCGAAAACGCCGCCATCGACATCCTGGCCAAGATCGAGGGTCTTCATCAGATCGTGTGGG
>DHYV01000049.1:18349-25727 GCA_002414225.1 Desulfobulbaceae bacterium UBA5121 | reverse complement strand
GGCCCCCCCCCCGACTTAATGGAGACCACGCAGAGGGGCCCCCCCCCCCGGCCCCCCCCCCCGGCGGGAGAGAAATTGGGGGGAAGATGGCCCACCGCCCCCCCCCCCCGCCGCAACCTCGACGACCTGAACCTCGAAACCGACCTGGAGCTGCGCGGTCCGAGCGACGCCCCGGTTTTTATCGATGCCGCCGGCATCTTCGAAACCATGTGGCACAACCGCCACGGCCGGCTCTGCAGCGTCGATTTCGCGGCCTTTGCCGACCCGTCGGTCGGCCGCCGCCTCCTGGCCCGCCTCCAGGAGGCCACCGGCATGGGGACTTTTTGACAAACAGAACGAACCGGCCTTCAACCCTTACCGCCAGACCACTCCTTTTTAGGATCAAACATCCCATGGCCACCGACAAAAAAACCATCTTCGCCTGGTGCCTCTACGACTGGGCCAACTCCTCCTTCACCACCCTGGTGATCACCTTTGTCTACGGAACCTACTTCACCAAGGCCATGGTCCCGGACGTGGCCAGCGGCACCCTCTACTGGTCGCGGGCCATCGGGGTGAGCGGCCTGCTGGTGGCCCTCCTCGCCCCGCTGTTCGGCGCCATGGCCGACCGCAGCGGCCGGCGGCGGACCGGGCTCGTGGCCACCACCCTGGTCAGCGTGGCGGCCACCGCCGGTCTCACCTGGGTCAGCCCCGGCCAGCCCCACGGGGTGGCCACCGCCCTGGTCCTTCTGGTGGTGGCCAATACGGGATACGAACTGGGCATCGTCTTCTACAACACCTTCCTTCCCGACCTCGCCCCGGATGAGAGGATCGGCACCGTATCGGGTTACGGCTGGGGGCTCGGCTACCTGGGCGGCATCGCCAGCATGGGGCTCGCCCTCCTCATCCTGGTGCGGCCGCACCCCCTGCTTGGCATCCCCACCGCGGCCGGATTCAACATCCGCGCCACCAACCTGCTGGCGGCCGGCTGGTTTCTCTGCTTCAGCCTGCCGCTCTTCTTGCGGCTCCGCCCCCACCCTGCCAGCACCGCGGCCCAGGCCCCGTTTGTCGCCACCCTGCGCCGCGCCTGGCGCGACCTCGCCGCCTACCGCGAAACCCGCAAATTCCTCCTCGCCCGCCTGCTTTACAACGACGGGCTGGTGACCATCTTCGCCTTTGGCGGCATCTACGCCGCCGGCACCTTCGGCATGAGCCTGCGCGAGGTGATGCTCTTCGGTATCGCCATCAACGTCGCGGCGGGCCTGGGCGCCCTGGTCTTCGGCTTCATGGACGACCGGCTGGGCGGCAAGGCCACCGTGCAGACGAGCCTGATCGCCCTCGCCGCCGCCACCCTGGTGGCGGTGGTCGCCCCGGACAAGGGCTGGTTCTGGGCCGCGGCCATGTTGATCGGCATCTTCGTCGGCCCCAACCAGTCGGCCAGCCGCTCGCTGATGGGCCGCTTCGTACCCGCTCGCCACAAGGCGGAATTTTTCGGTTTTTACAGTTTTTCCGGCAAGATCAGCTCCTTTCTGGGGCCGATGCTGCTGGGCGTGGTCACCGAGTACTGCCACAGCCAGCGGGCCGGAGTGGCCACGGTGCTCCTCTTCTTCGCCGTAGGCGCGCTGCTGCTCACCACCGTGAACGAGCAGCAGGGCATGGCCGCGGCCCGGGCGGCGGACCGGGAGGGTCCATGAACCGCGCCCTCCTCTCCCTTCCCAACGGCCTAAGCCTCCTGCGGCTCGCCCTGGCGCCCCTCTGCCTGGCCGCGGCCCTGGCCGGCAGCCGGCCGCTTTTCCTCATCCTCTTTGCCACCGCGCTCGCCAGCGACGCCCTGGACGGTTACTGCGCCCGCCGTCTGGGCCAGGTCACCGAACTCGGCGGCCGTCTGGACAGCTGGGGCGACTGCGTTCTCTTCACCACCACGCCCATCGCCCTCTGGTGGCTGTGGCCGGAGGTCGTCCGCCGGGAAACGCTCTGGATCGCGGTGGCGGCGGCGGCCTTTGCGCTGCCCATTCTGCTCGGCGCCGTCAGGTACCGCGCCCTCACCAGCTACCACACCCGTGGCGCCAAACTGGCCGCCGTACTGCTGGCAGGGGCCACGCCCCTTCTTCTCCTGGGCGGGCCGGCATGGCCCCTCCACCTGGCGGTGGCGGTGCTGGTGCTGGCCGAAATCGAGGAGGTCGCCATCACCCTCACCCTGCCGGAGCGGCGAGACAACGTCGCCTCGTGGGCCGCCGCCCGCCGCCTACGGCGGGCACTGCAAAAGCAAACCACAAAGGAGTAACGGCCTAATGGACGCACGGAACGAAAAAGTTATCGTGGTGGACGCCGACAACCGGGAGATCACCACCATGCCGCGACACCGGATGCGGGCCGGAGGACTCGCGCACCGGGCCACCTACATCCTGGTCTTTAACGCGGCCGGGGAACTCTTTGTCCAGAAACGGACCCAGAGCAAGGACGTCTATCCGGGATATTACGATGTGGCCACCGGCGGGGTGGTGCTGGCAGGGGAGAGTTACGAGGAATCAGCGGCCCGTGAACTGGCCGAGGAACTGGGGGCGCACGGGGTGGAGCTGAACCGCCACTTCGACTTCTTCCACCGTGACGCCGCCAATCAGGTATGGGGCAGGGTTTATTCGTGCCGCTACGACGGCCCGATCACCCTCCAGGAAGAGGAAGTGGCCGACGGCTTCTTCCTGCCGGTGAACGAGGTGCTGGCCCTGGCCACCCGAGAGCCCTTCACCCCCGACGGCCTGCTGGTGCTGCAACGGTATCTCGACGAGGCGGAGTGAGGCGGAGGAAGGAAACCGCAGCGGACGGCCAAGAAGGTTACCACTAGGACCTACGCCCCATAGGCGCTCGCGGGGGGCAGGAGGCGTGCCGCGAAACGGATATGCGCAGGCTTCGAATCCCCTTGGGACGCGAGGCATCGTTCCGTTCGCTGACAAGTGATCGCCGGGTGACTCCGGACTCGGCGCACTGTGAGTGCATCCTGAAAGCCTACTTCTTGACCCCTTCCACCTTGGCGCCGTCAAGGGCGGTGCCGGTGAGGATGGCGCCGTCCAGAAATGCCTCACTGAAATCGGCCCCCTTGAGGTTGGCGCGGCTCAGGTCGGCCCGGTAGAAATCGGCCCCCTCGCAGTCAGCCCCCGTGAGGTTGGCGCCCTCGAGGTTGGCCCCCTTGAGGTTGGCCCCCTTGAGGTTGACCCCGGCGAGGTTGGCGCCGGCAAGGTCGGCCCGCTCCAGCACCGCGTGCTTGAGCTTGAGGTCGGTGAGGTCGAGGCCGGCCAGGTTGCAGTCGGCGCAGCGGTTGGCGGTACGGAGTTTCGCCAGGTTGGCCTTGGGATCGTTCGCCGGCAACGGCGCAACCGTTGGCGCGGCCTGGACCTTGGGCTTGGCCGGGGAGGCGGCGGCCCGCACCGGCTTGGCCGCACCAGGGGCGGCCAGGGACTCCTCGACGATGGTCGAAGACGGCTTTTCCGCCGCCGGCGCGGGAGCGACGGCAACGGGTGGCGGCGGCTCCTGCCTTTCGGGGCTCATCACCGCCATCAGTGCCTCGGTCGAGGCCGGGGCCGGAGACGACGAGGCCACCGACGCTGGCGGAGCGACGACGGCAGGCGGGGCCGGGGCCGCCGGGGTCGGATTCGCCGGCACCGCCGGGGCGGTGGTCACCGGCGGGGTGACCTGGGGGGCGACCGGTTCCGGCACCTGCGGCGCGGCCGGAGGAACCACCGCCGAGGCCGGCGGCGCGGCGGCCGCCGGCGCGGCCTGGGCGACCGCCGTCAGCGCGGCGGGAACGGGCAGGCCGGTCCCCTTCAGGTAGGCACCGTCCAGGCGCGCCTCGTGCAGATCGGCACCGGTGAAGACGGCGTCGGAGAGATCGGCACCCTCCAGGGAGGAGCCGACAAGGCTCGCATCCTTGAAGGAACCGCCGACGATATCGGCCATCCGGAGGTTGGCCCCCTTGAGGTCGGCGCCGGAGAAATCAGCCCCGTTGAGCATTGCCGCCTGCAGGTTGGCACCGGAAAGGTTGGCGCCCTTGAAATTGGCGCCCTTGAGTTCGGCCCCCTTGAGGTCGGCCTGGTGCAGGTCGGCCCCGGACAGATCACAGCCAACGCAGGTGTTGACGTCGTGGAGCCGATCGAGGTCGGCCTGGCGAAAGGCCAGGGCCGATGGCACGCCAAAGCCGAGGAGTTTGACCACCAGAGTGGCCACCAGTATCCTTTTCATGGTATGCGTCGTCCTGAAAAAATGAGGATGGGATGGGCATGACGGTGGCCGTCAGCTCCATTTGATTACAAGTCCGGTCACACTTTGTCAAGGGCAAGAACGGCGCCTTGACCGCGAGGCGGCCAGGAAGTACTTGACTGGCCGTGTTCCATGGGGCTACAACCACACATAATCCTTCCCCCGGCTCGCCGACCCGGCGGACAAACCGCCAATCCCAAATCCGTTGCAAGGCAAGCGATGCTCCTCAACCTCTTTCTGCTGGCCATCGGTATCACCCTGCTGCTGGGCGGCGGAGAATTCATGGTGCGGGGGGCCAGCGCCCTGGCCCGCGCCGTGGGCGTTTCGGCCCTGATCATCGGGCTCACCGTGGTCGCCTTCGGTACCAGCGCCCCGGAACTCGCGGTCAACCTCACCGCGGCCTGGAACGGCAACGGCGAAATCTCCTTCGGCAACGTCATCGGCTCCAACATCGCCAACATCGGTCTCATCGTCGGGGTTGCCGCCCTGATCAAGCCCCTGGAGATCCACGGGACCGTCATCCGCCGGGAACTGCCCATGATGCTGCTCGGCACCGCCGCGGCGGTGATCATGGGGCTCGACGACGTGCTGCGCGGAACCCCGCCGGCCTACGACCGGGCCGACGGCCTCGTGCTCCTCCTCCTCTTCTGCATCTTCATTCACTACACGGCGAGCGAGGTGCTCCGCCAGCGGGCCAGCAACCACGACCCGCTGCTCGACGACGCCGAGGCCATGGCCGGCGGCGGCGACGGCCAGGTGGGCCGCAACCTGCTCCTCACCCTGGCCGGCCTGGCCGCCCTCGTCGTCGGTGCCCAAATCACCGTCGACGCGGCGGTGGCCCTGGCCCGGGCCTTTGGCGTGCCCCAGGTATTCATCGGCCTCACCGTGGTGGCGGTGGGCACCAGCCTCCCCGAGCTGGTCACCTCGGTGGTGGCCACCTACCGGGGACAGACCGACATCGCGGTGGGCAACGTGGTGGGATCGAACATCTTCAACCTTCTCCTGATTCTGGGATTGAGCGCCACCACCCGCACCGTGCCGGTGCCGGCCAGCGGCCGAACCGACCTGATGGTGCTGGCCGGGTTGTCACTCCTGCTGCTGCCCTTCACCATCAGCCACAACCGCCACGTGGTCCGCTGGGAAGGGGCGGTCCTCCTCACCCTCTACCTCGCCTACACCGCCTGGATCACTTTTTCCCTGGGCCTGCGCCCTGCCTCTTGACTTCTGCTGGTCCTTGCCGGCCAGAATAGTCCATGACCATTCTCTCCGCCGCCCTGCTCCTCTTCCTGGTGATGGACCCCATCGGGAACATCCCGCTCTTCCTCGTCGCCCTGCAAGGCTTTGACCGCAAGCGACGGCAACGGATCATCCTCCGCGAACTGCTCTTTGCCCTGGCCGCGCTTCTCCTCTTCTTCTTTGCCGGCCCCTACCTCCTCTCTCTCCTCAACATCTCCGACTCGGCGCTGACCACGGCCGGCGGCATCATCCTCTTCCTCATCGCCATCAAGATGATCTTCCCGGCCACCATGGGCCGCCTCGGCCAGGATGACCTTGAGCTGGGCGGCGAGCCCTTCATCGTGCCGCTCGCCATCCCTTTCATCGCCGGCCCCTCGGCCCTGGCCTCCGTTCTGTTCGTGGTCGGCCGCGACACCTCCCGCTGGCCCGAGTGGCTCCTGGCCCTGCTCCTGGCCTGGCTCGTCTCCGGCCTGATCCTCTTTGCCGCCAGCCCCCTGAGCGAACGGCTGGGCAAACGGGGCATCGTGGCCATGGAACGGCTGATGGGGATGATCCTTACCGCCATGGCCGCCGAGATGATGATGAACGGCGTGGCCCAATTCCTCCGTCATCTGCCCTGAAAACGCCACCCCACAAACCACGCTCTGCGGCTTGACAGGAAACGCCCGAAGGACTAAAGCGTATTCCTAATTGTTTTCTGTGCAGCCATCCACTGCTTACCTCCGCCCTGGCCCGCCGAACAAGGGGGTTCCCCATGCCCTTCGCGCCCAAAACCAGCCGTTTCCCCCAGCTCCTCCTCATGGGCTGCGCCTTCTGGATCCTGGAGTCGCTGGTGCATGCGGTGATCTTTCGCGACGCCTCCTTCCTCGACGCCCTCTTCTTTCAAGTTTCGGCCCATGAGGCATACCTGCGGCTGCTGATTCTGCTCGTGGCCGGCATGTTCTATCTTCTGGCCGTCAAAACCAAAACCATCAGCGAAAAAGAATCCCAGATCAAAAACATCCTCAACAGCGTCCTCCCCATCTGCATCACCAACGCCAACTACGAAATCATCATGGCCAACGATTCATACTGGGCCATCTGGGGAAAACCCGCCACCCGGCCCATAAAGTGCCACCAGCACCGGCCCGGCGAGGCATGCCGGACTGAAAAATGCGCCCTCCAGCAGATCATGAACGGCGCGGCCGAGTACGTCGGCGAATCGAAAAAGGAGTATAACAACGAAACCCGCTACTTTATCCTCACCGCCAGCCCGTACCTCGACGCCAACCAGCGGGTGACCGGCGTCATCGAAAGCTTTCAGGACATCACCGAACGCAAGCGCCTTGAAACCGAAAAGGCTGCCCTCATTGAAGAGTTGCAGGCATCGCTGCACAAGGTCAAACTCCTCAGCGGCTTGCTGCCCATCTGCGCCTCCTGCAAGAAAATCCGTGACGACAAGGGCTACTGGAACCAGATCGAATCCTACATCAAAGATCACTCCGAGGCAGAGTTCAGCCACGGCCTCTGCCCGGACTGCGCCCGCGAACTCTATCCCGACTTCAAGCCGGCCCCCTCCCCGCGCCGGGATAAGGCCGCCGACAGATGAACTGGCCGCCCCGCCTCGGGCGCAGCTTCCCTATTGCTGCCAATTGGCATTTCTGATAAAGATTAAACTCTTAATCTTCGATCATACCGACAACCACACCACCAAGGAGAACCCCATGACCGACAACATCGTCATCACCGCCTCCTGCGGCACCGACAACCCCAATCGCTCCACCCGGGCCATTCACCTGGCCGTGATCGCCCACAAGGCCGGCAAGAACGTCACCCTGTTTCTGCTCGACGAAGCGGTCTATCTGGTCAAGAAGGGATTGATCGACAACCTCAAGGCAGCCACCGGCGACGTGGCCGACGACCTGATGACCTA
>DHYV01000049.1:10660-18333 GCA_002414225.1 Desulfobulbaceae bacterium UBA5121 | reverse complement strand
CCCCCGCCCCCCCCGCCCGCCGACGTCTTCCCTCCCTGCCGCCTCTCCTTTTTCTTTCAGCAACCGCAGCCCCCAAAACGACATCTGCTTGTTATGACACATGAAAGCCAATGCGGCACTGTCGTTTTGATCGGAAAAATCAATTTGACCTATCTGTTTTCTTAAACTAACTACAGGGGCAATAAACAGGCGCGGCATCACCGCGGTTTCCGGGAGACGGTCCGGGGCCGAAACGCGCCCATCGCAACCCGGAGACGAGGAGAGAGATCGTGAAACGCTTCCTACCGGCCCTGCTGGCCGTCGTTCTGATGGCCCTGCCGGCCGCGGCCCTGGCCCATTCCCATGCCGGCACCATGAAAATGGAATTCGATCTCTCGGACCACGACCCCGGCAAGGCGGCCGAACTCTGGATCCCCTACCCTGTCTCCGACCGCTACCAGCAGATCAGCAACGTGCATGTCACCGGCGACTTCGCCGCCTCTGCCGTCTACACCGACCGGGTCTTCAAGACCGCCATGCTCCATGCCCGCTGGGACCGTGGCGCCAAGAGCCGCAAGCTCACCTTCACCTTCGACGTAATCCGTGAGGAACGCCTCGACAAGGAGCTGCCGCCCTGGGAAACCCGCTGGGATCCCGCCGACTACGCCCTGGATCTCGCGACCACCCGCCTCGCCCCCACCACCGGACCGGTGAAGGCGCTGGCCGACCGGATCACCGCCGGCAAGGGCACGGTCTACGCCAAGGCCAGGGCCATCTACGACTGGATCTGCGACAACATGTTCCGCGACCCCAACACCCGGGGCTGCGGCCAGGGCGATGTCTGCACCCTGCTGGTGACCAGGGGCGGCAAGTGCGCCGACATCAGTTCGGTGTTCGTGGCCCTGTCCCGGGCCGCCGGGGTGCCGGCCCGCGAGGTCTTCGGCATCCGTCAGGGGAAGGAGGGGGGCACCGACGTCACCACCTGGCAGCACTGTTGGGCCGAGTTCTACCTGCCGGGCTACGGCTGGGTGGTGGTGGACCCGGGTGACGTCCGCAAGAAGATGCTGGTGGAAAAGCTCAACCTGGCCGACCCCAAGACCGCCGAGTACCGCGACTATTTCTGGGGCGGGGTCGACCCTTACCGGGTACGGCTCGCCGTGGGCCGCGATCTGACCCTGAGCCCGGCCCAGCAGGGCGAGCCGGTGAACTACCTGATGTACCCCTTTGCCCAGGTGGGCGGCAAGACCCTGGACTGGCTCGATCCCAAAACCTTCCGCTACACCATCACCCATACCAGCAAATAGGCCGACGGCAAACGACTCGCAACAGAACAAAAAACGGGCACCCGCGGGCGGCCCGTTTTTTGTTTGCACCCCGGGGGGGAGGACGATCATGAAGCAACGACGGGATTTTTTAAAACAGAGCGCCGCCGTGGCGCTGGGGATCGCAGGTGTCGCCGCCGCCAGCCGCCGCGCCGATGCCGACGCAGCCGCCAACTGGTCGATGATCATCGACCTCAACCGCTGCACCGGCTGCCAGTCCTGCGTCATTGCCTGCAAGGCCCGCCACCACACCTCGGCGGGGCTGTTCAACACCCGGGTGGAGATCGGTGAGGCCGGGAACTATCCCCAGGCGCGGAGCACCTATCGCCCGGTGCTCTGCCACCACTGCCAGGAGCCGGCCTGCGCCAGGGCCTGCCGCCATGGGGCGATCACCGTCCTGGCCAACGGCATCGTGGCGGTGGACCCGGAAAGATGCAAGGGCGACTCCGCCTGCATCACGGCCTGCCCTCACCGGGCCTGCTTCCTCGATCCCGCCTCCGGCCGCATGGACAAATGCGATTTCTGCCGGACAAGGCTCGACCAGGGCCTGGTTCCGGCCTGTGTTGAGGCATGTTCTTCCGGGGCCAGGCTTTTTGGCGACACCCTGGCGCCGGAGGGCGAGTTCGCCGCCGCCCTGGGCCGGACCGCCACCGTGGCCGGCGAGAGAGTCACCTATGTAAGGCTGCGCCAGACCAGCGTGGAGAAGAAATCGTGACCAGAAAAACCAGCACAGACAGTGAAAAAAAGCTTTCCCGGCGGGATTTTGTGAAGACCGGCGCGGTCGCGGCCGGCGCGGTGGTGGCCGCGGGCTGCACGCCAAGCCTGCCGGTGGCCACCGAGCCAGGTGCCTTCGCCAGCCCGGAGAGCGGCACCCGGCTCGAGCCCGGGGTGCGGGTGGTCCACTCGGTCTGCCTGGGCTGCAACGCCCGCTGCGGCAACCGCATCGCGGTGCGGGACAACCAGCCGGTGGAGATCTCCGGCAACCCCTATCATCCCTATAACCACATGGGAAAGCCGGTGGCCTACCAGACCCCGGTGGCCGAAACCCTGCCGCTGCCAAGCCCGGTGTGCGGCAAGGCCCTGGACGCCCCCAACTATGTCGCCAACCCCTACCGCCTCATCCGGCCTTTGAAGCGCACCGGCCCCCGGGGTTCGGGGCGTTTTGCGCCCATCGCCTGGGAGCAGCTCATCGAGGAGGTGAGCCAGGGCGGCAAGCTCTTCGGCGAACTCGGCGAGGAACGCAGTGTGCCGGGATTGGCCGCGCTCGACAGCGACGCGCCCATCGACGCCAGCGACCCGGGCCTCGGCCCCAAGCGCAACGGCTTTGTCTTCATCAGCGGCCGGATGCAAAACGGCCGCAAGGAGTTCATCGATCGCTTCGTCAAGGACGCCTTCGGCTCGGCCAACCGCATCGGCCACACCGACATCTGCGGCCTCGGCTTCCGGATGGGCAACCTGGCGCTCACCGAGGGCAAGCAGGTGGAACTCAAGGCCGACCCATGGGGGGCCGAGTACATCCTGGTCTTCGGAGCCAACATCTACGAGGCGCTGCAACCGGGAGTCAACACCTACGGGGCGGCGGTGGCCCGGCGGAGCGCGGCCGGCGAATTGAGCTTCGCGGTGGTCGATCCCCGGGCCCAGAACAGCTCGGTCCACGCCCGGGAGTGGGTTCCCATCATCCCGGGCCAGGACGGCGCCTTTGCCATGGCGATGATCCGCTGGCTGATCGAAAACCGCCGCGCCAACCGCGACTATCTCACCACCCCCAACCTGGCGGCGGCCGAGGCGCGCGGTTTCGCCACCTACAACAACGCCACCCATCTGGTCATCGACGACCCTGATCATCCCAATGACGGCCGCTTCCTGCGGTTGAGCGATCTCACCCTTGCCGACGACAAGGAGGCGCAGGCGACCTATATCGTCCTCTCGCCCGCCGACCAATCGCCGGTGGCCTTTGACCGGGTGGAGCGGGCGGAGCTGGACCGGGCCGCCACCCTCAAAGATGCCCGGGGCGCCAAGATCCGGGTCAAAACCGCCTTCCGCCTGCTCAAGGAAGGGGTGATGGCTCACTCCATGGCGGAGTACGCGGCCTTTGCCGGGGTGCCGGTCGCGCAGATCGAGCGGATCGCCGCCGAGTTCGCAAGCCACGGCACCAAGGCCGCGGTCTGCCAGTACCACGGGGCCGGCAACTACGTAAGCGGCACCTATGCCGCCTATGCGGTGGCGGCCCTGAACGCCATGGTGGGGAGCATCGAGATGAAGGGCGGCTACCTGAGTTCGGGGGGCGGGCTCGGCAGCTGGGACAAGGGGCTTTACGACCTCAAGGGTTTCCCGGCCAAGAGGAAGCCCGGCGGGGTCAAGATCTCCCGGGAAAAGGGGAATTACGAAAAATCCACCGAGTACCGGGAGAAACAGGCGGCCACCGGTTCCGGCTACCCCTCCCGCCGCCCCTGGTTCCGCTTCACCAAGGGGGGATTGAGCGTCGAGACCATGAGCGGCATCGACGAGCGCTACCCCTACCCCTGCGGGGTGCTGTTCACCTACTTCTACAATCCGGTCTACTCCACCCCCGGCGGCGCCCGCTACATCGAGACCCTGCGCGACCCGAAGCGGGTGCCGCTCCACGTCTCCATCGACACCTCGGTGAACGAGTCCAACCTCTACGCCGACTACATCGTGCCCGACGTCACCTACCTCGAAGGTCACTACGGCTGGCTCACCCCCCATGCCCCGGCCCTGCGCTTCACCGGCCTGCGCGCCCCGGCCATCGAGCCGCGCACCGAAGCCACCGCCGACGGCCGGCCCTTCAGCCTCGAGACCTTTCTCATCGATCTCGCCGAACGGCTCAAGCTGCCGGGCTTTGGCGACGGGGCCATCGCCGACCACGACGGCGGCCGCCATCCCCTGCACCGGGGCGAGGATTTTTACCTCAGGGGCTTTGCCAACATCGCTGCCAGCGCCAAGACCCCGCCGGCATCGAGGGCGGAGCAGGCATTCGTGGAGCGGAACTACCCGGTGAGCCGGTTCAAAGAAATCCTCACCCCCACCGAGTGGCGCCAGACCTGCCATGCCCTGGCGCGCGGCGGGGTGTTCAGCGACTACCAGGCGGTGTTCGCGGGCGACCGGTTCAAGCACGGCATCAAGCGCACCGTGCTCTACAACGAGGAACTCGCCACAAGCCGCAACACCCTCACCGGCGAGCGCTTCCCCGGCACCCTCTGCTACCTGCCGCCCATGGACGCCAGCGGCGCGGTGCTCGCCGACAAGGACCGCGATTATCCCTTTACGCTGGTCAGCCACAAGATGAACGTCCACACCCAGTCGCGGACCAACTGCCACCGCTGGGCCATGGAGATCTTCCCGGAAAACTTCGTGGTGATCAACTCCGAGGACGCGGCCCGACTGGGGATCAACGACCAGGAGCGGGTGCGGCTGCGCTCGGCGAGCAACCCCCACGGGGTGACCGGCAAGGCGCGGCTGAGCCGCCTGGTCCGGCCGGGCTGTGTGGCGATTTCGCACCACTACGGCCACAGCCAGCTCGGCGCCGGCGCGCTGGCGATTGAGAACGCCGCCCAGGCATTCCTGGGCGGGGCAACGATTTGCGACAGCAAGGGACTCAAGGCCGATCCCCGCCGGGGCACCGGGCTCAACGCCAACCCGCTCTCCCGCCTCGACGACCGGCTGGCCGCCACCCCCCTGGTGGATCTGGTGGGCGGCATCCCCGACTTCAGCAGCACCCGGGTGACGATCAGCAAAGTATAAAACCGCCCGCATCCATCTCCCAAAAGGAACGGCCCGGTCGAGGATATCCTCGACCGGGCCGTTCCCTTTCCGATCAAAAAAAGGCGGCCGCCGGGCGGCACGCCAGGCGAGCAGGTCAACCGCCCAGCATTTTCTTGACCATTCCCGCCACCTTGGAGTCGCGGGCCACCAGGAAGTCGTTGTTCACCCGCTCGGCAAGCTCGGGCCGGTGGGCGAGAAGCAGTTCGGTGACCAACTCGGCGCCGCAGCCGGTGAGTTCCTGGCAACTGGGCCCCTTCTTCTCCTTGCGCCGCTTGCAGAGGATGCGGCAGCAGGTGGCGACGTTCCGCTCCTTGAAACGGTCGTGCATTTCCTTGGCCACGGCGCCGAACTCCTTCTTCTTCATGCCCCCATCGGCGGTGGGCCCCATGAAGAGCCCCAGCACCACCTCGGCGCCGGTGAGCGCCCCGCAGGAACAACCCGCCCCCCCCATGCCGTGGCAGAAGCCCGAGCCGAGCCGCACCGCCAGCTCATAGGGGAGCCCGCCGCCAAAAGTCTCGTTCAAGGTGGCGATCACCGCCTCGGCGCAGCAGATCTTGCGCGCCTCGTAGAGGTTCTCGGTCCGCTCCTTCACCTTCCAGGCAAGTTCGCGCACCTGGGTCTGGGACAGTTTCTTGGTCGTCATTTGGTCTTGGTTCTCCTTGCCGTACCCTGCCTGGGCGCAGCCGTTCGGTTCATAAAAAATATACCGGGCCGGATACCCGCGGCACCCGGCCCGGCAACGATTCAAAAACTCTGGGGAGGGCTCATCCTTTGGCAAAGGCGAGGCCGTCTCCCGGCGCCCGGTCGACGACGATCCGGTCTCCCTCGGCAAAGGCCCCTTCGAGGAGCTTCATGGCCAGGGCGTCCTGGACATGGCGTTGGATGGCGCGCTTGAGCGGCCGGGCGCCATAGGCGGGGTCATAGCCCACCTCAATGAGGAACCCCTTGGCCGCCTCGGTGAGTTCGATGGCGAACTTCTGCTCGGCGAGCCGCTCGGTGAGCAGCGCGACCTGAAGGTCGACGATCCTGGCCAGGTGCTCACGGCCCAGGGAATGGAAGATGATGATCTCGTCGATGCGGTTCAGGAACTCGGGCCGAAACTGCTGGTGGAGGATGTCGTCGATGCGCACCTTGATCTCGTCGCGCCGCTTCTCGCCCAGTTCCATGATCAGCTGGCTGCCGAGGTTGGAGGTCATGATCAAAATGGTGTTCTTGAAGTCCACGGTGCGGCCCTGGCCGTCGGTCATCCGGCCGTCGTCGAGGATCTGAAGCAGCACGTTGAAGACGTCGGGGTGGGCCTTTTCGATCTCGTCGAAAAGAATCACCGAGTAGGGCCGCCGCCGCACCGCCTCGGTGAGATGGCCGCCCTCTTCGTACCCCACGTAGCCGGGCGGGGCGCCGATCAGCCGGGCCACCGAATGCTTCTCCATGAACTCGCTCATGTCAAGGCGGATCATGGCCCGCTCGGTGTCGAAGAGGAAGCGGGCCAGCGTCCGGGCGAGTTCGGTCTTGCCGACCCCGGTGGGGCCCAGGAAGATGAAGGAGCCGAGCGGCCGGTTGGGATCCTGGAGGCCGGCGCGGGCCCGGCGCACGGCATTGGCCACCGCGCCGATGGCCTCGTCCTGACCCACCACGCTTTGCGCGAGTTCGCGGTCGGCATGGACCAGCTTCTCCTTCTCGCCGGTGAGGAGGCGGTCCACCGGGATACCGGTCCACTTGGCAACCACCGAGGCCACGTCCTCCTCGTCCACCTCTTCTTTCAACATCTGGCGGTCCTGCTGGATCTCGGCGAGCCGCGCCGTTTCGGCGGCAAGCCGCCTTTCGAGTTCGACGATGCGGCCGTAACGGATCTCGCTCACCTTGGCGAGTTCGCCCAGCCGCTGGGCCTGCTGCTCCTCGACGTGGGCGTCGTCGATATCGGTCTTGATCTTGCGGATGTTCTGAATGATCTCCCGCTCAAGGGTCCAGTGGCCCTTCATGCTGTTCAGTTTTTCATTCAGGTCGGCAAGCTCCCCCTCGAGCTTGGCCAGCCGCTCCCGGGAAGCCTTGTCGCTCTCTTTTTTGAGGGCCTCGCGCTCGATTTCGAGCATGATCCGACGCCGGTCCACCTCGTCGATCTCGGTGGGCATGGAGTCGATCTCGATACGCAACCGGCTCGCCGCCTCGTCGATGAGATCGATGGCCTTGTCGGGCANNGCGGTCGGTGATGTAGCGGTTCGAAAGGGTGGCGGCGGCCACGGTGGCCGAGTCCTTGATCCGAACACCGTGGTGCACCTCGTACTTCTCCTTGATGCCGCGCAGGATGGCGATGGTGTCCTCCAGCGACGGCTCCTGGACCAGCACCTGCTGGAAGCGGCGTTCCAGCGCCGGATCCTTTTCGATATACTTGCGGTACTCGTTCAAGGTCGTGGCGCCCACGCAGTGGAGTTCGCCGCGGGCGAGCGCGGGTTTCAACATATTGGAGGCGTCCATGGCCCCCTCGGCGGCCCCGGCGCCCACCAGGGTGTGAATCTCGTCGATGAAGAGAACGATCTCTCCCTCGCGCTTCTGGATCTCCTTCAAGACCGCCTTGAGCCGGTCCTCGAACTC
>DHYV01000049.1:0-10549 GCA_002414225.1 Desulfobulbaceae bacterium UBA5121 | reverse complement strand
ACCGGATCGAGCTTGCCCTGGCGGGCCACCTCGGTGAGGTTGCGGGCGTACTTCTCGAGCGCCTGGTACTTCTCCTCGGGGTTGGGATCGGTGACCCGCTGGTTGCCGCGTACCGCCACCAGGGCGCCAAGGAAGGCATCCTTGCTCACCCCCTGGGCCTTGAGCATCCCGGCCACCGAGGAGTCCCTGGCATCGATCAGGGCGAGGAAGAGGTGTTCCTGGCTCACGTACTCGTCGCGCATCTCGCCGGCGAGTTTAAAGGCATGGTTCAGGACGTTCTTGAGCCTGCCCGAAAGGTAGACCTGGCCGAAACCGCTGCCGCTCACCTTGGGCAATCGGCCGAGGAGCTTGTCGGTTTCGGCGGCAAGGAGCCCCGGCTGCACGCCGATGCGCTGCAGCACCGGCACCACCACCCCGTCGGGCTGGGCCAGCAGACCTTTCAAGAGATGCTCGGCCTGGATCTCCTGGTGGCCGAGGCTTTCGGCGAGCTGCTGCGCTTCCTGGAGCGCCTGCTGGGATTTCATGGTCAACTTGTCGAATTGCATTTGGCTTCCTCCGTAACGTCCGAATCCCCGGCGCCGCGGCGCGGCGGCTTACGCATGGCGGCCGCGCCCGGGTCGCGTCCTCCTGCCGGGCATCCCGCCGCCGTTAACGGCCCGGAAGCTCCCGGCGAGGGAAAAAGTAAGGCCGTGCCCTGGCGCTGTCAAGGTCGGTCGCCTTGCCGGGAGGCGGAGGAGGATTTCCTTTCCAATCAACCGGGGAGATGGGCATAATTAGGAATCACCCCACGAAAAGGGGACGCCGGGAAATGGCGTCTCCGCGCCGGACAGCCGTTGGCGATCGGCGAAACCGCAGTGAAACGCCTTGTTTCGCCGACGGCCAGGGGCGAACGGCTGCGGCCGAGGGAGAGGCGTTCCGGCCGGCAACGGCTATCGAGAGAAGGATTACGACCATGCGCACCCCGAAACCGACTCGCCAGGAACTGGAACAACGCCTGGCGGCCCTCGAACGGGAAGCCGCCTGCCACCTCCATGTGGAGGATGAGCTGCGGCTGCACGGCGAGATCATGGCCAACATGGCCGAGGGCGTCTATCTGGTCCGGGCCGAGGACGGCATCATCGTCTACGCCAACCCCAAGTTCGAGGCAATGTTCGGCTACGAGCCCGGCGAGATGCTCGGCCGGCCGGTGTCGATCGTGAACGCCCCCACCGACCAGAGCCCCGAGGAGACCGCCGCCAAAATCATGGCCGCCCTGGCCGCCCAGGGCAGCTGGCAGGGCGAGGTCCACAACATCAGGAAGGACGGCTCCACCTTCTGGTGCCGGGCCAGCGTCAACGTCTTCGACCACTATCGGTATGGTCAGGTCTACATCTCGGCCCATACCGACATCACCGCCGCCAAACAGGCCGACCTGGCGCTGCGAAAAAACGAACTCCGCCACCGCACCATCCTGAGCCGCTCCATCGACGGCTTTTTCACCTGCGACCCCCAGGGACGCCTGCTCGACGCCAACGATTCTTTCTGCCGAATGCTGGGCTACTCCCTTGAGGAACTCCACCGCCTCTCCATACCGGATATCGAGGCCAACGAGTCGCCCGAGGAGGTGGCCCGTCACATCGAGCGGGTCATCCATGAGGGCCACGACCGCTTTGAAAGCCGGCACCGCCACAGGGACGGCCACCTCATCGCCGTGGAGCTGAGCGTCAACTTCGACCCGACCCTGGGCGAGGCGTTTTTCGCCTTTGTGCGCGACATCTCGGAACGCAAACGGACAGAGGCCGCGCTGCTGGAAAGTGAAGAGAAGTACCGGCTCATCGCCGAAAGCTCCACGGAGTCCATTTTCCAGCTCGACCCGGCGGGCACCTTCACCTTCATCAACATCGCCGGCGCCGAAATGGCCGACAGCCGGCCGGAGGAGATCCTCGGCCATACCTTTTTCTCCCTGCTGGCCGAAGAATCCCATGCCGAGGGGGCCACCTATTTCCAGCGCGCCCTGGCCGGCGACCCGGTCCATGGCGAACTCCTTGCCCGGTCGAAAAACGGCACCATCTTTCCCATCAGCTTCAGCGCCGCCCCCCAGCAAAAGGACGGTCGGGTGGTGGGCATCACCGGCATTGCCCGCGACATCACCGATCGCCGTCGGGAGGAAAAGGAACGGCTGCGCCAATCGCTCCAAGAAAAGGAAAGTCTGCTCAAGGAGATCCACCACCGGGTGAAGAACAACATGCAGATCATCTCCAGCCTCCTCTCGCTCCAGAGCCAGAACTCCGACAACGCCATGGTCCGGGAGGCCATCCGGGACAGCCGCAACCGGGTGAAGACCATGGGCCTCATCCATGAAAAGCTCTACCAATCAGGAAACTTGAGTAATATCGACTTCCGGGACTACCTGCGCACCCTCACCAGGGACATCATCAGCACCTATGCCTTCCCGGCCGCGCGCCGGGTGCGGTGCACCGTGAACGGCGAGGCCATTGCCCTCACCGCCGACACCGCCATCCCCTGTGGCCTCATCGTCACCGAACTGGTCACCAACAGCCTTAAATACGCCTTTACCCACGGCCAGGGCGGCGAGATCACCATCGACATCAGCCGCACCGCCGATCAGCGGGTATCGCTCTCGGTCCGGGATAACGGTGGCGGGCTGCCGCCGGACTTCGACGCCGGCCCCACGCACACCCTGGGCATGAGCCTGGTGCAGACCCTGGCCCGACAGCTTGGCGCCACCCTGGAACTGCACAACGATCACGGCGTCAGGTGCGACCTCCTCTTCGAGGCCGAGCCCCCGCCACCGGGGCCGCGGTCCTCCCGGTCAGCCCCCGATGCTGGGGCACCGACATGATCGACGCCCCTTCACCGCCGGCCTTTGCCCTCCGGCCCTCGGCCTGACCCGCCCCCCCCTTACAGCGGCGCGGTGCCTCCCCCTGCGACCGGCAATTTATTTCCACCGGGGTGGGAAATTTATGCCCGCCGCCCCTGCGGCGGCAGTCCCCGCGCCCCCCTGTTCCTGTCTGGGCTGGGCCTTTCAAGGCTGGCACGCCATTTGCTTTCTCAACCGGCAGGAAGATCTTTTCACCCCTTATCCTTTCGGAACAGCAGGGAGAGCCATGGGACTGCAGAGCATGATGTTCAACGGCGTAAGCGGCCTGAACCGGATGTCCAACAACATGTCCACGCTGTCGGACAACGTCGCCAACGTCAACACCACATCCTTCAAGGAAACCATGAACGCCTTCCAGGATGCCGTGCCTTCCACGGTGGCCGGGCTCGGGGACATCGGTCACGGGTCGCTCGACTACAGCCTCAACAAGTCCTTTGCCCAGGGTGACCTGGAGTCCACCGACCGCGCCACCGACATGGCCATCAGCGGCAAGGGTTTTTTCATCCTCCGCACCCCCAAGGAAAGCACCGCCGCCCTCTACACCAGGGACGGCCAGTTTCGTGCCGCCTCCTCGTCGGGCGGCGCCGACGCGGCCCTCCACCTCTTGAACCAGACGGGCTGTTATGTCCAGGGGATCAACCTGGGGTCGACGGCAACCCCTTCCGGGAAGGTCGAGGATATCGTCATCCAGCGCGCCTCACTGCCCAAGAGCACGGAAAACGTCACCATGGCGTTGAACATCCAGGACGATCCCGGCACCCTGGAAACCACCGACAGTCCGCTGTACTCCCAGTGGGACGGCACCAAATTCAGCGACGGCAAGTCCGCGCCCATCGACGATTCGGCCTACGACTACAAAAACACCATCAAGATTTACGACGGCAACGGCGACGCCAACCCTTACGATCTCAACATCTACTTCGACGGCACCACCAACTCCAGCGAAAAGGAGTTCCTGGTGACCTGCGATCCCACCCTGGACCGGCGCGTCATCGATGCCAGCGGCGCCCGTTACAACGACGCCGGCGTCCCCACCAACGCCGGGGCCGGCGCCCTGCTCTACGGCAAGCTGTCCTTCAGCCCCTCCGGGGAACTCAACGACATCTCCTGCTGGAACGTGCCGCCCGACGGCAAGCTGGTTCCCACCGACGCCAACCGCATCCAACTCGGCCGGGGCGATGGCTATTACAGTTTCGACTTCAACTTCAGCGGCACCGGCGACAACCACACCTCGACACTCAGCTTCGGCACCACCCCCTCGCCGCAGACCCTCACCAGTGACGGTGCCGCCGTGGTGATGACCAACGGCGACAGTACCCCCCTGATCTCCGAACGCACCACCTGGGACAAGGTGGCCGACAGCAACGGCAACAAGGTGGCGGCCGGCGACGTGCTCACCTTCACCGGCAGCAACGGCGACGGCAATCCGGTAACCGTCCAGTACACCGTCGACACCGCCAACACCGTGGGCGACCTCCTCTCCACCCTGGGGGAACAGTTCGGCTGTGACGTCTCCCTTACCGCAGACGGTCACCTGCAGCTTGCCGACCAGACCATGGGCGGCAGCCAGTTGGCCATCACCTCGGTTTCTTACCGGGACGCCGCCGGCAACGACGCCACCGCCAATCCGGCCCTGGCGCAACTCTTCGGCGACGAGGGTTCGAGCTTCGCCACCACCGTCAACGCCTTCAGCAATCCGGCAACCATCAGCACCACCAGCTACGCCACCGCCTCCCAGACCCTCTACCAGAATCAGGACGGTTACGGCGTCGGCTACCTGCAGGACGTCTCGGTGGACAAGGACGGCGTACTGAACGGCACCTACTCCAATGGCCAGAAGATCGCCCAGGCCCAGCTCGTGCTGGCGGACTTCATCAACGAGAACGGCCTCTACGCCGCGGAAGGCAACGCCTATCGGGCCAACAACCATGCCGGCGCCATGACGACCGACACCCCCGGCAAATCGTCCCTGGGCAGCATCAGCGGCAACAGTCTGGAGATGTCCAACGTCAACCTCACCACCCAGTTCGTCCAGCTGATCTCCACCCAGCGGGTCTTCCAGGCCAACTCTTCCTCGATCAAGACCGCCGACGAGATCTACCAGAAGATCCTGGCCATGATCTGAGCCATCCCCGCCGCCCCTGGCCGCCCTGCCGGCCGGGGGCAGTTTTTTCCCGCCCCCGCGGCCCCTCCGCCGTGTCCTTTTGCCGCCGAATCTGGTATCGTTGCCTGGCGCAACGCCGCGCTTCTGATTCTCCGCCAGCGAGGATACCATGGCATTCGCCATCCGACAGGACACCATCTACGCCCACCAGCGTTACACCTCCTTTTACGAGCTGGAGCTGGCCGGCTTTCTCGACGATCTGCCCTTTTACCGCCGCCATCTGCCCCCGCCGCCGGCCCGGCTCCTTGAACTGGGCTGCGGCACCGGCCGGCTGGGGCTGGCCCTGGCCAAGGAAGGCTACCGGCTGGTGGGCGTCGACCTGTCGCTCGCCATGCTCCGGGAGGCGGCGGCCCGGCGGCCGGCAACCCGACGGACCTGGCCCGCCTACCTGTGCATGGACATGACCCGGCTCGCCTTCCGCGCCCCCTTCGACGCCATCACCATCCCCTACAACACCCTCAACCTGCTCACCGAACCCGGCGCCGTGGCCCGCTGCCTGGCCGAGGCCCGGGCGCTGCTCTCTCCCGGCGGCCGCCTCCTCCTCCAGCTCTTCGTGCCCAATCGGCACCACCTGGCGCTCACCGACAGGAAGCAGTTCCAGTTCCGCATCTTCGACTGCCCGGACGGCGCCAAGGTGATCAAGGAGATCCTCAAATGGCGGGCCGCCGACGGCCACTGCTTCCATCTGCGGGAAACCTACCGCCTCCGCTTCCGGCCCGGGCTCGCCAACGAGGACTGGCGGTACGACTACCGCATCCTCGGCCACCCCTTCGGCCGCTGGCAGGAACTCCTCGCCGAGGCCGGTTTCGGGATTGCCGTGGCGGCAGGCGACTACCACCTCACCCCCTTCGTGGACGGCGAGCACTCCACCCTGCTCATCGCCGCCCAGGCCCGTTGAGCGTCGCCGTGCGGACAAAACGGCACGGGAAACCACTCTCGTGGTTGACAAATAACCTTACTCTATGGAAAAGGAAAACTAGCGATCAGTGACCGGGAAGCAGGCAGCTCTGCAACCACTGCCCACAGGGGAGGAACGATGCGGAACAACAAAATCCTCTGGATCGACAACACCCCCCATCATGTCATGGAGGCGGCGGAGATCCTCCGCGACGACGGCCTCGCGGTGGAGGTGGTGGATTCGGCGAGCCTCGGCGCCGCGAGGATTGCCGACGACGGTGGCGGGTATCTGGCGGTGATCATCGATCTCCTGCTCCCCGGCGAAACCGTCATCGTGCCGGGGCAGGACGGTCCGGAGCCGCTGGAGACCCTGCACGGCCAGCACGGCGGCATCACCCTGGGCCGCTGGCTCAAACGACGCTGGCCGACACTGAACGTCATCGGCGTTTCCATCAAGTCCGACCCCAAGGATCCCCAGATCCGCTGGTTCAGGGAAACCGCCGAGGGGTATCTGGACAAGCTCACCCTCTACCAGTCGCCCCGCGCGCTTCTCTTCCGCATCCGGGGGCTCCGGACCGCGGAGGAGGTGGCCAGGCCCATCCTCGCGACTTACGTGGTGCATGGCGACGGCGACGAGGCGGGCCGCGGCGAGCTGCTCCACTACCTCACCACCACCCTGCGGATACCCTCGCCCACCGTTCTTCTCGACGAGGCCGACCGGGGGGCGGCCATCCTCCAGCAGAGCGGCGCCGACGCCAACGCCCGGCTGCTCGTCTTCGTGCTGCTGCCACCGCCGGAGTCACCGGCCCGGCAGGCCGTGCTCTTCGAGGCCGGCTGCCTTTACGCCGGCTGCACCCGGCAACGGGGCAAGACCCTGCTCCTCCACCGCGGCGACACCGCCATCGCCATGGGGTTGCCCGAGCTGGTGACCGTTGACGTGAGCCACGGCATCGCCGCCGCCGACCCGGCCATCCGCCGCCACGTCTCCCACCTCCTGCCCCTGCTCCGCCGGCGGTAGTTTCCCCCTCCCCGCGGGCTCCGATCAGCTGCAGACCACCCGGTTACGGCCACTCTGCTTGGCACGGTAGAGTCGCTCGTCGGCCCGCTTGACCATCTCTTCAAGACTGAAGGCATCGCCACTCACCGCCACCCCGATGCTCACCGTGAGCGGCACCGACTGGCCTTCGCAGAGCTTGAGGGGAGAGTCCGCCACCCGCTGCCGCAACTCCTCACAAAGGGTGCGCACACTTGCCGCGTCGACGTTCACCGCCAGCACGCAGAACTCCTCGCCGCCGATACGGGCCACCAGATCGCTCTCCCGCAACCGGTGTGCCAGGATATCGGCAATGTGGCGCAGGGCAACGTCACCGACATCGTGGCCATAGGTGTCGTTGACCCGCTTGAAGTAGTCGATGTCGATCATCGCGCAGGTGAGGGTGATGTTCTTGCGGGCCGCGTTGGCGAACAGCTTGTGGCCGAAATCGAAGAAGTACCTGCGGTTGTAGAGGCCGGTAAGGAAGTCCCGCACCGCCGCGTCGCGAAGCCGGCGGATGTTCTCCAGGTCGTCCAGACACTGGTTGACCCGGCTGTAGAACTCCTCGGCCAAGAACGACTGCTTGATGATGAAGTCGTTGGCGCCGTACTTGATGAACCGGGCCGCCATGGTCCGGTCGGTGTCCGACGAGATGCCGACGATGGCCACCTCCTCCCGGGAGGCGCGTTGCCGGATGGACTGGGTGAGCTTGAAACCGTCCATCTCCGGCATGTGAAAATCGGTGATCACCAGTTTGATGTCCGGGTGCTCGTCCAGCACCGCCATGGCCTCGCGGCCGTTGCCGGCGGTGTAGACCATGAGGAGCTGCACCCGCAGCAGGTCGGCCATCATCTGCCGGGAAAAGGTGGAGTCGTCCACCACCAGTACCTTGGTGGTCAGGTTGCGCTCCAGCCGGCGGACCGTGGCGACGATGTAGTCGTAGGCAAAGGGGTTGTCCTTGAGGACGTAATCAACGACGTTGTTGCCCCACGCGAGTTCGCGGACCGTGTTGCTCAAATTGCCGGTGAAGACCAGGGAAGGGATGTCGCGGGCCACCAACCGGGGAATGATTTCGCCGTCCGGGGCGTCGGGGAGGGAAAAATCGAGCACCGCGCAGAAGAAGTCGGTCCTGCCCAGATCGAGAACCGCCATGGCCTTGGCCATGCTCTCCACCCAGACCACCTTGAAGCCGGCCTGGCACAGCTTGTTGCCGAGCAGGGTGCCGACAACCTTGCTGTCTTCCACCAGCAGGATCTGCTTCGCGTCCGTCACGCCGTGGTTGGCCGCCTGGTGGGAGCCCGGCGGCGTCGGCGCGGCGCCGCGCCGACGATCGGCCAACGGGAAGGAGGGGTCAACTTCGGTAATCGGCATTTATCTTGACGTAATCAATGGAAAAATCAGAGGTGTAGATTTCGCCCGTACCAGGCCCGGACTTGAGGTCGATGTTGACGGCAAACGCCTTCTGCTTGAGCACCCGGGTGGCGCGGGCCTCTGCCTCGGCGCCCTGCCCCAGGCCGTTCTTGACCATCACCACCTCGTCAAAGGCGATGTCCACCCGGTCGGCGTCGAACTCGGCGCCGGAGCGGCCCAGGGCGGCGATGATCCGGCCCCAGTTGGCGTCCTCGCCGAAAAAGGCGGTCTTGACCAGGGGCGAGTTGGCCACGGTCCGGGCGGCATCGAGGGCCTCCCCTTCGGAACGGGCGCCGCGCACCCGGATGGTGACCAGCTTGGTGGCACCCTCGCCGTCGCCAACGATCTGAAGCGCCAGATCCGCCATCAGCCCGTCGAGCGCGGCCTGGAAGGCGGCCGTGGCCACGGCGTCGCTGCCGTCAAGTACCGGATTGCCGGCCAGGCCGTTGGCGAGCAGCAGCACGGTATCGTTGGTGGAGGTGTCGCCGTCCACGGTGATCCGNNAGCATGGTGGCCATGTTGGGCATGATCATCCCGGCCCCCTTGGCAAGCCCCAGGAGCCGTACCACCCTGCCGCCCACCACCACGCTCCGCACCGCGGTCTTGGGCACCGTGTCGGTGGTCATCATCGCCCGGGCCACCTCGGCAAGGCCGTCCGGCGACCGTCTGTCGACAAGCCCCGGCATGGCCGCCTCGAAACGCTCCAGGTGCAGCTGCTCACCGATCACCCCGGTGGAGGCAACCTGGACCAGCCCGGCGTCGATCCCCAATGCCTCGGCAGCCAGCCGCGCCGTCTCGCGGGCGAGCCGCATGCCCTCACCGCCGGTGCAGGCATTGGCAATGCCGGAGTTGACCACGATGGCCTGGGCCCGGCCGCCTTTAAGCCGCTCCATGTCGAGGAGTACCGGCGCCGCCTTCACCCGGCTGGTGGTGAAAACCCCGGCGGCCACGGCCGGCACCGTGCTGTAGATCAGCGCCAGGTCCAGTCGGTCCTTCTTGCGGATGTTGGCCTTTACCGCCGCGCCCTCGAAACCCTGTACCCACAGATCGCCACCCATACCACTCCTCCTCTAGCTCACTCCTGTTTGCCGCAGCACCGCTTGTACTTCCTGCCGCTGCCGCAGGGACACGCCGCGTTGCGACCCACCTTCTCGCCCTCGCGCACCTGCGGCCGCTGTTCCTCCGGTTCCGGCGCGCCGTGACGCAGCTGCATGGCCTGCTGCCGCCGCTGCTCGCGCTGCTCCCGCTCCAGGGCCTCCACGTCGTCTTCACGGGCGACCTGGATGCGGAACAGGGTGCCGATGGTCTGTTCCTTGACCCGGTCGATGAGGGCCAGGAACATATCGAAGCCTTCCCGCTTGTACTCGTCGAGCGGGTTCTTCTGACCGTAGCCGCGCAACCCGATCCCCTCCTTGAGGTGATCCATGTGGAGGAGGTGTTCCTTCCAGTGGTTATCCACCATCTGCAGGAGGAGTATCCGTTCGAGTTGGCGCATGTTCTCGGTGCCGACCTCGGTTTCCTTGGCGGCGTATGCACCTTCTACCATGGTGCGGAGCTTGTCGCCCAGCGCCTCGACGGTGAGATCCTGCCGGCCGGATTCGTCCACGGGCAGGGGCAGGGAGAAGGTGTTCGACAGCCGCTCCCGCAGGCCGTTCCAGTCCCAGTCCTCTGAAGGCATCTTGGGGTCGGCGAATTCGGACGCCACGGCATCCACCAGATCCTCGATCATGTCGTGGATCACCTCCTGGACATCCTCGCCCTCCAGCACCTCGCGACGCTGGCGATAGATCACCTCGCGCTGCTTGTTCATCACGTCGTCGTACTCGAGGAGGTGCTTGCGGATATCGAAGTTGTGGCCCTCCACCTTGCGCTGGGCGTTCTCGATGGCGCGGCTGATCATGTTGTGCTCGATGGCCTCGTCCTCCTCCATCCCCAGCTTTTCCATGATCCCGGAAATACGGTCGGAACCGAAGATGCGCAGCAGGTCGTCTTCGAGCGACAGGAAGAAGCGCGACGATCCCGGATCACCCTGGCGGCCCGAACGGCCGCGGAGCTGGTTGTCGATACGCCGGGATTCGTGCCGGCTGGTGCCGAGGATGTGGAGGCCGCCCAGGGCCGCCACCCCGTCGCCGAGCTTGATATCGGTGCCGCGGCCGGCCATGTT
>DHYV01000055.1 GCA_002414225.1 Desulfobulbaceae bacterium UBA5121 | reverse complement strand
TCAGGATTGGCAACGGCGGGCAGCTCGCCCAACGGCTTATTCGGTAATGCCATAATCGGATTCCTCCTAAAGTATTTGAAAGATCAATTATTGTGCAAAATTAAGGGGAAGACCTTACTTCGCGAGCATGGTGGGGGTCTTCAGCTCGGTCTCGAGGAGCAGCTTCTCGTCGTCGAGGTTGGCACCGGTCTGGCCCACGTAACCGTTGGCAGCGCCCTCAGCGGTGGTACGGATGGGGAACTTGAAGCGCTTGATGTTGCCATTACGGAACTTAACGGTCCACATGATGGAGTCGGCGCTGCGCATCGGATGCACCTGGCCGCCCATGGGAACGAAGTCGTTGTAGCCGCGCACGGCGATGGCGCCCTGGGGGCAGATCTTTACACAGGAGTAGCACTCCCAGCAAGCATCAGGCTCCTGATTGTAGGCCCGCATCTCCTCCTTGTTCAAGACCATCAGGTCGTTGGGGCAGATGTACATGCAAGCGGTCTTGTCGCCACCCTTGCAACCGTCACACTTGGAAGGATCTACATAACTTGGCATTCAACTACCTCCTCAATTGGATTGAATTTCCGGTCTCACGTGACTGCGAAACCGCTTTTTCCTTTATATCTTAGACCGCAACCCGCGACTCTTAGCGAGGCCTGCCACCAGCCCCCTTTTCCTAACACCGGAAACCGGGCGCCCTCTTCATCAACAACCGCAGTCTTGAGAACAAAAAGATCGAACCAAAACAGGGCATTACCCAGAAACAGGCAGGCCCCTGCCACAAGTAACTATTTAAAATTACGACAAAATTTCTTTGGTAATTTTTCTCATTTTTCAATGCACGAAAATGAGGGGCCACTCATTTTTTATCCAGAGGTCTGTATAATTTTTCATCTGCTAAATGTCAAGAAAAAAACTGTAACCAGCGTCTGGCCACCCGGCGGCATCCGCCTCTCGTCACGGAAGGCGATCTTCCCTCATCCCCCCCCCCTTGCCACGAATACTCCTTTTGATAGGCGGGACTCCGCACTCTTTGGCCATTATGAATTTGACACCTCGGTGTGTGATGATTAATGTGTCCCGCAGTTTCATCCCGCTGTTTTGGCCCGCTTGCCTGGCGGCAAACGATTCTCCTTGTCGTGTAGACGGCTCGACGCTTACCACATTTAAGGACCAGATCATGACCGAAAACGCTGCACCCAAATCTACGAAGAACCTCTTCGGCATCGAAACCAATCCCAGCCACGTCATGCCCGCCAAGCTGAGCCTGGACAGCCGCTTCAAATTCCGCTGCTACCCCGGGGTGGGTTGCTTCACCGCCTGCTGCGGCAATATCAACATCACCCTCACCCCCTTTGACATCCTGCGCCTCCGACGCCACCTCAATATGGCCGCGCCGGAGTTCCTCCACCAGTACACCGTGCCCCAGTACCTGGAAAAGACCGACATGCCAGGGGTCAAAATCAAACTCAACGAGCAGGGGCGCTGCCCCTTCGTCACCCCGGATGGCTGCACGGTCTACCCTTCCCGACCCACCACCTGCCGCTATTACCCCGTGGGCATGGCCAACTTCCATGAGCGGCCCGATGACGAGAAGACCGAAGACGCCCGGGACGAGCAGTTCTTCTTCCTGGTCAAGGAGCCGCACTGCAAGGGTCACGAGGAAGCAAAGGAGTGGTCGATCCGCGAATGGCGCGAGGATCAGGGGGTGGACATCTGTGATGAGATGAACCGGGACTGGATGGCGTTGGTGATGCGGCGCAAGTCTTTCGGCATCCAGGCGACCCTGAGCGAGAAGGCGCAACGGATGTTTTTCATGGCCAGCACTGATCTCGACCAGTTCCGGCGTTTTGTCCTCGAGAGTTCGTTCCTCGACACCTACGAGGTGGACCCCGAGGAACTTGAACGCATCCGCGAGGACGATGTCGCGCTGATGAAATTCTCCTTCCGCTACCTCGCCTCTTCGCTCTTCGGAACCAACGACCTCACCATCAAACAGGAGAAGATCAAGGTCAAGGCCGCGGAGATCAAGAAGAAGCAGGCCGAAGCCGAGAAAAACGCCGATTCCACCTACGAGGAACTCAAGGCGCTCCGCGACAACATGCTCGCCGAACTGAGTGGCAAACAGAAGAAACGCTGAGCAGACCGGTTCCCCGCCCCGCTCATTACCACGGGCCGCTCCGACGACGGGGCGGCCCGTTTTTCTTTCTTTCCAGCTCTACACTCTTTGCAGGTCCGGCGTACCGGTTAGGCCGGAATGACATGACGGTTTAGCCGCCGAGCCAACACCGCTTACCGGGGCTGGAGGCAAGAGGCACCGTTTTGTTCGCCCGACATTGGGGCATGGCAACGTGACGATTACGAAACCGGGCGGCAACCGAAGGGAGACTTCGGCGCCAGGCGGTGCTCTCGCTACGAGCCAGGGAGCACCAGCCGGAAGGTAGTGCCCCTGCCCTCCGCGCTCTCCACCTCCACCCTGCCGCCGTGACTGTCCATGATGTTCTTGACAATGGCGAGCCCAAGCCCGGTGCCGCGGTTCTTGTCGGTATAGAAAGGGGTGAAGATGTGGCCGAGCTTCTCCTCGGTCATCCCGACGCCGTTGTCGGTGAACTCGATGGCCACCCCCCCCTGTGCCCCCCTGGCCGTAGCCACTTTGAGGATGCCGCCCTCTGGCATGGCCTGCACCGCATTGACCAGGATGTTGAGATAGACCCGGTAGATGAGGTCGTCGTCCATGGGGATCGGGTCCAGGGCGCCATCAAGGGCGGTGACCAGCTCGACGTGATGGCGTTCGAACTCGGCGGCCATGAAGTGGAGCGCCTTCTCCAGCCCCTTGTTCACCGCCACCAGATTCTTCTTGGGCTCCTGGGGCCGGGCGAAATCGAGAAACTCTCGCACGATGCCGTCCAGTCGGCCGGTTTCCTCGATGATGATGGTGGCGAGATGCTCGTTGCCCGGGGCCAGGGTCTTGAGCCGCCTCTCCAGGATCTCGGCGGTGCTGTGGACGATCCCCAGGGGGTTCTTGATTTCGTGGGAAACCGAGGTCACCATCTTGCCCAGATTTGCCAGCCGTTCGCTGTGGTGGAGCTTCTCCTCCAACCGCCGCCGCTCGGCGGCCCGGGCTTCCATGGTCCGGTCGGCCCGGGCGACGATGTAGCGCAGCACCGCGAAGAGCAGCCCCATGATCAGCAGCGAGGTGAGAGCGATCACCCCCTGTAGCCGGATGATGGCCCGCAGGTCGTCGGAGAGTTCCTGTTCCACCTCGATGACCCCCATGATCTGATCGGTGCTCTGACTGAGTTCCCGCTCCTGGCGGAAGGGGATGTAGGTGATCAGCCGGCAGGAGATCGACGGCGCGCCAGGAAAGAGGTTCCAGAACGAACCGTGGGTAACCATGACCGAGTTGTTCTTGCCGGTAAGCGCCAACTCGTACTCCTTGCCGCCAACCCCGCGCTTGCCCACCCGCTCGGGGACGGTGCTGTAGGAGATAACGTTTTCCCGCGAATCAAAGATGGAAACCGCCTCGATATGCATGCCGTGGGTGGTGTTGCGGACGATGGTGTCGAGCCGCCTGAACTGTCGCTCGTTACGGAGCGCAATGGCGCCGTAACGCAGCACGGTGGGCAGGACGAACTGCTGGAAGACCTGATGGTTGAGGTTTTCGGCAAAGACCAGGGCGTAGGCCTCGCTGCGCTCAAGCAGTACCCGCTTGGTGTAGTTGGAGATCACCCAGGAGAGCGCCAGGGTGGTGATCAGGATCACCGCCAGACTGGAGAAGGAGAAAAATTTCACCAGCCGGAAAGGCTTCAGGCTGTTGATGGCGCCGATGTCAGTTACCATGGCACACCCCGCAGCGGCGGCATCGGGAGGTATCGCACGGAACGGTCAGCCGGGCCGCCATGGCCTTCTGATACTCCTCCCACAGATAACGGCGATCGATACCATGATCCACCACCTCCCATGGGAAGGGTTCGTCCTCGCCGCGTTCGCGGCAGGCATAGGCTTCGGCCTCAACGCCCCGCTGCGCCATGGCCTGCCGCCAGTTGCCGCCACCGGGGCACAGGGCGAGGAGGGAGCGGCCCAGCCGCCGGTCGCCCCGGGCCAGGGTGGCCTGGAAAAAGGCCCGCCCGGGCTGATCGGCCACGATCCGAATATTGGCCTGGCCGGTCAGCCGCTTACGCAGGAACTGAAGCCTCCGCTTCAGTTCCGCCACTCCAACGAAGGGATGAAATTGAAACGGCGTCCACGGCTTGGGCACGAAACAGTTGACACTCAGGGTAATGGTTCCCATGTGCCTCTTGGCCCGACCAACGGCAAGCACCCGGTTACGGATCCGAATCGTCAGGTCCGCCATCTCGTTGAGATCCTCGTCGGTTTCGGTGGGAAGCCCTATCATATAGTAGAGCTTCAGATTGGTCACCCCCGCCTCGGTAAGGGCCGAAGCGGCGGCGAGCAGTTCCGGCTCGGTGATCCCCTTGTTGATCACCCGGCGCAGCCGCTCTGAGCCGCCGTCCGGTGCGATGGCCGCGCTCTTAAGACCGCTGGCGCCGAGCAGCGCCAAGAGTTCAGGCCCAATGACGTCGGCGCGCAGCGACGAAAAGGAGAGCGCACACGATTCGGCGAGGAGGTAGTCGGCGAGCACGGCGAGATCCTCGGCCCGGGCCATCTCCATGCCCAAGAGCCCGATGCGGTTCGCCGCCGCTGGCCGCGCCGCCAGGGCCTTGACAATGGCCTCGGCCGCCCAGAGCCGCGGCGGCCGGTAGACGAAGCCGGCGGCGCAGAAACGGCAGCCCCGGCTACAGCCCCGGCCGAGTTCGGTGAGAAAGAGATCGGAGAACTCGGCGTCAGGGCTCAAGACCTGGGAATGGCCCGCCGTCTCGCGGTCGCGGAGGACCACCTTGCCGACTCGGGAGGGCAGCCCGGCGACCACCTCAAATGAGGCGAAACGTCCTTCTTCGTCGTAGCGGGGGGAGTAGAAGGCCGGCGCGTAACAGCCGGCAAGCTGGCTCGCGGCGGAATAAAGCAGTTCGCCGCGGGGACGCCCCGTCGCCACCCCTTCCTTGAGGAGGGCCAGGAGCTGCGGGAGGGCCACCTCCGCCTCGCCTAGCACGAAGCAATCGACAAAGGGGGCCAGTGGCTCGGGGTTGATCAGGGCGGCGACCCCGCCCGCCACCACCAGGGGGGCGCCATTGGTTATGGAGGCATCCAGCCCCGGCCCGCCGCGCTCGTCGGCGAGCGGGATGAGGCCGGCGGCGACAAGCATGGCCGGCAGGTTCGGATAGTCGTCCTCGAAACTCAAGGAACAGAAGATGAGGGGAAAGTCACCGAGCGGCCGGTTCGACTCCACGGAGAGTGGCTGGCCGCCGGAGGCTTCGGGCAGAAAGAGCCGTTCGCAGACGATGTCCGGGTCATCGTTCAACAGGCCGTAGACCACCTGCAGGCCGAGGTTCGACATCCCCACCCGGTAGCGGTTGGGAAAGAGGAGGGCAATGGGCAGTTTGTCCTTCCACTTCTTGCGAACCCCGCCGGTTTCCCGGTCGCGAAACTCTCCCCTGGCTTGCTGCTGGCGTCGGCTCAAAACCCGGTCTTTCCCTTTGCCCCGCTCGCCTGGCCGCAAACGGTGCGGTCGTTACGTTGCAAGAACCCCGAGCCGGCGAGGCATTCCGCCCCCAGTAGGAGCGGACTCGCGGCCGTGGTTGGGACCACGGCCGTCAGTTTTCGTTGCGGCGCAGGAAGGTGGGGCGTTCAAGCTCTTCCTCGTCAAAGAGGCCCTTCTGGGGGTAGAAGCCACCCCGGGGTTTGCCCTTGGCGATCGTGGCGCCGGGTGATTCGTCACGGCCTTCCCGGCCGCTGAAGGGCAGGTAGGGGGTGGAACTGCCGCCGACCGCCTCCTGCTTCTGCGGCACCGACTTCACCGCCGCCTCGGGCAGGGTGTCGAGCTGCTCGGCAGAGCGGATGCCGGTGGCGATCACCGTCACCCGCAGCTCTTCGCCCAGGGAGTCGTCAAAGATGACCCCAAGGATGATGTTGGCGTCGTCATGCACTTCCTCGTAGATCTTGGAACTCGCCTCGGTCACCTCGGCCATGGTGAGGGTTTCCTTGCTGGCCGAGATGTTGACCAGCACGCCCCGGGCGCCGTCGATGCTGATATCCTGGAGCAGCGGGCTCGCGATGGCGGCGTTCACTGCGGCGGTGGCCCGGTTCTCGCCCACCCCGGTGCCGGCCCCCATCAGCGCCGGCCCCATTTCGTTCATCACCGTACGGACGTCGGCGAAGTCGGGGTTGATGTAGCCGGGCAGGTTGATGAGGTCGGTGATTCCCTTCACGGCCTGCACCAGGACGTCGTCCACCTGCTTCATGCCATCGATGAAGCGGCCGCCCTTGCTGGAAAGGGAAAGCAACCGGTCATTGGGGATGGTGATGATGGTATCGACATGCTTGCGGAGTTCGTCCCAACCTTTTTCGGCGTTGCGCATCCGGGTCTTGCCCTCGAAGACAAAGGGCTTGGTGGTCACCGCGACGGTAAGCGCGCCAAGCTCCTTGGCCACCCGCGCCACCACCGGTGCCGCACCGGTGCCGGTGCCGCCGCCAAGACCCACGGTGACGAAGACCATGTCGCTGTCCTTGAGGATCTTGCGGATCTCGTCGATACTCTCCTCGGCAGAGTCCCGTCCCTTTTCCGGCCTGGCGCCGGCGCCGAGCCCCTTGGTCACCGTGGGACCGATCTGCAACTTGATGTCGGCCTTGGAAACCTCCAGGGCCTGACAGTCGGTGTTGGCAGCGATAAACTGCACCCCCTGCATCTTGCTTTCCACCATGGTGTTGACAGCGTTGCCGCCGCCACCGCCAACACCGATCACCTTGATCTTGGCCCGCGAATCCGATTCCACCAGTTTGAATGACATCTCTACACCCCCTGTATGTAAACCCGCACCCGGCCTGCCCGCTGCCGCCGGACGCCTCCGCTCGTAAGCTATATAATACTTTTGAACCAACTTCTCATCCGATTCGATATCTTGCCCACCACCGTGCCCTCGCGCATCCTGAGCCGCCTGGCCGGCTCGTTGCGCATCCCGAAGATGACCAGGCCGACTCCGGTGGCGCACTGGGGCGTGTTGATCAGATCGAGCACCCCGCCCACCTGCCGGGGATAGCCGATCCGCACCGGCAGGTCGAAGATCTGCTCGGCGATCTCCAGCATGTTGTTGAGCAGCGCGGTGCCGCCGGTGATGACGATGCCGGCGTTGACCAGATCCTTGAAGTTGGAGTCGATCATCTCCTGGTTGATCATGGTGAGCATTTCCTCCACCCGCGGCTCAAGGATTTCGCCCATCACCTTGCGGGAAAGCTTCCTGGTTCGGCGCCCCCCCACGCTGGGTACCTCGATGGACTGGTCCTTGTCGATCATCGAGGCCAGCGCGCAGCCATACTCTTCTTTGAGCCGTTGCGCCTCGGAAAGCGGCGTGCGCAGCCCGATGGAGAGATCATTGGTGAGGTTGTGGCCACCCAGCCCGAGGACAAAGGTGTGGCGGATGCAGCCGTCCGAGAAAATGGCCAGATCCGAGGTGCCGCCGCCTATATCGATGAGGGCCACCCCCAACTCCAGTTCCTCGCGGGTGAGCACCGCCTCGGCCGAGGCCAGGGGTTCGAGCACCACATCGCTCACCTCAAGCCCGGCCCGGTTACAACACTTGATGATGTTGTGCACCGAGGTGGCCCCGCCGGTGACGATGTGGACATCGGCTTCAAGGCGCACCCCGGTCATCCCGATGGGATCCTGGATGCCGGTCTGGTCGTCCACCACGAACTCCTGCGGCAGAACATGGATCACCTCCTGATCGGGCGGGATGGGCACGGCCCGGGCCGCGTCCACCACCCGGTCGATGTCGTCCTGGCGGATCTCCCGATGCTTGATGGCGATGAGCCCGTGGCTGTTGAAGCCCTTGATGTGGCTGCCGGCAATCCCCACATAGACCGAGGAGATCTCGCAGCCGGCCATCATCTCGGCCTCATCCACCGCGGCCCGGATGGAGTTCACGGTGCTCTCGATATTGACCACCACCCCCCGCCGCAGTCCAATGGAGGGATGGCTGCCGACGCCGATGATGTCCACCTTGTCGCCGTGCACCTCACCCACCACCGCGCAGATCTTGGTGGTGCCGATATCGAGCCCTACAATCAGTTCGCCTCGTTCCTCCTGCGCCATCTCTCTCTCCCTGGCCTGAACCTGCGGCCGCTGCCCTCAGCCGCAAACCGTTAATCGATGGAAAGTCCTGCCGCCATCCGCATCCTAGTCGCTGTCCTTGTCGGCGGCGTCATTGCTGGTCACCAGAACCTTGTCTTCCTGGTAATCCATGCGGATGGAGGTGATGCTCTCAAACCTCTTGTGCGTATAGAGCCAGTGCAGCACCCGGGCCAACCGTGAGTACTTGGTCCGCAGCTGCTCCTGCCCCAGGTAGATGGGCACCGGCCGATCGGCCAGGAAGAGGATCAGATCCCCTTTGTCGGTGACCAGCACCTGAGATATGTTCTGCCTCGGCAGGATGGCATTGCCGCTTCCTGCTTCGCCGATGAAGGTAAGGGCAAGGTTGAGCCGCTCTACGTCCACCGGCTGGGCGGCGTCACTCCTGGCGACACCGCTTATCACCGGAAAATCCATGTCTTCAGGCGGTCGCACCGGGGCGAAAATCACGCCCTGATCGTCCACGTAGTGCAGGCCCGTTGCCAGGTTGACCAATGCCTCCGGCCGACGCTCCCGAACGGTAATCAGCAAACGGTTGGGCCACTGCCGCTCAATGATCGCCTTGTCCACCCACGCGTGGCTCTCGAGCTTGCTCCGTACCCGGCCGATATTCAGGGCCAGGAGGTTCGAGCGGATGTCGATACCGCTCCACTCGAGGATCTGCTGCTTGCTGAGCCGCCGGCAGCCTTCGATGCGAAGGGCGGTGATCTGGAAGAAATCCGACCGCGCCAGCCCCTTGTAGAGCATGAAGCCGGCCCCGCCGACGCCGATGCAGATGCCCAGAATGATCAGCGCCACCACCGCCATGACGCTGTGGCGGTTCTCCGGCACCCTGGGGCGATAGGGATTATGAGTCCGTGTCGTCCTGGCTCGCCTCACTGACCACCCACCCCTACCGCTGAGATCTACTCATTCCGGAACGCCGATAATTCGGACCTCCGGCTCCAATTGCACACCGTACGCCTGCGCCACCCTTTCCTGGACCAGCCGCATCAGGTCGAGAAAGTCCCGGGCCGTGGCACCGCCGACGTTGACCAAGAAGTTGGCATGCTTCTCCGAAACCATGGCACCGCCGATCCGCTGCCCCTTCAAGTTTGCCTGCTCGATGAGCCGCCCGGCGGCCAACCCCGGCGGGTTCTTGAAGAACGACCCGGCACTGGGCAGCCCGAGCGGCTGCGTCTCCCGCCGCCGCCGGGCCAGTTCCCGACAGGTGGCCTCGATGGCCTGCCGCTCGCCCCGGGTGAACGCCAGGGTGGCCGAGGCGACAATGTGGTCGCCGAGCCCCCAGGAGCGGTAGCCGAACGGGATGGCCTCGCGGGCAAGGTCGGCCGATTCGCCCTGCCGGTCAATCACGGTCACCGCCACGATACGCTCGGCCATCTCGCCACCCCAGGCACCGGCGTTCATCACCACCGCGCCGCCGACGCTGCCGGGGATGCCGGCGGCGAATTCCAAGCCGCTCAATCCACGCTCTGCGCCCCAGGCCACCAGCTTTGCGAGGCTACAGCCCGCCTCCACGGTCACCAGCTGGCCATCCCCCGCCGCCACCGGCCCGGAGATGGTGGCCAAGGCCCGACCGAGGAGAACGACCACCCCGGCAAAGCCCTGGTCGGCCACCAGGATGTTGCTGCCGCCGCCCACCACCAGCCAAGGCAGTCCATGCTGACGAAGGCCCCGCACCAGCCTGAGCAGCTCCGCCAGGGAGGCGGGCTCGACCAGGGCCGCGGCCGGGCCTCCGACCCTGATGGTCGAATACTCGGCCATGGGCCGTTCCCAGAGCACGTCACCTTCCCAAATCGAGGTGAGCTTGGCGCGCAGTTCCGTCATTCCCGTCGCTCCCGACCCTGCCGCAGGGCAGAAGACCTCCGCCACGACGCCTGCCGTGGCAGCGCCGCAACCAATCATACCCCTCACCTCTCCGCAAGGAGCGCCAGCAACTGTTCACCGGCCTGGTAGATGTTGCCGGCGCCGAGACTCACCACCACGTCGCCCTCCCGCAGCATCGGCGCCACCGCCGCGGCGAGTTCCGACAGTTGCGGCACCAGCTCCACGTGCCGCTGGCCGTGCTGTCGGATGCCCGCCATCAGCGCCTCGGAGGTGACCCCCTCGATGGGCTGTTCGCTGGCCGGGTAGATATCGGTGAGCACCAGCAGGTCGGCGTCGTGAAACGCGGTACAGAACTCCTTGAACAACCCCTGGGTGCGTGAGTAACGATGGGGCTGAAAGAGCACCACCAGCCGCCGTCGCGGCCAGGCGCCGCGGATGGCGCCCAGGGTGGCCCGAATCTCGGTGGGGTGGTGACCGTAGTCGTCCACCACCGTGATTCCGCCCGCATCCCCCTTGACCTGCAGCCGACGCTGCACCCCGGAAAAGTTGTGCAGCGCGGCGGCAATGATCCCGAAGGGGATCTCGAGTTCCAGCCCTACCGCCACTGCGGCCAGGGCATTGTGGACGTTGTGGATGCCGGGCACGGCGAGGCTGATCTCGCCCAGCACCTCTTCCTCGCGGCAGACCTCGAAATGCGAGTTGAAGCCGTCGATGACCACCTGACGGGCGTGGATATTGGCCTGACTAGCGAGCCCGTAGGTGATGAGCCGCCGCTCGATGGCCGGCAGCAGCTCGGCGATGTTGGGGTCGTCGAGACAGACGATGGCCGCCCCGTAGAAGGGGATCTTGTCGATGAAACGGAGAAACGCCTCCTTGATCTCCTCGATGTCGCGGTAGTGGTCCAGATGTTCGAGGTCGATGTTGGTCACCACCTCAAGCACCGGTGAAAGCTTCAGAAACGAGCCGTCGGACTCGTCGGCCTCGGCCACCAGGAACTCGCCCTGCCCGAGCTTGGCGTTGGTGCCCAGGCTGTTGACCTTGCCGCCGATCACCACGGTGGGATCGAGTCCCGCCTCGGCGAGCACGCAGCCCACCATGGAGGTGGTGGTGGTCTTGCCGTGACTGCCGGCGATGGCAATACCGTATTTCTTCAGCCGCATCAGCTCGGCGAGCATCTCGGCACGGGGGATCACCGGCACCAGGGCCTCGCGGGCCGCAACCACCTCGGGGTTGTCGGGCCGGACGGCGCTCGACACCACCACCACGTCGGCGCCGGCGATCCAGTCGCCGTGGTGCCCCTCGTGGACCGCGCAGCCCAGGCCGGCGAGCCGGCGGGTGATCTCGGAGCCGCGCAGGTCCGAGCCACTCACCCGGTAGCCCAGGTTGGCCAACAGCTCGGCAATGCCGCTCATGCCGATGCCACCGATCCCGACGAAGTGGATATGCTGATTTTTCCGATACATTTCGCTTTTACCGTGCGCAGATGTTGTTCGTGCTGGTCACCATGGCCAGCAGTTCGTTGACAATGGCCGCGGTGGCCTTGGGTCGAGCCAGCCGGCGGGCTCGCTCGCCCATCCTCTGCCGCTGCTCCGACTCCCGCATCAGGCCGGCCACGTTGGCGGCCAGGGTGGCCCCGTCAAGTTCGCCCTCGCGGAACATCAGCGCCGCGCCGCCCTCAACCAGGAAACGGGCGTTGCCGGCCTGGTGGTCATCGGCGGCAAAGGGATAGGGGATCAATATCGCCGGCCGGCCGAACACCGTCATCTCCGCCAGGCTGGTGGCGCCGGCCCGCGACACCACCAGGCCCGCCTCGCTGTAGAGCCGGCCCATGTCGGAGAAGAACGCTGCCACCTCTGCGTCGATTCCCAGCTCGCGGTACTGCTCCCGCACCCACGCCTCGTCGCCGGCCCCGGTCTGGTGCACCACCCGGAACCCGACGGGAAGTTCCTCCACCACCCTGGAGAGGGCCTCCACCACCAGGGTATTGACCCGGTGGGCGCCCTGGCTGCCCCCCAGCACCAGCAGGGTTGGCGGAAGCGCGGCGCCAACGCTGGCCTTGGCCCGGTCCAGCAGCTCCGCCCGCACCGGATTGCCGGTGAGCACGCAGCGGTTGGCCGGAAAGTACCGGTTGCTCGCCGGAATGGAGAGCAACACCCGGTCCACCACCCTTCCGAGCAGCCGGTTGGCCAGCCCCGGAACCGAGTTCTGCTCGTGGATGGCGGTGGCAACCCCCATGAGCCGGGCGGCCAGCACCACCGGGCCGGTGACGTAGCCACCCACTCCCACCACCAGAAGGGGCCGGAACCCCCTGATCAGCCGCATGGCCTCGGCGATGCTGAACGGTACCTGCAGCACGCCCAGCAACTTGCCGACCAGCCCCCTGCCCTTGAGTGCCCGGGAGCGGATCGCGGTCACCTGAAAACTCCGCCCGGCCAGAACCTGCTGATCGATGAGCCGTTCGGTGCCCACAAAGAGCACCTCGCTGCCCGGCAACTTCCGCTGCACCGCCTCGGCCAGGGCAATGCCCGGGAAGAGATGACCGCCGGTGCCGCCGCCGGTGACCATCATCCGGAAGCCGGCCCCATTCCCTTGCCCACAATCCTTCAAGACGCCCGCTCCCTTTTGTCAGTCCGCGGCCGGCTGGAAACGGCGTCCCATTTCCTGAACCTGTCGCATGGTGCGCTGATAGCAGCGAGGACAGTAGCAGTGGGAAAGCTTGGTCGCCTCCAGTTCCTGGCTACCCTTGACCCAGCTGTTCTTCAGCTTCACTCGGTGGCAAACGCAGCATATCTTGACCATTCCCCCTCCTTCCCGGCCCTGGGCCGATCGCGCCGTGGACCGCCGCCCTTAGATTGCGGCGGCCTGCGGCATGGGCTCGGCGCCGCGCGTCCCCCCAGACGCGGCGGCCGGGAGCAATTCCCGGACCGCCTTGCGGAACACCTCGCCACGGTGGACGTAGCTCGTAAACATATCAAAACTCGCACAGGCCGGCGAGAGCAGCACCACCTCGCCCGGCAGAGCCAGGGCATGGGCCCGGGCCACTGCCGCCTCAAGGCTTGCCAGCTGTTCGACCCGGGTCAGATCACCCAGGGCCGCGGCCATCTTGGCGCTGGCCTCGCCGATGAGCAGCAGGTTTTTCACGCGGGCCGTCACTGCCGAGGCCAGCAGCCGGTAGTCGCCGCCCTTGTCCCGGCCGCCGGCAATCAGGGTCACCGGACTTGCCATGGCCGCCAGGGCCGAGAGCACGGCGCCGATGTTGGTGGCCTTGGAATCGTCGTAATATCCGACCCCGTCGATCTCCGCCACCAGCGCCAGCCGGTGGGCGAGCGGGGCAAAGGCGGCAAGCCCCTGGCGAATCGCCTCGGCCGGACAGCCCTCCAACCGCGCGGCGAGGATGGCGGCCGCGGCGTTCTCGCGGTTGGGCGAGACGGCCAGGGCGGTAGCGGCGAGATCGTAGCGCTCCGTGGCGCCGAGACCGCTCACCACCACCTCGCTGCCCTCCACCGCCGCCCCGGGCCGACCTCCCAAGGCGTGGCCAAAGAAGAAACAGCGGCTCGCCGGCCACAGCGATTCGCGGCCCATGATCTCCGGGTCATCGACATTGAGCACCGCCGCGTCGCCCGCCTGCTGGGACCGGAACAGCCCAAACTTGGAAACGGCGTAGGCATCGAAGTCGGCGTAGCGGTCAAGGTGGTCCGGGGTGATGTTGAGCAGCACCCCCACCCGGGGCCGGAAGGGACCGGCGGTATCGATCTGGAAGCTGCTCACCTCGAGGACGGCCACTCCGGCCTCCTGGGGAGATCCCAGGTAATCGGTGAGCGGCGTGCCGATGTTGCCGCCGACAAAGGGGGCAGCGCCGGCGGCCGCAAAAAGTGCTCCCAGCAGGCTCACCACGGTGCTCTTGCCGTTGGTGCCGGTAACCGCCACCACCGGGGTGGTGGTGAACTGGTCGGCCAGGGCCATCTCGCCCAGAATCGGGATGCCATTGGCCCGCGCCGCGTCAAGCGCCGGCAGGTCCAGGGGCACGCCGGGGCTCAACAGGATTGCGTCGACCGCACAGAAAAACTCAGAGGAGTGGCCGCCTGTTTCCACACGCACTCTTTCTCCCTCGAGCCACCGGAGGATCTCCCGGTCCAACCGGTCGCGGCGGCCACCCTCTGAAACCGAAACCCGTACCCCCTGCCCGAGCAAAAACCTGACAGCCGACAGCCCCGATTTGCCCAGGCCCACCACGAGCACGTGGTCGCCGGCGTGGATGCGGAAGGCGTTGTCGCGGTTGGCGGTCATCGTAATCTTCCCCTCTTTGCTCAACGCAGCTTCAGGGTGGCCATGGCCATGAGCCCAAGGATAATGGAGACGATCCAGAACCGGACCACCACCTTGGGCTCCTGCCACCCCTTTTTCTCGAAGTGATGATGAAACGGCGCCATCAGAAAGATCCGCTTGCCGCCGCTCACCTTGTAAAATCCGACCTGGAGAATGACCGACAGCGCCTCCATTACGAAGATGCCGCCCACCACCCCCAGAAGAAACTCCTGCTTGATCATCACCGCCACCGTGCCCATGGCCCCCCCCAGGGCAAGCGAGCCCACATCGCCCATGAACACCTGGGCCGGGAAGGCGTTGAACCAGAGAAAACCGAGGCTGCTCCCCATGACGGCGCCGCAGAAGACGGCGAGTTCCCCTGCCCCCTGCACATAGGGAAGCTGCAGGTAGGAGGAGAGGACAGCGTGGCCAGCCAGGTACGAAAAAAGCAGATAGACACTGGCGGTGATCACCGTTGGCCCGGTGGCAAGCCCGTCGAGTCCGTCGGTGAGATTGAAGGCGTTGGAGGCGCCGACAATGACCAGAATGGCGAACAGGATGTACCAATCGCCCAGGTTGGGGCTGACGTCCTTCAAGAAGGGCAGGCTGACGTGGCCGTCAAATGCCTGCTGGGACGACAGCAACCAGCCCACCAGGGCGGCGCCGGTGATCTGCAGCGCCATCTTGCCCCTGGCGCTCAACCCCGCGCTGTGGCGGCGCTTGATCTTGCGGTAGTCGTCATAGGCGCCGATGGCGCCGAACCAGATGGTCACCCCCAGTGCCAGCCACGCCAGCCGGCTGTACAGGTCCACCCAGAGCAGGGTGGTCAGCACCACCGAGAAGATGATCAGCAGCCCGCCCATGGTGGGCACACCCCGCTTGCTGTAATGCGAGGCAGGCCCCTCTTCCCGCACCACCTGGCCGATCTGGTGTCGCTGCATGAGGGTGATGAACCGTTTTCCCAGCAGCAGCACGACGAAGAAGGCGGTTAACGTCGCACCGATGGAACGGAAGGTGATGTAGCGAAAGACGTTGAAGCCCCCGAACTCGGTGTGCAGTGGGAAGAGCAGATGGTAGAGCATTACGCCTCGTCGCCTCCCACGGCCCGCCGCAGGGCAGTGATCACCGTTTCCATGCGCATGCCGCGCGATCCCTTGGCCAGCAGCCAGTCACCGCTGCCGAATTCGCCCCGGCCTATGCTTGTCTCAAGAGCGGCAAGCATTGCCTCCTTGTCGGTAAAGGTCCGGACCCGGGTGGCCGCCATGCCCTCGCAGCGGGCGCCGGCGGCCAGGTCGGCGGCGAATTCGCCCACTGCGAAGAGAAAATCGTAGCCCAGGCGGACCACGGCGCAACCGATTTCGGCATGCGCGGTTTCACTCTGTTCCCCCAACTCCAGCATGTCGCCGAGCACGGCCACCCGCAGGTGCCCCCTGGCCATGACCGCCACCGTCTCCAGGGCCGCCCGCATGGATGCGGGGTTGGCGTTATAGGTGTCGTTGACCACGTTGAGGCCATTGGCCAGTTGTTCAACCTGCAGCCGCTTGTCAAACCCGCTGTACTCGCTCAACCCATTGACGATGGCCGGCAGCCGACAGCCGGCGGCATAGGCCATGGCGGCGGCGGCAAGGCCGTTCACCACGTTGTGCTGGCCCAGGGCCTGAAGGTTCACCCGGCTCTTCTCGGCGCCGATGTGGAGGGTGAACGACATCCCCGCCGCCCCCCGGTTATGGATATGGGTGGCGCGGACCAGGGCCTGCCGGTGGCGACCAAAGGAGATCTGCTTCTGGCCGCAGCGGCGCGCCAGCGCCCGCACCCGCTTGTCGTCGTAGTTCACCACCAGGGTGGCCCAGGACTTGACCCCGGCAAAGAGTTCGCCCTTGGCCCGGGCCACTCCTTCGATGCCCCCGAAGCCGGCCAGGTGCGCCTCTTGGATGTTGTTGATGCAGGCGATGTCCGGGTCGGCGATCTCGGCGAGGCGGGCGATTTCACCCGGGCGGTTCATGCCCATTTCGAGCACTGCCACCTGATGTTGCCGGTTTGCCGGCAGCAGCGACAGAGGCAGCCCCACCAGATTGTTGAAGTTGCCCTTGGTTTTCAAAATCTTCTTGTGGCGGCCGAGGATTGCGGCCACCATCTCCTTGACCGTGGTCTTACCCGAGCTGCCGGTGATGGCGAGCACGGTGAGGTTGGCGAGCTGCGCCCGGCGGTAGGCGGCGAGATCGCCCAATGCCTTCATGGTGTCGGCCACCAGGATCAGCGGCACCGACGGGGAAGCGGCAGGCAGCTGGGCCACCATTACCCCGGCGGCCCCCTTCCGCACCGCCTCGTGGACATAGGCGAGCCCGTCGTGGTTTTCGCCGTTCAGGGCAACAAAGAGATCGCCGGCCTCGATGGTGCGGCTGTCGGTTGAGATGGCCCTAAAACGGGCCCGTGGGCTGCCGGAGATGAACCGGCCACCCGTGGCGAGCAGAACCTGCGACAAACTCCAGGCCGTGTCCGCCGTGACGGCATGGCCGCTGGCGAGGTCGCTCGCCCCGCGGCCCATGTGCGGGTGATCCTTTACTCTCCCTCCTAAATCAATCAACTCCATCTCTCCCTCCTCGCTCCTTTGCCGGCCCCGAACCGGCGCTCACCGTCCCCCTGGCGCGCCGCACGGAACCAGGCCCTTCTCTTCTCCGAAGTATATGTCGACAGCGACGCGCGCCCCGCTCGGGGAGGCTTCGGATCACTGGGCGAGTTCAGCGAGGCCGGTTCGCGCTTCGGCCCGATCGTCGAAAAATGCCTTGCCGGCCCGGGTTATCTGGTAGCACTCATGGCCCTTGCCGGCCAGCAGCACCACATCTCCCCCGGCCGCCCCCCGCACGGCGACGCGAATGGCCTCCCGCCGCGAAGGTATTACGTCGTACCCATGGCCGCGGCGGGCGAGCAGGGCTTCAGCCCGCATGCGGGGCAGCGCCAGGCCCCGCAGCCCGACCTCGATGTCGGCCAGAATCGCCTCCGGCGACTCGCTGCGCGGGTTGTCGGCGGTGACCACCACCACGTCGGCGAGCCGGCCGGCCACCTCTCCCATCAGGGGCCGCTTGCCCCGATCCCGGTCGCCGCCGCAGCCGAAGACCACGATGAGCCGGCGGGGGGTGAGTTCCCGCAGGGTAGCGAGCACCTTGGCCAAGGCGTCCGGGGTGTGGGCGTAGTCGACGAAGACCGCCGGCCCACGACCGCGGCCGGCGCTCACCCGCTCGAGCCGGCCAGGAACCCCGGCAAACCCGGCCAGGGCGGACGCCATTGCCTCGGGGGTAAGTCCCAGAGCGCCGCCGACCCCCACCGCGCCGAGCACGTTGGCCAGGTTGAAGCTGCCCACCAGCGGGGTATGGAGATGGCAGCCGCCGGCCGGGGTGTGCAATTCGGCGTCGATGCCCGCCAGGCTCTGCGCCACGCCGGTGGCCCGGATCTGGCTCTCGGCTCCATCGCCGCAGGTGATGAGCCGCCGCCCCCGGCCGCGCCACCCAGGATCATTGGCCAACGCCGCGGCCAGCCGGCCGCCCCAATCGCCCTCCGTCTCGCGGACGATTACCGCCGTGGCCGCCTCCTTGAGGTGGTCGCGAAAGAGCAGGGTCTTGGCGGCGAAGTAGTGCTCCATATCCCCGTGAAAGTCAAGATGATCGCGGCTGAGGTTGGTGAACAGGGCCACGTCAAAGGTGACCCCCTGCAATCGTTTCTGGCTCAAGCCGTGGGAGGAAACCTCCATCACCACGTGGCTCACGCCGCTGTCGGCCATGGTGCGCAACAGCTTCTGCAGCTGCGCGGGCTCCGGGGTGGTAAAGGGCGCGGCCAGTTCCACCCCGTCGTAGCGGTAGTTTACGGTACCGATTACGCCCACCCGGGCGCCGGCCGCCTTGAGCAGCGCCTCGATCAGATAGGAGGAGGTGGTCTTGCCGTTGGTGCCGGTGATGCCGACAAGCCGCAGACGACGGGCCGGGTGCCCATGGAAGGCGGCCAGCATTTCACCCAGGGCCGCCCGGCTCTCCGCGACCTCGACACAGACCACCCGGCCGGCAAGCTCATTGGGCAACCGGCCCTGCTCCACCACCACCGCGGCACAGCCCTGGGCCACGGCTCGCGCCACGAAATCGTGGCCATCCACCCGGCTGCCGGGAATGGCCACGAACACCGTGCCCGGCCCGGCCTGGCGGGAATCGGCGGTAATGGCGCTGACCGTGACCCCGGCCGTCCGACCGCTCACCCGGCAGGCAAGCCCCGCGAGCAGCTCGGTCAGTTGCCGTTCTTCCGGCACGGCCATCCCGGTGGCTGATGGCCTGTTCATTGATCCACCCCGAGTTTGAGGACGATCTCCTTGCTCCCCTTGAGCGACGTGCCGGCCGCAGGCTGCTGACCGACCACCCGGCCGCCGCCCACCACCCGGATCGGCAAACCATACGGCTGCAGCATCTGCAGCGCCTTGCGGAGGCTCGCGCCGGTCACCGTCGGCATGGACTCGCTGAGCCGGACAGGGGTTTCTGCCGGCGGCGCGTCCGGCCGGACCTGAAGCTTGCGCCACGCCTGGTAGTACTCCTCGCCCCTCGCCTCGCCCGCCTTGCCGTTGTCGCGCTGGCCGCTGACAATCGCCGCCCGATGCAGAACCTGCTCGCCCATGGCGGCAAGAGGCGAGGCCGCTGTGGGCTCGATACTGGCGCCGCTCAAGGCCACCACCAGGGCGAGACTCCCGCCCGGGGCCGGGGTGCCGCCGAGGAGCGTGGCATAATACCGGGCCGGCGGGGCCGCTGCCGGCTGGAGCACCGCCCCTTGAGCCGCTGCCGTCGGGGCCGCCGCCTCCTGACCAGCTACCGGCTGAACCGCTGCCTGCGGCGCCGCTGGCGTGGCCACGGCGCGGCTCTCTTCCTCGATGCCGGCCTCATTCTTCCCGCTACCGGCAGCACGATTATCCACCAATCCCTCGGCGGTGATGGCCTCAACGGTGAACAACCGCTGGTGGCCTGCGTCGTCAAGGCCACCCAGTGCCCGCAGCACCGCCGCGCCACTGCCCGCGGCAAGTGGCGCCGCCTTACCGACGGCGGGCAGGGTCACCGGCCGTTCGCCCCGGCCGTCACGAACCGCAGCGAGCAGATGGGGCCGCAGCGCCGCCCCGTTGCCGAGCAGCCGGGCAAAACCGGTGAGCAGCCGCAGGGCCGAGGTGGAAGAAACCGCTTCCCCGGGCCGGAACGGCTGACCGTTGCCGCCGGCGCCATCCAGGCCCTCGCTCTGCTCGTCGGGCAGATCGATGCCGGTGGCCCCGTTCACCCCCAGCCGGTCGGCAAAAGCGTTCAGGGCCGGCGCCGGACCGGTCCAGGCTGGAAGGCGGTCCAGGGCCGGCGAAAACCATTCCCCCTCGCGCCCCGCCACCCACGGGCCGGCCCCGCCCTCCGGGGCCAGAACCAAATTGCCCTCCTGCTGGTAAAGGGCACCGGCTTGGAAAATCCTACCCAAACCGCCCGGGAAAACCGGATCGGTGACCGCCCGATTACGGCGGACCGAGGCGGTATAGTCCCAGAACCGATTCGGGTCGTAGGCGGGAAGGTTGGCCATGGCCCTGATGGCGCCGCTCGCCGGGTCCATCAGGATCGCCTCCGCCGAGGCGGCCTTGGTGTCATCTACCAGCCGGGCCAGCTGCTGCTCGAGCAGCTCCTGGAGGCGCAGATCCAGGGTGAGCACCAGATCGGCGCCGTCACTCCCCAGCTTCTTGGTGCCCAGGCCGGCGTTGATCAGGTCCAGATCCGGGCCAGCGGTGCCGCGAAGGACGTTGTCGTAGAAGAATTCCACCCCGGCCAGCCCCTGATCTTCCTTGACGAAACCGAGCACATGGGCGGCCGCCTGGCAGTGGGGGTAGAATCGGACCATCTCGTCAATCCCATAGACCCCGGCCATGCCGGGATTCACTATTTTATCCGCCTGCTCTGGCGGCAACTGCCGGGCCAGCCAGACAAAACTTCGCTCCGTCTTGAGGAGCGACTGCAACTGCCCCGCGTCCACGGCCAGGACACTGGCGAGCTTGCCGGCCGTAGCGTCGATGTCGTTGAACTCCAGGGGCCGGGCGTATATGGAGGTGAGGCGAAACCCAACGGCCAGCGGCCGCTGATTACAGTCATAGATGTTCTTGCGGCTCACCCTGGAAGCCGCCGGATGCCCCGCCGTGGCCAACGAGCCGTCCGGAGGCGCTGCCTTGCCGAAGAAACCGACCCGGGCGAGCACGAAAAGGGTCAAAAACACGGAAAGGACGGCCGTCGTTCCAACGATCAGCCATCCCCGTCCGACGATCTTTTTTCGATCTCGCCGCATCCATAACACCTAGGGCCTTCGCACCTGCCAAGCCGTCGGCGGGTAGAGCCCCAGCCCGGCGGCCGCCGCCTCGACATGTTTCCTGCCACGCAACCCGTCTCGGCGGGTGAGGAGCACGGCGTTGCGGGCCGTGGCCTCCTTGACGAACTGACGGCCGGCGGCCAGCTCATCAAGGCCGCTGTCGATCTGCCACCCCAGCCACAGACTTGCCGCCACCCCGATCACCACCGCGAAGGAGACGAAGACTCCTACCGCCTTCCAGAGAAAGCCACCGCCGTCCGCCCCAACGGGCGCACGGCGGTATGCGTTCTGCCGGCCTGTCCGCCGGGCTGTGTACCGTCCACCAGAGTAATCACGGACCATGGTCACCCCTCCGCACTTCCGCCACGCGGAGCTTGGCACTCCGGGCCCGCGAGTTGACCGCCACCTCCGCCGGGCCGGCGACGATGGGCTTCTTGGTCAACACCCGCAAGGCCGCATGGCTGTTGAATGCCTGTTTCACCATCCGATCTTCCAGCGAATGAAAGGTAATCACACAAAAACGCGCCCCGGGCGACAATACCTCCACCCCGTCGCGGAGTACCCGCTCCAGATTCTCAAGCTCCCGGTTAACGGCGATCCGCAGGGCCTGAAACACCTTGGTGGCCACATGGATCTTCTTGGGATGGAAACGCCGGGGAACTGCCGCCTCCACCGCCCTGACCAGCTGCGCCGTAGAGGTAAACGGCCCCTCCTGCTGACGGCTGGCGACGATGCGGGCGGCAATGGGCCGGGCCTGCCGCTCCTCGCCGTAGTAATAAAAGATATCGGCCAATTCGTCCTGGCCGGCGCTGTTGAGCAGGTCCGCCGCCGTCCGTCCTTCCCGCTCGTCCATGCGCATATCCAACCGCTCGTCGCCCTTGAAACTGAACCCCCGGCCGCTTACGTCGAGCTGCAGGGAGGAGAGGCCGAGATCAAGGAGCAGACCGTTCACCCCGCCGAACCCCAACTCGGCCAAGGTTTCCTTGATGGTGGCGAAATTACGGCGAACAAAGTGAACCCGGTCGCCGAAGCGGGCGAGGCGCTGACGCGCCCGCGCCATGGCCGCGGCGTCCCAGTCAAAGCCGACCAGAACCCCGTCGGGCGCGCTCTTTTCGAGGATCCGCTCGGCGTGCCCACCGAGTCCCAGGTTGCCGTCGACGTAAACGCCGCCGTCCACGGGCGCCAGCCACTCCACAACCTCGTCGAGCAGAACCGGGCGGTGCAGTTCCCCTTCTGCCATGGTCTTACATCAGGCCGGACTGGATCATGATCTGCTCGAAGGACTGGAAATCCTCCTCGGCCGGCCGGTTCTCCCGTTCCCAGGTGGCCTGGTCCCAGATCTCGAAGTAGGTGATCATGCCGCTCACCACCACGTCCCTCGTGATGCCGGTGTCGGCCCGCAGATTCGGCGGCAGGGAGAGCCGGCCCTGTTTGTCGAGGGGGCAGTCCACCACTCCGCCCACCAGATAGCGGAGCAGTTTGATCATCTGCGGCTGGCTCTTGCCCTCGGCACGCAGGGTCATTTCGAGTTCTTCCCACTGCGGCAGGGGGTAGGCGCGGAGACACTTGTGCCACGGGGCGACCATCAGCCGCTCGTCGTACTGACGGCGCAGCACATCCCGGAACCTGGTCGGAATATTGAGCCGCCCCTTGCTGTCCAGGGCGTGCTCCGACCGGCCACGGAAATGGCTTACCCGGCCTGGCACAACGGATTCAGTCACTCACTCTCTCCCCAAGAACCTCTTTGGACCACTTTGCACCACTATTCCTCACTTATATGTGGGCCACCCAGGAGTGTCAAGGGAAAAAACTAGCCTGCCGCCTGCCTTAGCACCAGGACAAGGAGAAGGAGTGAGCACCACAAATTGGGTTACAAAACTTTCATTACCACAACATGTTGCGCAATAAGCCCTCAAAACAAGGCACTTTGACCGTCACGGCGGGCACCAAAAAAGAGCGGTGGTGTAAAGTGGTGGAGTTTTTCCGACCTCAGCCGAAAAAGGCGGGACCTTTTCCTGTCGAGATCCCGACAGGAGTGGGAAGGGAGGGACGAAACGCGGCACGGTGAGGCGGACCGACCGCCCCACCGCCACAAAGAATGGGTTAGAGCACCACGGTGCGCTTGATGTGGGCGACGATCTCGTCGGGATCGTCCATGAGCTCGAAGAGGAAGAGATCGTCCTTGGTGATGTTGCCGGCGGCGAGCAGCTTGTCCTTCATCCAGTCCACCAGGCCGGACCAGAATTCGGTGCCCACCAGGATGACCGGGAAGGACTTGATCCGGCGGGTCTGCATGAGGGTGAGGGCCTCGAAGAGTTCGTCCATGGTGCCGAAACCGCCGGGCAGACAGATGAAGGCCATGGCATACTTGATGAACATCACCTTGCGGACAAAGAAGTACTTGAAGTCGAGCGGCAGGTTGGCAAAGGGGTTGGGCTCCTGCTCGAAGGGCAGGTTGATATTGAGGCCGATGGAAACCCCCTCGGCCACCGCCGCTCCCTTGTTGGCCGCCGCCATGATCCCCGGGCCGCCGCCGGTGATGATGGCGTAACCGGCCTCGGCCAGTTCGGAGGCGATGCGGTCGGTGAGCTTGTAGTAGGGGTCCTCCGGCCGGGTGCGGGCCGAGCCGAAAAAGGAAACCGCCGGGTTCTTGACGCTGGACAGGGTGTCGAATCCCTCGACGAACTCTGACATGATGCGGAAGAGCCGCCAGGAGTCACCGACGTTGAAGGTATCGAGCCAGTACTGCTGGTGCTCGTCATACAGGCGGGGCCTGCTCATGGGGTTACCTCGTTGATGCTCGATTTTCCGGCATTCTCCCGGACTCGGTGAGAAACCAGGGGTCAGAATCCGATGTTGGCAGCCGGCATGGCGACCGGGCAAACCTTGCGCCGGGCTTCAGAACGTTGCCGGCGCCCCGCCCAGCGAGGTATCAGCGGCGCCGCTTCTTCGCCACCGTCTGCCGCACCCGCTCCAGGGCGGCTGCCGCCTCGGCGTGCGCCGGGGCGAGCCGCAGCACCCTTTCAAACAACCGCCTCGCCTCACGCCCCTGATGCTCAGCCTCGTAAAGCCGGCCGAGACGGTAGAGCACGGCGGGGTTCTTTTGGTCCAGGGCAAGGCTCCGGCGCAGGGAGGCCCGGGCCGTCGCCAGATCCCCCAGCCGGGCCTGCACCAGGCCCAGCCGATACCAGGGTTGCCAGCGCCGGTCATCGAGTTCCACGGCCTGACGGCAAAGGGAAAGGGCGATGTCGTCTCCCTGGCGCTCCTCGGCGTAGAGTTCACCCAGGAGGCTCAGGGCGATACCGTCGCGGGGGTGGAAACGGACCGCCCGTTCGAGGCAGGCGATGGCCTCGCGGTTGCGGCAGAGGCCCCGATATGCCTCGGCCAGAGCCAGCTGCACCGCCGCCCCGCCCACCCCCTGACACCGGCCCGCGTCCGCCGTTGCCGCCAACCGCTCCAGCAGCGCCGCCGCCTCGGCGAAACGCTGCCGCCGGCCATAGAGTTCGCCCAGCTGCAGCAGCACGTCCTGGCTGTCTGGATCAATGGCCAAGGCCTTTTCAAAGGCGGCGATGGCCGCATCCACCCGCCCCTGTTCGAGATAGGCAAAGGCGAGGTTGAAGGGGGCCATGAAATCGGTGGTGTCCAGGGCCGCCGCCTTCTCGAAGAGGGGGATGGCGTCGCGGTAGCGGTTCATCTGCACGTAGACCACGGCCAGGCTGTTCAGCAGGTTGACGCTCTCGCCGTCGAACGCGAGCCCCTGCCGGTACTCCCGCACCGCCCGGGCCAGGTCTCCGTCGTTGTAGTAGACGTCGCCACTGATATTGCAGCTCACCGCGTCGAAGACCGCCACCGGATGGTCTTCGAAAAATCCGGCATGGCGCAGGGCCTTGCGGGCGTTCACCGGCAGGGCGGCCTTGGGGTAGCGACTGCAGGGGTAGAGTGCGATACCCACCGCAACGCCGCCGTCCAGGGCAAGGGTCTTCCGGCGGACCTCGCCGGCCCAGGCCAGGGCCTGATCGCGATCGGCCCCGGCCAAAAAGACATATGCCTCGCCATCCCCCGCCGCCACCAGCGGCACCGAGGGGCCAACCAAGGTGGCGAGCCGGCGGCCGAGTTCTGCTCCCCCGGTGCCACGCACCAGGACCACGGCAAAACGGCTCACCCCCCGCCACTGCCGCCGCAGTTCGGCCGTAACCTCGGGCGTCGGGGGTCCAAAGGGATGGTCCGTCTGAAGACGGCTCAGGGCGGCGTGGGTGCAGAGGGCATGGGGGCCGCGACGACGGGCGGCGTGCAGGGCTTCCCATGCCTGATCGAGGAGGGTGGCGGCAGAGGCACCGGAAGCCTCAGCGGCGGACAGGGATGTGATTCCGAGGTGGACCCGGCCGAAGTTGTCCCGTTTGAGACGCCGCAGCAGCGCCTCGCCCATCTTGAGCACCCGGTCGGTGTCAAACCCCTGCCAAATGGCGCCGAAGACCCCGACTCCGCAGGCATAGAGGGGTGCTACCGCCCCCACCAGCCCCTCCAGTGAGGAGGCGGCGCGTGCGGCCTGGGCCTGGGCCTGTTCGCCGTCCCGCGCGGTTGGATAAATCTCCATCAGGACCACATGAACGGCGCCGGCCGGGACCACGCCGGTGGTGCTGCCGACCAGCAGGGCCACCAGGGCCTCGCGGAGCTGCTGGCCGTTGGGCAGGCCGGTGACCGCGTCAAGCGACCACTGCTTGATGAGCTGAAACTCCCGCGACAGGATACGGCTCACCTCAAGCAGCCAGCTGCTGGACATGTCGGCGAGGGGCAACTCCGAATGGGAGAGCACCGCGGCACCAATCACCTCATCTTCCCGCCACACCGGCAGCAACAGGGTGGCGCCATCGGCGGAGAGGGCTGGCCGTCCCCGGTCCCGCAGGCGGCGCAACGCCGGCTCGACCCCGCGATCAGCGGTGCCGGCGGCCAGGGGAAGCAGGGCAACACGGCTGGAGGGAAAGAAATGACTCACCGCCCGCGCAAAGGGGACGGCCAGCCGCTGCAAATCGTCGCCGACGAGCGGCGCGTCGTTTACCGCAAAGGGAAAACTTCTCATACCGGTGCCACCCCGAAGGCACGACAAAGAGAGGCGGCCAGTTCCGTAATCTCGTCGTCGGCCACTGTCCGCATGTCAAGCAGGAAACGGTCGGCCTCGATACGACCGACCACCGGCGGTGTTCCCCGCCGCAAATCCACCTCCAGGCTGTTCACCGAGCGGTCGGCAGGCAGCAGGGCCACCGCCCGGCTGGCCAGCCCCTGCTCGGGGAGCGCCCCGCCACCCACCCGCGACTCGATGGGCAGCAGTTGCACCTCGCACCTGCCGGCCAGGGCCGCCCGGATCCGGCGGACGAGCCGTTTGGCGCGACGCTCGATGACCTCAAGGGGCATGCTCAACATGGCCAGGGTGGGGATGGCGGACAAGGCTTTTTCCTCGTCAAAGTAGAGGCGCAGGATGGCCTCAAGACCGGCCAGGGTGAACTTGTCGATGCGGAGTGCCCGGTTCATTGGGTTCTTCTTGATCCGGTCGATGTACTTGCGGCGGCCCAGAATGATGCCGGCCTGGGGGCCACCCAGCAGCTTGTCGCCGCTGAAGGTGACCACGTCAACCCCGGCCCGCACCACCTCCTGGACGGTGGGCTCCTTGGCAAGCCCGAAGCGGGAGAGGTCCACGAAGCAGCCGCTGCCCAGATCCTCCATCACCGGCAGGCCGTGCTGGCCGGCCAGGGCCACCAGTTCCTCCAAGGAAACTTCGGAGGTGAAACCGATCACCTTGAAGTTGCTGGTGTGAACCTTGAGCAGCAGGGCGGCCTGGTCGGTGATCGCCGCCTGGTAGTCGCGGAGATGGGTCCGGTTGGTGGCCCCCACCTCCACCAGGGTGGCGCCGCTCTTGGCCATGACGTCGGGGATGCGGAAGGAGCCGCCGATTTCCACCAGCTGTCCCCGGGAAACCACCACCTCGCGGCCGGCGGCCAGGGTTTCGAGCACCAGCAGCACCGCGGCGGCGTTGTTGTTCACCACCAGGCCGGCCTCGGCACCGGTCAACTCGCAGAGCAACTCCTCCACCAGACTATAACGGCTGCCACGGCGGCCGGTGGTGAGGTCGAACTCCAGGTTGGAATAGCGCCCGCCCACCTGCTGGAGCATGGCCATGGCCGACTCGGGCAGGATGGAGCGGCCCAGATTGGTGTGCACCACCACCCCGGTGCCGTTGATCACGGTCCGGAAGTTGGGGGTGAGCTTCACGGCCAACTTGGCCTCGAAGGCCGGCGTCAGGGCAGCGCGATCAAGGTCGGCGGCGGAAACCGGTTCGCCGGCCAGAATGGCGCTGCGCAGCTCGGCAAGCAGTTCCCGCACCGTGCCCTTGACCAACAGGGCCGGCGCGTCCGCCGCGCCCTCCACCCAACCGAGAAATTCATCCACCTTGGGGATCAGCCGCAACAACTGCTGATTGGGGCTTCCACCTCCGGTGCCATGCTCTGCATTAGCCATCGACGACTCCCTTGCTTGGGGCGGCCCGGCCGCCAGGACCGGACTGCAAACAAATCATAACGACTTTAACCAGTTACCGTTTTAACGGCAAACTGTCAAGCGCCAGGAGGGCGCTCACCGGGAAAAGCCGCGCCACAGGACGGCGCACCAAACGAAAAACCCCCTCCGGCAACAGCCGGAAGGGGAGAGGAGAAACAGCCGTTTTGTTACGGGCCGACCTCAGCAGTCGCAGCCCGAGGAGGAACAGGAGCCGCCGCTGCAGCCGCAGCCGCCACCGGCGCCGGCCAGGGGGTTGGCGGAACTCACCACGTAGCCGCCACCGCCTCCACAGCCGCAGCCCGAGGTGGCGGTGGGCTCGACAAAGTCGATCTTCACCGAGCCGCACTGGGTGAGCAGCTCCTTGTCCACCAGAAAACGGAGGTCGTCCTGCTCGTGCACCTGATCGTTGGGGGTGGATTCGTCGATGGCAAGCCCCAGGGAGGGCCCTCCGCAGCCGCCCATCATTGCCACCCGGATGGCCGAATCGATGTTGTTCTGGGCGAGATACGCCTTGATGTTCTTGATCGCGCTATCGGTTACTTCAACCATTGTTTCAGCCTCCAGAGAGTGTGTAAGTTCCTAAAAAATGCCACGGACTCTCCGGGCATTTCCCGATTCCACTTATTGACCAGAGTAAACTATATACATCAACGCGGTGCCGGTCAACCACCGGCCGCGCCGGACTCAAATCAGCGGCGGAAACTTCTCGAGCTTGCGCTGCAGCGTGCGGCGGTGGATGTTCAACCGCTTGGCGGCGACCGAGATATTGCCGCCGCAGTCGGCCAGCACCCGGTTGATGTGCTCCCACTCCACCCGGGCCAGCGACGGGGTGGTGATATCCTCGGGGGCCACCGAAACCTCCACGTCCGGATCGCGGCCAAAGGCGGCGATGATGTCGTTGACATCCGCCGGCTTTGGCAAATAGCAGACCACCCCCATGCGACCCGCCTCGATGGCCGTGGTGATGGAGCCATAGCCGGTGAGGATGACGATCTTCAGATCCGGCTTCAAGACCAGGGCCTCCCGAACGAAATCAAGACCGGACCTGCCCTCCATCTTCAGGTCGACCACCGCCATCTCGGGGTGGTGCTCGCGCACCAGGGCCAGGGCCGCATCGACGTTGGGGGCATCCCAAACGCTGAAACCGCGCTTGGCAAAGGCCCTGGCCAGTCTTTCCCGAAAATGGTCCTCATCGTCCAACAGCAGTATCGAACTCATGGCATCACCTTTTCCAAGGGCAACCGGATGGTAACGGTTGTCCCGACGTTTTCTTCAGAACGAATGGCAAGGCTGCCACCATACCGTTCGGCCATGGACTTGGCGAGAAAGAGTCCGAGCCCAAGCCCCTTGCCCGGCCCCTTGCTGGTAAAGAAGGGCTCCCCCGCCTTGGCCAGGATCTCCGGTGGCATCCCTTCGCCCTGATCAATAACCGTAAAACAGAGGAAGTTGTCTTCGACCCGGGAGACGACGCGCACCGGTGTTCCCTTGCGCGAACTCTCAATGCTGTTCTTCACCAACCCCTTGAGCGACCGGAACAGACTGCGGTAGCCCATGCGAATGGCCAACTCGCCCACCCGGTTGTCGTGCTCCACGGGGTGAGGGCAGCTCTCGGCCAGTTCGGCGAGAATATCGACGACCAGCCGCCCCACCGGAATCGTCTCCAGGGATTCGCCCATATGCTCGCCGGCGTCGGCACTCATGTGGAAAAGAATCTCGCGGCAACGCTCCACCTGGCCGCGGATCAACTTGGCGTCCTCGACGATGTCCTGGGGGTAGCCATCCGTTTCGGCGGCATAGAGCATCTCGCCGGCCGCCACCGCGATGGTGGCCAGGGGGGTCGAAAATTCGTGGGCCGCGCCGGCGGCCAGGGTGGCGAGCGAGGCGAGTTTTTCGTTGCGCAACTTGTCTTCCTTGAGCCGGGCAATGGTTTCCTGGTGTTCTTCAAGGCCCTGCTTGATCTTGCCCACAAAGAAGACGATGAACAGGGCGACCACGCAGTAGGCGACCCACATGCCTTTCAGGTGGAGGGCGAGATAGGCGTGCTGATCGAGGAGCTTGACCACCTCGCCGCGGACGGCCAGGCCATGGCCGCCGCCGAGAACCTCGGCGCCAAGCTCTGGCAGATAAAAGAGCAGGCCGTAACAGAAAATGCTGAACAGGGTGAGGCCCCAGGACCAGGCCGGCCGCATGAGCATGGCGCCAATGGTGACGTGCACCAGGAAGAGGAAGGTGAAGGGGTTCATCGCCCCGCCCGTGGCGTAAAGAAGCGCGGTCAGCAGGATGAGGTCGAGGAACATGATCAAACCAAGGAGCCAGGCAGGGATCTCCTGATGGTGCTTCCTGAGCAGATAGAGGTAGACGTTGCTGCCGGCGGCAAAGCCGATGATCGCCACGATCAGGTACGGCGGCACCGCGATCTTGAAGAAAAGGACGAGGGTAACGATGAGGATGATCTGACAGAGCACCTCGACCCAGCGCAGCAGCAGCCAGCCAAAGGCTGTTTGGGACAGGTTGCTCTCTCCGGGGCGCGACGCTTTCATCCGTATCAAAGACCCTTTTGCCATGGCAGCCCTGCCCATTTCCGAATCGGGCGGGGAACGAGATGATGATGAAGGGGAAAACGGGTGGGGACGGTGGCGGGAAAAAGCTTTCCCGCCGGCGCCGAGAGCCGGGGGTGAAACCGGCCGTTGCGCGGCACCTGACAAATTATGTTACGCGCCGCACGCTGTCAACCCAAAGTCGGCCCGGCGCCATCGACCGCCCCTGCTCCGCACGGATGCGCCACATCGTTCCGAAGGGGACAGGCCATGAACACCGCGCCGGTCAGGTGGCGACGGTTACCCACGCCACCTGACCGGCAACGCCGCAGCGGACGTGGCGAGATCGGCTGGCTGTCGGTGAACAGGGCGGTTGTCATGCGTCCAGGCTGAGAAATTCCCCACTTCCTGGCGTGTCATCTTGCCAGGAAGTGGCACTCCTCGTTCATGGGAAATGCGAATCAGCAACCACAGCCCGAGGAGCAGGTGCCGCCGCAGCCGCCACCGGCGCCAGTGAGTGGTTTGGCGGAACTCACCTGATACCCCCCGCCCCCACCACAGCCGCAGCCCGCGCCGGCCTTGGGCTCGATAAAATCGATCTTCACCGAGCCGCACTGGGCGAGCAGCTCCCTGCCGATCACCACGCGCAGGGCGCCCTGCTCGTGGATCTCGTCGCCGTCCTTGGCGTCGTCCAGGGCCAACCCCAGCGAGGGGCCACCGCAGCCGCCCTTCACCGCCACCCTGATGGCCGAATCGATGTTGTTCTGGGCGAGGTAGGCCAAGATGTTCTTGATCGCCAGTTCGGTTACTTCAATCATTGCTCTTCCTCCATAAAGATATGCGTTCCATGGGGAGCGGCCCGAAACGGCGAACCACTCCCGGATTCCGATCGATCATCCGTCACCCTTCGCCCCGGCCTGCCCCTCCCCCCACCAGTTCGGCAAGCGTCTTGTCGCACTTGGCGTGGACCAGGGAGGCGATGGTGTCGCGTTTGAAATCACCGCCCTTCATCATCTCTTTTGCGGCGTTCAACAGGCCGGTGCGGATCTTGCGGCCCCGGGCAAATTCGGCGGCCTCGGCAAGCCGCTGTCGCAGCGCGGCGGGGTCAAGCCCTTCATTCTCCCCCAAGGGGCCCAGTTCCGCGGCCCGCTTGGTGAAACGGGTGATGATCTTGACGAAGTTTGGCCCCTCGGCGGCCGAGGCCCAGTCGATCAAGAAGCGCTCGCGGTTGACGCCGAGCCGGGCCAGGGTCTCGTGGACCAGGGCCGCCGAAACCAGGGCGTGGTAGTTGCCGTCCTGGTAGTGGCACTCACCGGGATGGCAGCCGCCGACGAAGATGGCGTCGGCACCGCCGGCGAGCCCCTCCAAGGGGAAGGAGGGATCGAGCCGGCCGGTGCACATGATGCGGATCACCCGCAGGTTGGGCGGATACTGGTAACGCCCCACTCCCGCCGAATCAGCGGCGGTGTAACAGCACCAGTTACAGAGAAAACCAAGGATCTTGGGATTGTACGGTTCGGTCATGATGTAATCTCCGAATAAGCCGGGTGGCCTTGCAATAATTGCTTACCTGGCAGAAAAATTATCAACCTTCCTGCGCCGTAAATGTTCTGCAGTGCTGCAGATGCGCGGAAGAGGCCTGTCCGCTATAGTTTTCCTATGCGGACCAGGACTCTGACAAAGCAGATGCGGTGCTACAGGACATTTACCCCTCACCAAAGGCGTAGATTTGGGCGCGTATACCCTCCAGGGTAAACCGGCCCATATCGATGGCCATGGTGGGGCAGCGGGCCGCGCAGACGCCGCAGCCCTTGCAGGAGGCGGAGATGGTCTTCGCCTTGCGGCCCTTGTTCTCCTTATAGATGGCAATCGCCTTATACGGGCAGAAGGTCTCGCAGGCGCCGCAGCCGATGCACTTTTCCGGGTCGACGTGCGAGACGATGGGCTCAGGGGTGATCGAGCCCCGGGCCAGGGGCTGGCAGGCGCGACCGGCAGCGGCCTGAGCCTGGGCGATGGTTTCGTCCATCCCCTTGGGGGCGTGGGCCAGGCCGCAGACATAGACCCCGTCCACGGGCAGGTCCACGGGCCGGAGCTTGACATGGGCCTCGAGGAAGAAGTTGTCCGCGGTGACCGGGACTTTGAGCATCCGGGCCAGTTCCTTGGGATCCTCGGGCACGATACCCACCGACAGCACCAGGAGATCGGCGGCCACGGCCACGGATTCGTCAAGCAGCGGGTCGAAATAGGTGACGGTGACCGGGCTCGACTTGCCCCGCCCCTGAGTGACCTGGGGCGGCTCGCCCGGCCGGTAACGGCTGAAGATGACGCCGAGTTCGCGGGCCGCCCGGTAATCGTCCTCCAAAAAGCCATAGGCGCGCATGTCACGGTAGAGAACGGTGATCGCCAGTTCCGGATCCATTCTCTTCAGACGCAGGGCGTTTTTGAGCGCCTGGCCGCAGCAGACCCGGCTGCAGTAGGCGAGATCCTCGCCCCGGGAGCCCACGCACTGGATCATCACCACCTGGCGGATCCCCTTGGCCAGGGGCCGGGGGGCGCCGAGTCGGTGTTCCAGTTCGAGTTGGGTCATCACCCGGGGGGATGTGCCGTAGAGGTACTGGCCGGGCACATAGGCATTACCGCCGGTGGCCAACACCGTAACCCCGTGGTTGACCACCAGGCTCTCCTGGCCGGCCCGGTCGATGGTGGTGGTGAAGTTGCCCACGTAGCCGGAAACCCCGGCCACTTTTGACTCGGCGCAGACGGTGATCCGGGGGTGCTTTTCCACCCGCGTCACCAACTCTTTAAGCTCCTCGCGGGGGTCGTGGCCGTGGCGGTCGGCGGTGAGCAGCTGCACCCGGCCGCCCAGGCTCCTCTCCCGCTCCACCAGGGTGGTTTCGTAGCCCTGCTCGGCGATGGAGAGTGCGGCGGTGAGGCCGGCCAGCCCCCCACCCACCACCAGGGCCGACGGGGTCACCGGCAGCTGCTGCTCGGCGAGCGCAGTGAGGTGACGCGCCTTGGCCACGGCCATGCGCACCGCGTCCTTGGCCTTGTCGGTGGCGGCTGCCGGCTCGTGCATGTGGACCCAGGAACACTGGTCGCGGATGTTGGCCATCTCGAAAAGCGACCGATTGAGCCCCGCGTCGCGCAAGGTGGCCTGGAAGAGCGGCTCATGGGTGCGCGGCGTGCAGGCGGCCACCACCACCCGGTTCAGCCGGTGCTTGTCGATGATCTCCACCAGATGCTGCTGGGTGTCTTGCGAGCAGGAGTAGAGGTTGTCGGTGGCATAGACCACGTTGGGGAGGGTCTTGGCGTAATCCCGCACCGCCCGCACGTCGACAACGCCACCGATGTTGATCCCGCAGTGGCAGACGAATACCCCCACCCGGGGTTCCTCGCCAGCGATATCGCGTTCGGCCGGAAACTCGGCGCGCACGGTTTCGCTTGCGCGTCCCCGGGCGAGGAGCCCGGAGCAGAGGCCGGCCACCCCGCCGGCCTGGGTCACCGAGTCGGGGATATCCTTGGGGCCCTGGAATGCGCCGATGACAAAGACCCCGGGCCGCGAGGTGGCAAGCGGCGTGTAGGTATCGGTGGCCGCGAACTGGTAGGGGTTGAGATCGATCCGGCAGGCACGGGAGAGCTGCTCGGCATCCGGGGGTGACTCAAGCCCCTGGGAGAGAACCACCAGATCGAATTTCTCGTAGTTGTGACGCCCCGCGTCGTCGGCCCAGGTAAGGAGCAGCCTGCCGTCAAAGACATCCTCCACCTTGGCGGGCCGGCCGTAGACGACCCGGAAGTTGCCCTCGGCAATGGCCCGTTCGCGGGCCGCATCAAAGCCCTTGCCATGGGTACGGACATCCATGTAAAAAAGGGTGATCTCGGCTTGCGCGTCGTGCTCGCGGGCGAGGCTTGCCTGCTTGATGGCATACATGCAGCAGACCGACGAGCAGTAGTTATTGCCGCAGGTTTCATCGCGAGAGCCGATGCACTGCAGAAAGGCTATTTTTTTGGGGTGCTTCTCATCCGAGGGCCGGACGATCTCGCCACCGGTGGGGCCCGAGGCGCACATCAGCCGCTCGTGCTCAAAGGCGGTGAGTACGTCTTCGTATTTGCCCCAGCCGTAGTGGCGCAACACCTCCTCACCCACCCGGCCAAAGCCGGGGGCGAGCACCACCGCGCCCACCCTGAGTTCGACCTCCTCTTCCTTTTGGTCGAAACGGATGGCGCCTGCCTGGCAGGCCACCGCGCAGAGGCCGCAGGTTTCGTAATTCAGGCGCAGGCAGGCCTTGGCGTCAATGTAGTAGCTGGTGGGTACGGCCTGGGAGTAATCGATATGGGCGGCCTTGGAGGTGGCCAGGTGCTCGTTGTAGTCGTCGCCGATCTGCTTTAAGCAGTAGAGGGTGCACTGGCCGCAGCCGGTACAGGCCTCCTCGTCGATGAAACGGGGTTCCTTGCGGACCACGGCGGTAAAGTTGCCTGGCTCGCCAGTCAAACTGACCAGTTCCGACTTGGTAAGGATATGGATGTTGGGGTCGCGGCCCGCCTCCACCAACTTGGGGGCCAGGATACAGAGCGAACAGTCGTTGGTGGGAAAGGTCTTGTCAAGACGGGCCATGACGCCGCCGATGGCGCCGCTCTTTTCCACCAGATAGACCTTGAAGCCCAACTCGGTGAGATCGAGCGACGACTGAACGCCGGCCACTCCGCCGCCCAGTACCAGCACGGCGCCGGAGGGGACACCGCCCACCGGGGGCGGTTGCTTGGTTGATGCCATAGTGCTCTCCTTTCAAAATGGATGACTGGCCACGCTGTGCACATGGTCTGGCGCCGTCCGTAACGGCGCCGCGTCACACTCTGAAAGGAGAAAGGGGGATAGATCAGAGGGAGGAAGGTCGAAACGAACGGCTGTCGGTGACGTATCCGACCCGAACCGGGCCGGCCGGCGGTCGCCGGCATACTCAACTGTGATGGCGCAACATGGAATTCAAAACGACACTCCTCAACGGGTTTACAAACTGGTCACGAATCGAAAAAGTTAGCGGCCCAGGGGGGTAAAGTCAAATCGAATATATAGGCTGCCGCAACGCCAAGAAATCGAAATTACCAATAACAAAGATCGGCAAACATACCACCACCCTCCTCCAGCCGCGCGGAACTCTCTCACCCGTCCGTACCCCGCGGCAGAAAAAGAAAAGAGACTTGCAAAACAAGGCGAAAAAACAGATGATCTCCTGAATCCGAATTGGCACGACCGGCCCGTTGCCGCGGTTGCGGCCCCAGGGCATGCCCACAACCCTTATCCCCTGCCGCCTGTTGCCGGCAGTTGCTTTCACCCGCCAGGAGAAAAAGATGAAACACCCTGCTCTCAAAATCATGCAATGGGGCGCCTTGCTGGCCAGCGGCGTCATCGCCGCCCAGGTGGCGATGATCGTCGCCAACGGCAAGCCCTTCTGTATCAACGACGGCTGCGGCATCGTCGAAAGCCTCACGACGGTGCCGCCCCTCGTTGTCAACCTCGCCGGCCTCCTCTACTTCCTTGTCCTCTTTGCCGCCTGCCGGCTGGAGGTCCGCAGCAGGCACCACCGGCCCGGCTTCGACTGGCTCCGGTTGCTGTTGACCTTGGGGCTGGTTGCGGAAGGGGTTCTGTTGAGCTATCAGGTGGTGGTAATCCACACCCTCTGCTCATACTGCCTGGGCATCTTTGCCATGATCGTGCTGCTCAACCTCCTCTATGGCTGGCAGCAGATCGTTCTCGCCGCGCCCCTCTTTGCCGCCGTTATCGTCGCCTTCACCGCCCTCAACTTCGGTCCGACGCTCCTCACCCTGCAACGGCAGAGCATGGACGCCGGCTCCATGGCGGTGCGGAAGAGCGCCCAGCCGCCGGTCAAACAACGATACCTCTTTTTCTCCTCGAACTGCCCCCACTGCCGCCGGGTGCTCGAAGCGCTGCCCGGCTGCGACAGCGGCGCCCTCCACCTCAACCCCATCGACCGGGTCAAGGGCCTCACCCTGCCCGGCAACCTCACTTACAGCGACGGCTACTCCCCGGCTCTGAACAGGCTGGTGCTGTCGCTGCTCGACATTCACGAGGTGCCGGTCCTGCTGGTAAGGGACGAGGAGGGGATGACCCTGCTTGAGGGAGAAAAACGCATCCTCGACTTCTTCGCCAAGGATTGTCACCGCCAGGCGCCGCAGACGAGCGAGGCGCCGGCCGCCGACAACCCCCTGGCCGGGATGAGTGTCCTGGGCGCTGAACCGCCCCAGGAAGGATGCAACGTCGATCTGGACTGCCAGGACAAAGTGGCGCAGCCGGGGACTGGCGCCAGGCCCCACAACTGAAAACAGCGCCGCGACTGGAGCTTGGGACGCTATGGAAAGGACGGGAAAGGCAGGGGGCCTTCTGCCGGCGGAGTGGGAGGAACAGGACGGGGTGATGCTCACCTGGCCCCAGCCGGACTCCGACTGGGCGCCGATGCTCGCCGAGGTGGAACTCGTTTATCTTGAGATCATCGCCGCCATCTGCCGCTTCGAGCCGGTGCTGCTGGTGGTGCCGGACGAGGCGAGCTGTCTCCGGCTCGCCGATCTCCTGCCGGGCCAAGGCGTTCCCCCGACCCGGGTGCGGCTGGTGGTGGCGCCGGGAAACGACACCTGGGCACGGGACCACGGACCGGTCACCGTCCGACACCGGGGGGGCCTGCGGCTGCTCGACTTCCGCTTCACCGGCTGGGGCAACAAGTTCGCCGCCGAACTCGACGATGCCATCACCGGCCGGCTCTGGCAGGCCGGCGCCTTTGCCCGCGGCAATTGTACCCTTGAGCCGGTGGACCTGGTGCTCGAGGGCGGAGCCATCGAGTCCGACGGCCGCACCACCCTGCTCACCACGGCCGCCTGCCTTCTTAACCCCAACCGCAACCCGGACTTAAGCCGGCAGGCAATCGAGACGCGGCTCGCCGAGCTGCTGGGGCTGTCGCGGTTTCTCTGGCTCCACCACGGGTATCTCGCCGGCGACGACACCGACTCCCACGTTGACACCCTGGCCCGCTTCGCCCCGGACGACACCATCTGTTACGTGGCCTGCGACGACCCGGACGACGAACATTACCAGGAACTCGAAGCCATGGCCGCGGAACTCAAGGCATTTCGCACCGCGAGCGGGGCACCCTACCGGCTGCTGCCCTTGCCCTGGCCCGCGGCCAGGTACGACGAGGCGGGCGAACGGCTGCCCGCCACTTACGCGAACTTCCTGGTCATCAACCACGCGGTGCTGGTGCCCACCTATGACGATCCCCGCGATGCCGAGGCCCTGGCCCAGATCGGCCGCGCCTTCCCGGGCCGGGAGATTGTCGGCATCAACTGCCTCGCCCTGATCCGCCAGCACGGCAGTCTGCACTGTGTTACGATGCAGTTGCCGGCCGGAGTTCTTGGCGGGGCGCCCTCGCATGGCACCGCAGCTGCTTCGTTATTGCCCTGTTCGCATACCCAAAAAATATAGCCAACAGGGACAATGCCTCGCATCTCCGGCACCCGGCGAGGGCTTTGCAACCGACGAACCGCGATATCGGAAGGAGAGAAAAAGAGATGAGCCGTACATGCCATGTCGCCCTGATCCAACAGCGCTGTAGTCATGACCGGGAGGCCAACCTGCAGACCAGCATGGAGCGCATCCGCCAGGCGGCCGGATCCGGCGCCCGGCTGGTGGTGCTCCAGGAACTGCACCGCTCGCTCTACTTCTGTCAGACCGAGGAAACCGCCAACTTCGACCTGGCCGAAGCCGTCCCCGGTCCCACCACCGAGGCGCTGGGCCGGCTCGCCGCCGAACTCGGAGTGGTGATCGTCGCCTCACTCTTCGAGCGGCGGGCCGCCGGGGTCTACCACAACACCGCGGTGGTTCTGGAGCGGGACGGTACGCTTGCCGGTCGGTACCGCAAGATGCACATCCCGGACGACCCGGGCTTTTACGAAAAATTCTACTTCACCCCCGGCGACCTGGGCTTTACGCCGATTGCCACCAGTGTCGGCACCCTCGGGGTGCTGGTCTGCTGGGATCAGTGGTTTCCCGAGGCGGCCCGGCTCATGGCCATGGCCGGGGCGGAACTCNNTACCCCACCGCCATCGGCTGGAACCCGGACGACGACCGGGACGAACAGGCCCGCCAGCTCATGGCCTGGCAGACCGTGCAGCGGGGTCATGCGGTGGCCAACGGCCTGCCGGTGCTGACCGTAAACCGGGTGGGCCACGAGGCCGACCCCGGGGGCACCGCCCCCGGCATCCGCTTCTGGGGCAACAGCTTCGTGGCCGGCCCCCAGGGCGAGATCCTCGCCGCGGCCGATGCCGACGCCGAGGCGGTGCTCACCGCCACCATCGACCTCGACCGCTCGGAAGCGGTCCGGCGGATCTGGCCCTTCTTCCGCGACCGGCGCATCGACCACTATGGCGCTCTCGCCAAGATCCTGCGGGACTGACCGCCTCACTCGTTACTCAGCCGCAGCACCCATGAGGCAATGGCCCGCAGGGGCAGCACCCGATCCGCCGCCCCCAGCTTGATCGCCTCGGCCGGCATGCCGAAGACCACGCTGGTAGCCTCGTCCTGAGCAATGGTGGCGGCGTTCTTCTCCTTCATTTCGAGCAGCCCCCTGGCCCCGTCATCACCCATGCCGGTCATGATCACCCCGATGGAATTGCTCCCGGCGTAGAGAGCCGCGGATCGGAAGAGGATATCCACCGACGGCCGGTGGCGATTGACCAGCGGCCCGTCCTTCACCTCCACGTAGTAGCGGGCGCCGCTGCGGCGCAGCAGCATGTGACGGTTCCCGGGCGCGATGAGCGCCCGCCCCCGGAGCATGGAGTCGCCGTCGGCCGCCTCCTTGACCTCCACCCCGCAGATGCCGTTCAGGCGGTCGGCAAAGGCGGAGGTGAAGTTTTCGGGCATGTGCTGGACGATGGCGATGGGCGGCGCATCCTTGGGCATGGCCTGCAGAAACTCCCGCAGCGCCTCGGTGCCGCCGGTGGAGGCCCCCACCACCACCACCCGTTCGGTGGTCTTGGCCATGGCGCGGCTGGGGGTGGGGGCGGCCAGCATGGCATCGGCGCCCAGCTTGGGCTGCTGCCGATTCAAGGGCAGCCGCTTCACCTGGGCCAGGGCAGCGGCCTTCACCGTATCGCAGATGGTGATCCGCGCCTCCTGCAAAAACTGCCTGGTCCCGAGCCGCGGTTTCTCGATGATCTCCACCGCCCCGGCATCCAGGGCGCGCAGGGCGGTTTCCGATCCCTTGCCGGCCAGGCTGGAGCAGATCACCACCGGCAACGGCCGCTGGGACATGATCTTCTGGAGAAAGGTGATGCCGTCCATCCGCGGCATCTCGATGTCCAGGGTGATCACGTCGGGCAGCCGCTTCTTCATCTTGCGCACCGCCACAAAGGGATCCTGGGCCGTGCCGATCACCTCGATCTGCGGATCCGAGTCGAGGATCTCACCAAGGGTGGCGCGAACCACCGCCGAGTCGTCCACGACGAGTACCGCTATCTTCCGCTGCCCATCGCTCATCTTGCTCACCAAGGGCCGGGGGCCGGTCGGCCCGCCCCGGCGACGCTTACTCGCATCGCCGGTACACCGTGGTCGCCACGCTGCTAAAGGGCGCGTCCAGACCGGCCAGGCTCTCGGAATGGCCGACGAAGAGATAGCCGCCGGGCGCCAGACACCGCCAGAAACGGCGAACCAGGCTGGCCTGATCCTCCTTGCTGAAATAGATCAGGACGTTACGGCAGAAGATGACGTGGAGCCGCCCCCTAATCCTGAAATCGTCGGCCATGAGGTTAATGCGCCGGAAGGTGACAAGGCGGCGCAGCGCTTCGTCGACCTGCACCAGGGCCAGCTGCCGGTCCTTGCTGCGCAGCAGGTACTTGTGCCGGAACGGCATCGGGATGGCGGCGACCTCCTCCTCGCTGTAGACACCGTTGACCGCCTTGTGCAGCATCCTGGAACTCACGTCACTGGCCAGGATCTCGAAGTGGAACGGGGCATGCCCTTCAGCGAACTCCCGCAGCACCATGGCCAGGGTGTATGGCTCCTCGCCGCTGGAGCAGGCCGCGCTCCAAAGCCGCAGCGGACTACTTCTGCGGCCCAGACCCTCGGCCGTGCAACGGGGCAGGATCTGATCGCGGAGCAGCTCGAAGTGGGATGGCTCGCGGAAGAACTCCGTCTTGTTGGTGGTGATGATGTCCACCATGTGCACCAGCTCGCGACGCTGTCCGTCGGGGCTGAAGACATAGTCCAGGTACTGTTCCAGTCCCTGAAAACCGGCCTGGCCCATGCGCCGGCGCAGCCGCGCCTCCACCATCACCTTCTTGCTGCGGGGCATCTTGATGCCGTAGTTGTCCTGTATGAACCGGGCCAGGGCTTCGAACCGGCGTTCGGACAACCGTTCGAGACTCGCCGGTTCCCGCCCCGCCCGACCGCCGGTCGGGGCGCATGCCGCGGTGCTTCCCATCATCGCCGCCACCCCTTCACGACGCCTCGCCGCCACTGCCCGATTCCATGAGGGTCAGCTCGGTGTGGGAAAAGACCTTGTTGATGTCGAGAACCATGATGAATTCGTCGTTGTACTTGCCCACGCCGGTGATGTACTCCTTCTTCCAGCGGGTGCCCATGTCCGGCGGCGGCTCGATCTGGTCCGGCGGCAGTTCGATGACCTCCTTGACGGAATCGGCCAGGGCGCCGATGACCAGGCTGCCGGTTTCCCGCTCGACCTCCAGGACGATGATCCGAGTGCTCGTTTTCGGCACCGTTCCTGCCATGCCGAACTTCTGCCGCAGATCAATCACCGGGATCACGCTGCCCCGAACGTTGATGATCCCGCGCATGAAGGGCGGAGAATCCGGCATCTTGGTGATCTTCACGTACTCGAGGATCTCCCGGACGTTGTGCACCTTGACGGTGAAAAATTCCTCATCCAGCTTGAAGGTGAGATACTGGCTCAGCTCGGCGGCGGTTTCTATGGCCATGTCGTCACCTCCCTAATATTTTTCAAACTCGACATCAACACTCCGCCCCTCCTCGGGCTCACTGATATCGTAGGCAAAGCTCTCCGCCGTCGGCGGTTCGGCGCCCGGCTTGGGCTGCCGAGTCGGCACATTGAAAAGCTGCTTGCCGGCGACGGACCGTTTCCTGCCGCTCCGCGCCACTCCCTTGGTGTTCAACCTGAAAAAGGAGATGGTTTCCTGGAGTTCCTCGGCCTGGCTGGCCAGCTCTTCCGAGGTGGCGGAGAGTTCTTCCGAGGCCGACGAGTTCTGCTGGGTCACCTGATCCAACTGCTGGATGGCTCTGTTTACCTGCTCGGCGCCCTTGAGCTGCTCGGAAATGGAAGCGGTGATCTCGTCCACCAGTTCAACGGTTTTCTGGATATCCGGCACGAGCTTGTCGAGCATGGCCCCGGCCTCTTCCGCGGTTTTGACGCTGTCGCCGGAGAGGGCGTTGATCTCGGCGGCCGCCACCTGGCTGCGCTCCGCCAGCTTGCGGACCTCCGAGGCGACCACGGCAAAGCCCTTGCCGTGCTCGCCGGCCCGGGCCGCCTCCACCGCGGCGTTTAAGGCAAGCAGGTCGGTTTTGTTGGCGATCTCCTCGATCACCTTGATCTTGTTGGCGATTTCCTGCATCGCCTCCACGGTCTTCTTGACCACCACGCCGCTCTTCTGAGCATTCTTGCCGGCCGCCATGCTGATCTGATTGGTCTGCCGGGCGTTATCGGCGGTCTGCTGCATGGTGGCGGTCATCTCCTCCATGGAGGAGGCCACCTCCTCGGTGCTGGATGCCTGCTCCACCGCGCCCTGGGAGAGCTGTTCCGAACTGCTGGCCATCTCCTCGCTGCCGCTGGCCACGTTTTCGCTGGCCGCCCGCACCCCGCCCACCACCTGGCGGAGTTTCTCCACCATGGTCCTGATGGCGGTGAGCATCTCCCCCACCTCGTCACGCCGGTCCACCTGGACCTCGACGTTCAAGTCGCCGTCGGCGATTCTGTTGTTCAACTCGATGGCCTCATGGAGGGGCCTGGAGATGCTGCGACTGATGACAAAAGCGAGTACCAGGCCGACCACCAGGGCCAGGATGCTGACCAGGCCCAGAATCCAGTTGGCACCGACCAGCTCGGCGTTCATCTGGTCCATCATGTCGCTCCGGCACTGGTCGGTTATCTTGTTGGCCGTTTCCGCCGCCGCGCCGAGCTGCTTGCCCGCCTCCTGCTGCTTGGCCAGGAGATCGGCATAGTGATCGAACTTCTTGTCATACCCTTCCACCGCCTGGAGAATGATGTTCGCCTGGGCGATGTTCTGCTTGTTGACCAGCCGCCCCAGCAGATCCTTGGCCTGGTTGGTGATCCTGGCGGTGTTCTCGCTCACCTTGTCGCGGTAGCGCTGGTCGCCGGTGATGATATACTCCTTTTCGTTCTTGCGGGCGTCCATGACCCATTCCACGATCTGGCCGGCATCCTCGTCCTTGGCCAGCTTGTCCTCGACCTGGGCGGTACTGACATTTTTCGCCTTGTTCATCTCCCGCAGCTGCTGTTTCTCGTCCTTCTCCAGATCCCTGGCCTGGGCCAGGGCCTCATCGGCCGCGGTCTGCATCTCGGTCAGGGACTTGTCCTGCTGTTTGGCCAGGTCCACGTAGGTCCGGAATGCCTGCTGGTAGAGGGTAACGTTCTGATCCACGGTCCCCATCGCGGCGATGTTCTTCTGCTCTGTAAAATCTGCTGTGGTTTCGGTAACCTGAGCATGAATTTGGCCTATCTTGTCCTCAAGCTGGGTAACGTAGCTGTCCTGGTTGTCGATGACGAAACTCTTTTCAAGTTCCCTCGCCTCGGCAAAGAGGGTTTCGATCCGGCTCACATCACCGGCCTGCTCGACCCGGAAGGCGATCCCCTTCATCCCGCGGTAACCGATGGCACCGACAATGCCGGTCAGAACCAGCACCGCCAGAAAGGCGCTGATAAGCTTCGTTGCCAGTTTCAGATCTTTGAATCTCAACATACCGGTCCTCCAATTAGGGCAGGGTAAACCTACCGATTGACGACTCCCTGGGCCGCACCTGGCAAAGATACCGCCGCCACTGGCGGGGTGGGCTCAAGGTTGATGCCGGCCGCCGCCCGCGGCTTACGGCTGTCCTTCCATTATGAGTTTGCCAGGGTCGAGGATGAGGGCCACGGTGCCGTCGCCCAGGATCGTGGCCCCGGAGATGCATGGCACGCTGGCGGAGAGTTCCCCCAGCGGCTTGATCACCGTCTGGTGGCTGCCGATGACCCGGTCCACGGCCAGGCCGATCATCCTGCCGTTGGCCTCGCAGAGCACCACCCGGCGGGAGGGAGGTATCTCGCCGTCGATACCGAACCGCTTCCGCAGGCAGATATAGGGCCGCATATGGCCCCGGACGTTGATGACGTCGTTGCCATGGGATCTGGCAATGTCCTCCCGGGTCTGCTCGAAGCACTCCACCACCGCCGCTTCCGGGATGACGTACATCTCGCCGCCGGCTTCCACCAGCAACCCCTCGATGATGGCCATGGTCAGCGGCAGCCGGATGACCATGGTGGTGCGCCGGCCCGGTTCGCTGGTCACTTCGATCACCCCGCGCAGGGACTCAACCCCCCGCCGGACCACGTCCATTCCCACCCCCCGGCCGGAGACATCGCTCACCTTTGCCGCGGTGGAGAATCCCGGCTCAAAAATCAGCTGGAGGATCTCCTCCTCGCTCATCTCCGCATCAGGGTCGATGAGGCCATTGGCCACCGCCTTGTCACGGATCCTTCGGGCATCGAGCCCGCCGCCGTCGTCGGCCACGGTGATCACCACGTTGGCGCCGAGATGCGCGGCGGCGAGCCGGATGGTGCCCAGGGCCTGCTTGCCCCGCGCCCGGCGCTCCTCGGGAGATTCGATCCCGTGGTCCAGGCTGTTGCGGAGGAGATGGACCAAGGGATCGTTGAGCCGTTCGATGACCGTCTTGTCGAGTTCCGTTTCGCCTCCCTCCATGACCAGTTCCACCTCCTTGCCGAGTTCCTTGGAAAGGTCGCGGACCAACCGTCTGAACTTACCCAGGGTGGTGCCGATGGGCACCATGCGCAGACTCATGGTGTTGTCGCGGAGTTCGACGGTGAGCCGTTCGAGTTCCTCGGCGATGAGCACCGCCGCCGGGTCGTGGGTGATAAGGGAGTGCCGTGAGAGCCGGGCCTGAACAATGACCAGCTCACCCACCAGATCCACCAGGGTGTCGAGCTTTTCCGCCGCCACCCGCACGCTTCCGGTTCCGGTCTTGCCGGACTGGGCCTGCGGCAGTTCCCGGACGTGTTGCTGTTCGGCCAGGGCCGCCGCCACACTGCTCTGCGGCACCATCTTTTCCTGGACCAGGAGTTCGCCGAACAGCGGCTTCCTGGCCAGAAAACCGGCCAAATGCTCTCGGGTGAGATCGCCCTTTTCCACCAGAATCTCCCCCAGCAGGCGATGCGTCTCCCGAGGTTCGCCGACCATCTCGGTCGACAGGGAGGTGATCTCAAGCAGGCTCTCCGCCTCGACAAAGATGAAGACGTCGCGGATGGCACGCTCATCCCGGGCCGTGGTGAGCACGATGTCCCAGAGGGGGGCACGGTCCGAGGCCTCGCTGTGGCAGATGACCGTGCACTCCCCCATCTCCTTGAGTTCCCGGAACACGGGATCAAGGTCGGTGCCGGCATCGAGGAGTTCGGGCCCCGGCTGGAAGCGGATCCGGTAAACCTCCGGATCGTTGGCCATGCCCGTTGCCGTCTCGGCCGGCGGGGCCGACGCCCCGGACCTGCCATCCTGAATGAGCCGGAACCGGGCGAGGAAGTCGTCGCGTTGCGACGTCTCCACCGCCTCGCCGCCCACCATCCTGCGGATGATGTCGCAGGAGGCCAGAGTGAGACTCACCAGCTCCTGGCCCGCCGCCAGCTTGCCCCCCCGCACCCGGTCAAAGGTGGTCTCGATATCATGGACAAAGGCCGCCACCTCGTCGAAACCGAACATCTTGCCCGAACCCTTGATGGTATGGAGGGCACGGAAAATCCCGTTCACCAGCTCCCGGTCTTCGGGGCGCTCTTCGAGTTCCAGCAGACCCGCCTCGAGTTCGTCCAGCAGTTCCAGCGCCTCGGCTATATAAATTTCGGCGTCCATCCCCTTCATCCTCAGAAAACCTCGTGGCCTTGCCGACGGCATCCGTCCTGACGCCCCCGCCGCCGTTGTCCGCCGCGCGACGCACCACGGCCTCGGCGAGAGCGACTGTCCCACCCCGCCCGCAAATTTTCCGGCTCCATCCCGCTGCCGCCACCACCTCACCGGCGCATATGGCGACAGGAGAAAAAAGAGCGAACCGGATAAACAAAAATAATTCTTCCTGTTTTCGGCGGAAACCGAATCCCCGCCTGAAAGCCCCCGATCCTTAAAAGGTTATCAGGCGACACCCGTGCCTCTGTCAACCCCAAATCTCGCCCGGCCCCCCGGGGAGCACCGACGTCCCGCGCACCACGCCGGCGCACGGGACGTGCTTCACATCCGCATCTATCAACGGTTTCCGGCCAACCGCGGGGCAGCGCCAAAGGCTTCCTCGACGGAACAAAAGAACCTCGGGGGGCGCCGCCAGCCGCCGCGCCGCGTGTCGCCTGGCCCGAAACGTTCACTTCCACCTGGGCGCCAACCAGAATATTGCAAACTCGGACAATCCGGGTGCCATGCCCCGCGCTGCCTTCCGTCGGTGACGTGGTGACGTAAAGGAGATGGAGGTGATCACCCGGGGAACCGGCCCGATGAAACCCGGCGCAGCGGCCAGGCATCGGAAGAAGAGAAATCGGCTGATGAGGAAGGAACGGGATAGGCGGGGAGGGGGGATCAGGCAAACGCCTCGGCGCAGAAACGGCCAATGGTAGCCAAATCCTCGCAGACCTGCACACCGTGGCGGCGCAGGGCGTCGATCTTGGCCCCGGCCGTACCCAGGCCGTGGCTGACGATGGCGCCGGCGTGCCCCATGCGCTTGCCCGGCGGGGCGGTACGGCCGGCGATGAAGGCCACCACCGGCTTGCTCATTTTCTCTTCTATAAAAGCGGCCGCCTCTTCCTCGGCCGTGCCGCCGATCTCGCCCACCATGACCACCGCCTGCGTTGCCGGGTCGGCCTCGAAGGCGGCCAGGCAGGCGATGAAGGAGGTGCCCACCACCGGGTCGCCGCCGATGCCCACACAGGTGGTCTGCCCAAGGCCCTGGCTGCTCAACTGGGCCACCACCTCGTAGGTAAGGGTGCCGGAGCGGGAGACCACTCCCACCGGGCCGCCGGGCCGATGAATCTCGCCCGGCATGATGCCCAATTTACCGATGCCGGGGCTGATGATGCCGGGACAGTTGGGGCCGATCAATCGCGTCGAACGGCCGGCAAGGTATTGCTTCACCCGGAGCATGTCGTGCACCGGGATGCCCTCGGTGATGCAGACCACAAGGGTTAGAGTATTCTCCGCCGCTTCCAGAATGGCGTCCGCGGCGAACGACGGCGGCACGAAGATAAGCGAAGCGTTGGCAGAGGTTTCCGCCACTGCCTCCCGCACGGTATCGAAGACCGGCACGCCGTCCACCGAGCTGCCGCCCTTGCCCGGGGTGACGCCGGCGACGATGGCGGTGCCGTAGGCCCGGCAACGCTGGGCGTGGAAGCGCCCCTCGCGGCCGGTGAGCCCCTGGACCACTGCCCGCGTGTTTTGATCGAGCCAGATACTCATCGTTCCTCCCCCACCGTGACCTCGAGCTGCGCCACCGCCTCGGCCAGCCCGGTCACCGGCCGCCAGGCAAGGCCGGCCTCGGCCAGGATCCGCCTCCCTTCCTCGGCATTGGTGCCGGCCAGCCGCACCACCACCGGCACGGAGATGGCCACCTCTTGGGCTGCCGCCACCAGCCCCCGGGCCAGCAGATCGCAGCGCAGGATGCCGCCAAAGATGTTGATGAAGAGGAGCCTGACCTCGGGGTCGGAAAGCAGGATGCGCAAGCCCGCGGCGATTGCCGTTGCCGAGGCACCGCCGCCCACGTCGAGGAAGTTGGCCGGCCTGGCGCCGGCCTGGCCGATTAAATCCATGGAGGCCATGGCAAGCCCGGCGCCGTTCACCATGGTGCCCACCGTGCCGCCGCTCAACTTGATGTAGTTGAGCCCCGCCGCCTTGGCCGCCAGCTCCAGGGGATCGGTTTCCGAATCGTCCCGTAAGGCCGCCAGTTCCTGCTGGCGGAAGAGCGCATTCCCGTCGATCTCCACCTTGGCATCCAAGGCCACCAAACGATTGTCAACGGTCACCACCAGGGGGTTGATCTCCACCAGGGTGCAGTCGTGTTTAACGAAGAGGTCGTAGAGGGAACGCACCAGGGGAGCCAAGGCCGGGGCCGCCTCGGCCGGCAGATCAAGCGCCGCGGCCAGCTCCCGGAGATGGTAGCCCCGCAGCCCCAGCAACGGGTTTACCCGCACCATGGCCACCGCCCCGGGCTCGGTGCGGGCCAGTTCCTCGATCTCCATGCCGCCCCGGGAACTTGCCATGATCAGAATGGAAGCGGTGGCCCGGTCCACCAAGAGGGCAAAATAGCATTCCCGATCAATCCGCGACCCCTGCTCCACCAGGACTTTCCCCACCGTCACCCCGGCCGGGCCGCTCTGGGCGGTAACCAGCCGCATGCCGAACATCTCGCCTGCCGCCAGCCGCAACTCCTCCTCATTTTGCACCAACCGCACCCCACCACCCTTGCCCCGGCCACCGGCCTGCACCTGGGCCTTGATGGCCAGGGGATAGCCGGCGAGGCTGCGAGCCACGTTGACCGCCTCGTCAACGGTAGCCGCCACCCCGCCAGCCGGCACGGCAACACCGTGACGGCGGAAGAGTTCCTTGGCCTGGTATTCGTGGAGTTTCATTCAGTTGGAGTTCCAACGAGGAGAGAAGATACCTGTCCGCGGTGATGAGCCCCTGGAGGTCACACCCGGCTTTGACTCTTCAGTGCTTGCAGCAGCGGCAACAACTCCGGAACATCATCCTGGATGATACTCCAAAGGGTATCGTTGTCGATGCCGAGATAGCCATGGATCAGACGGTTGCGGGTGGCGATGATCATTCGCCACGGGATATAGGGATGGGCGGCGCGCACTTCATCCGGAATATGGGTAGCTGCCTCACCAATCAACTCCAGGTTCCGGAGAGTGGCATCATAGGTCAGGCCGCTTGCAACAAAAGCGGCTTGATCGAGACCATGGGTGTAGGCGAGAACCTTCTCGGCGAAGTCGATCATGTCATCGACATAAAACCGCCATTCACGCTTGGTGGGGTCAGACATTCACCTGCTCCTGCTCGATAAAAGGACGCAGCTCTGGACGCAAGGCCTTCTCGGTGACCAAATCGACCGGGCAGCCCAACAAATCCTCCAGATAAAACTGCACGCCAAAATAGCGCTTTGAGGTAGCCGGGCCATCGAAAGCGACCAGAATGTCGATATCGCTGCCGCTGGCGGCTGCATCACGTGCCGTGGAACCAAACAACGCCAACCGCGTCACCCCAAAACGGGCCTGCAACTCCGGTTTACCCCGGGCCAGCAGTTCGAGAGCCTCTTGTCTGTTCATCTCGCAATCTCCCCTTCAAATTTGCCCTTGCATGAAATGTACCCCAAGAAAGTCCTCCTTTGCCACAGGAGAACTGAGATCTCCTTTCAGTAGCGGCAGAGGCAAGTGCTTCCGCAGGGGGGCTGCAAGCGTCAAATCAGAGAACAACCTCTTCGCCGGCACTCCACGGCGCAGGTCCAACGCAAGCTGAAATATCCGTTTTCCCCAAGGGAGGAGGAGCACACAGACCGTTCGAGATAGCATTTGACACTAGCACCAAACTTGGTACCATAAAAAGACTGGAGGCAAACCTATGCATCTTTCAAGCGACATCAAACCAGTAACCTACCTGAAATCCCGGGCCGCCGATCTCCTCAAACAGATCAACGATACCCACCGGCCGGTGATCATCACCCAGAACGGCGAACCCAAGGCCGTATTGCAAGACCCGGCGAGCTATGAAAACATGCGCAACGCCATCGGCATCCTGAAACTCATCTCGCTGGGCGAAGAAGAGATCCGGGCCGGCAAGGTCGTTGACCAGGATGCCGTCTTTGCCGCCCTCGAAGAGGGGCTGACGGGAAAATGACCGCCACCCTCAAGGTCGTCTGGTCGGAATCAGCCTATCGCGATCTTGCCGACATCGTCCAGTACATCGCCAAAGACAGCCCCACCACCGCCCGAACGATACTGACCAAAATCAAACAAACCGTTGCCGAGCTCTACCACTCCCCTCTGCGGGGACGTTTCGTCCCCGAGTTGCAGGAACAGGGAATCCTTTTCTACCGGCAACTCGTCATCCCTCCCTGGCGGGTGCTCTACCGAGTTGCCCAGAATACGGTCCTGGTAGTCGCCGTCTTTGACTCCCGCCAGAACGTTGAAGACATTTTGTTCAAGAAGCTCACCCAGCCACAACGATAACCGCGCCCCAGAAATTCTTGCAAACCATGGGGGGCACAAGGCAACCCCAATACCCAATTGCCAGGCCTGACCTCTTTCGCCTGTCTGACAAAAAATCCCTTGTCAGATCCTTTGCCAAAATTTTCTTTGTCACCAGTTTCTATCTCTTACCGCCCAAGATGGCTTCTTCCGCATCCTCCAGCTCTTCCTTCCGCCGCCAGTAACCGTGCTTGTCGATCAACCGCCGCGCCTCGGCCAGGTCGTGTTGGGGAGAATCCCAGGGATAGTCGGCTTCGCGGAAGAAGAGCCTGGCCCGGTAGAGATGGATGTCGGCCATGAACAACGGCATGGGGCCGCGCTCGGCGATCTCCCAGGCCTCGTCCAGGTCGGACTGGCTGCTCTCCGGGCCGGTGCGGGGTCCGGTGAGGGCCAGGAGCCAGGCGCGGGAGAGGAAACCACGGGGGAGGTGATCCTGCGTGCCGGCACGGCGAAGGAAGGCCACGGCCCGGTCCAGGTGGTCGCAGCCGGCAAGGGACTGCCTGCCATCGGCCTGGTCGAGAATGGCGCGGTAGAGTACGGCCCGGCCCAGGGTGAGGTGGTCGAGACCGATATCAAGAAGCCAATGATTGCGTTCGGCAATCTCGAGCGTCTGCCCGGCCCGCTCGGACACGGCCCCACAGGCCGCCACCAACTCCGCCCCCTGCCCCCCTGCCGCCAGCAGCCGTTGCCAGGCCCCCTGCTCGGCCCTGTGCAACAGGAGGTCGCAGTACCCAAAGCCCTGCAGCGAATAGAGGAGCGGGTAGTCGGACTGACGCTCGGCCTGCATCTGCTCGGCCTCGCCAAAGAGCGCTGCCGCCTCCCCCTGCCGGCCGGCCTGGTGGAGGGCGTCGCCATGGGTGGCGCGGCTTGCCCGCCGCCAAAACCCATCCCCACTCCGGTCCGCATAGACCACGGCCTGCTCACCGTCCGCCACGCCGGCCCCCACCATGCCCAGGGTCAGCTCCAGTTCGCTGAGGTTGCTGTAACTAATGGCCGCGCCTTCCCACTCCTCCTGCTTGACATACATCTCTCCGGACACCCGCATGGGTTCCAGGGCCTCGGTCAAGCGGCCCAAAGCGCGCAGGGAAAAAGCAGCCTCGTTGAACAGCCAGGCCTGGGCATCCTCGGCCAACGCGGGCGAGACGCGGTGCCACGTGGTCTCGAAGAAACAGGCAACGGCCCCCAGATCGGAACCCAGGGCACCGAGTTTATTCGTGCTGTAGAATTCCGGGCCACGCTGGATGCGGTCGCGGTACACCTTGGCACACGCCTCCTCCTGCAACCCCGCCTGGCAGCCATGGGCCACGGCCTGGTAGAGGGGTTGCAGGTCTTCGAGGGTGGGTTGGTCCTTGTCCGGGGTGGTGGCGCAGAGGTGGTCGTAGATGCGATGGTGGCCACCGCGCCAGGCCTCCCCCGGTGGGACGCGAAGCCGGCTGGCAAAGTACTCGCGGAGCAGGGGATGGGCGTCCAGCCCGAGCAGGCTGCCGGCCGGGTCCCGGTTGACGGTGAGCAGCCGGGCCTCCGCCAGGGCGTCGAGGCTGCAATTCCAGTCCTCCTCGTCAAGACCGACCAGGGGCTCGGTGAGTCCGGGGATCACCGGTTCCGCCAGCAGGGCGTGCAGGCAGTCGGCCGGGGCCGGCCGGTCGAAGAGGCCCATGATTCGGAGGATGGCCAGCTCCTGCCGGGACTCGTCGCTCCCGTCCGCCAGCCAGTGCTCATAGGCGGCCATGGCCCGGAAGGCATGGCCGCCCTGCACCTTGGCTTCGGCCTTTTCGAACTTGACCCGGTCGCGGCAGCGGATATCGCCATGAAAGGCCTTTTTCAGAAAGCCGCCCATGATCTGCAGGGTGAGGGCGTGGCCGTCCACCGCCTCCACCAGTTGTTCGAACTCCTCTCTCGCGCCGGTGGTGACCCCAAGTTGCCGAAGCAGGGCCACCCCGGCCTCTTTAGACAACCGCCGCAATTCCTGCTCCGGGGCGGTGGTTTGCCAATAGCCGCGCAGATCCGGCATGGAGTAACGGCTGGTGACCAGACAGAGGCCGTGGCTGCTCGCGGCCAGCCCTTTAAGCAGGGCAGCCAGCCCCTGGTCCTTGAGTTCGCCCGGCATGGGTGAACTCGGGGGATACTGGAGCGGTTCCAGGCCGTCGAGGATGAGGAGCGCCCGCTGCTCCCCCACCAGATGCGCCAGCCGCCGCGCCTTGTCAAAACAGCCGGCCGCACTCTCGGCCATGGCCGGATCGCCAAAGAAGATCAGGGCCTCCCGCAAGAAGGCATCGAACGAGGCCGAAGCCTGATCGCTGCTGCCCTGGCTGTAAAACGACCAGGCAAAGGCCGCTTCGCAGCCGGGCCAGTCCCGATGCGCCAGCGCCGCCAGCCACTTGGCCACCAGCGAGGTTTTGCCCTCGCCGCCCATGGCGATGAAGCTGAGGATATGGGGCCGCCCCGGCTCACCGTTCACCACCTTACTCCAGGCGTCGTCGAGCATGGCCAGTTCGGCCTCGCGGCCGACGAGTTCCACTGGAACGTATTTGTCGATGCGGGAGACGTCGATCTTGGCAGCCTCGGACGAGGCGGCACCCGTGACTGGGACATCGGCGTCAACAGGGGCGTAAACAACGGATGGCAACGCAGGTGCCAACGAATCATTGACGAACCGCAGCACGCCTCGATAAATCAAATTGTGGATTGCCGGCACGGCAGGGGACGGCTTCACCAAGTTCAGGTGGTCGGCATCTACGTCATGAATGACACCGATACCAGGATTGGCTGAGGCACGCGACACAACCAAACCGAGGGGAACACTTCTGCCCCACCAAGTCTTACGAAACAAACCGAGGCTTTCGGCATAGGTCTCGACCGGGATATTACGTTCACGCTGCCAGGCAAGGAAATGATCGTGAAGCAAATCAAGCGGCTCAGCGTTGGCTTCCATCTCCTTTACGTGATCTTGGCTACCTCCGAAAAAGTTGGCGAGGACACCCGCTGCCGAAGCGAATGCGGAACCTCGATGGGGCGTGCCGCAAAAAACGATGCCCCGGATGTTTTCAACCAATCGTTTGCGAGCTGGATCGGAGGTCAACTGGCTGGCGACGATAAGCGCCTTCACCACGAGACCTCCCATACTGTGGGTAATAAAAACAATAGGTCGCTCGCCGATACCCGACAGTGAAAGTTGACTGGCGATATTTCCGGCACGCTTCTCGATGATCATGCCAGGATTACCCAAACCGGTGATACCCGCCGCATAGCCGACAGACCAGATGGCGCAATCCGGCAGGACTTTACCTAGTTCCGCCGGCCAAAAAAAATGTCCGTCCTTTCCATCTTCTCCATGCCGCCAAGTGGAGTGTGATGCACCCCGTAGTCCGTGGACAAACACGATATCCGCCCTGCGAGCAGCGTTACGGGTGTTGACAATTTCATGAAGACCTTCGGAATCGGGAGCCATGGCGATTCGTTCCCTACAAATGGATATTTCTTCATGCGAAAAGGCAGACAACAGATAAGCGTCCACAGGGAGATGGGCTGCCTACCAGGCAATGCCCGGACTCCCCGAAAACACGCTCCGTCGGTTCACACAGGCGTTACAGTTTTACCACACTTTCATATTTTAGGAATTATTCTTCATCTATAGGCCAGGACGCTAACCAAAAATGCTTTCGCAGTTGTAGTTCCCCCTTACCACCCCGGCCTGGAAAACGTTTCCCAGTGCTGTAGATGCGCGGCGACAGGCTGTCCGCTATAGTTGGGCTATGCGGACAGCCTGTTAACAAAGCAGATGCAGTGCTGGGGGACGTTTTCCCTCAAACCACCCCTTGGTCGAGCATTGCATTCACCACCTTAACAAACCCAGCAATATTCGCCCCCGCCACATAGTTCCCCTCCATGCCATACTCGGCCGCCGCCTCCCGGCAGGTGCGGTGGATGGAGTGCATGATCTGCTGGAGCCGCTGATCCACCTCCTGCCTGGGCCAGGAAAGCCGCATGGAGTTCTGGGCCATCTCGAGGCCCGACACGGCCACGCCGCCGGCATTGGCCGCCTTGCCCGGGGCGTAGAGGATTTTTTTATCGACAAAGAGGTCCACCGCCTCGGGCGTCGAGGGCATGTTGGCGCCCTCCACCACCACAAAGACGCCGTTGTCGAGCAGGTGCTGGGCATCGAGGCCGTTGATCTCGTTTTCCGTGGCGCAGGGGAAGGCGCAGTGGGCCTTGTGCCGCCAGAGGGGGTTGGCGTCGAGCCCCGGGTCGGCCTCGGTGTAGACCGCCGAGGGGTATTGGTCCACGTACTCGCGGATGCGGCCGCGGCGGATGTTTTTGAGCTCTTTGACAAAGGCGAGCTTTTCAGCATCGATGCCGGCCTCGTCGAAGATATAGCCCGAGGAGTCGGAAAGGGTGACGGGACGGGCGCCCAGTTCGATGAGTTTTTCGCAGGTGAACTGGGCCACGTTGCCCGAGCCCGAGACGAGACAGGTCTTGCCTTCAAGGGTATCGCCCCTGGTGTCAAGCATCTCGGCGGCAAAGTAGACGGCGCCGTAGCCGGTGGCCTCGGGCCGGATCAGGCTGCCGCCCCAGGCGAGGCTCTTGCCGGTGAGCACCCCGGTGAACTCGTTGCGGAGCTTTTTGTACATGCCGAAGAGAAAGCCGATTTCGCGGGCGCCGACGCCGATATCGCCGGCCGGGATATCGGTGTGGGGGCCAATGTGGCGCTGGAGTTCGGCCATGAAGCTCTGGCAGAAGCGCATCACCTCGTTGTCCGACTTGCCCTTGGGGTTGAAGTCGGAGCCGCCCTTGCCGCCGCCCATGGCGAGAGTGGTGAGGCTGTTCTTGAATACCTGCTCGAAGGCGAGGAACTTGATGATCCCCAGGTGCACCGAGGGGTGGAAGCGCAAGCCCCCCTTGTAGGGGCCCAGGGCCGAGTTCATCTCCACCCGGAAGCCGCGGTTGACCCGCACCCGATCGTCGTCGTCGAGCCACGGCACCCGGAAGATGATCACCCGCTCGGGCTCGGTGATCCGCTCGAGGATCGCCTGCTGGCGATAGCCGGGGTTCCTCTCAAGCACCGGCCGCACCGAGTGGAGCACCTCGCGCACCGCCTGGTGGAACTCCTTTTCATTGGGATTCTGCTGCACCACCTTGTCCAAGAACTCTTCCATGACACTCTCTCCTTACTGCCGCCAGACCGGCAAATATCCCATCCCCCCAGGAGGGGAACTCTCCTGTCTGCTGAATTCCGACTCCTGTCTTCCTCCCTCCCCTACGGCACCATCACGCAGCGAGAACTCTGCCAGTCGATCTTGATGGTAAGCGGATGCGCGAGCCGCAAATGGCGGAGGAAGCGGGTCGTGCGGCTCGGTTTCTTGGCCAGCAGCCAGTCCCAGGCCAAGCGGTCCCGCCCCTCGGTGACCGTGACGTAAGGGATGCCCAACGAGGTGATGTTCTGGAAAAAATGCGAGCCCTCGGAGGGATCCACCCGCAGCTGATCGTTGCGTAGTTCGATCATCGCCCCGACGCCAGAGATATCCTGCCACTGCACCGGAATGCCGAGCCAGGGGTCGGCCGAGCCCCAGCGGCCAGGACCGACGAGCAGATAGGGCCGCTTCGCTTTCAAGAGTTCGCCGTTCAGCCGGCCGATTTCCTGGGCGATCTCCCGGGTGGCGCGGGTGGCAAAGGGTTCGGGGTCGACGAGGACGATGTCCCGAAGGTGATGGATGCCGTGGCCCAGGGCCTGGCTCGAGAGACAAATGGCCTGTTCCTCTTCCCGGCGGCTGATGGCGGTGGCAAACCGCTCCCCCCCCGCTACCATGGGCCGGATCTGGAGAAAATAGAAACGACTCGGCTCGGGCTCGGGCGCGAGATCCACGGCGAACTCGATCTCCACCGGCGCCCCCACCGCCCGGCGGCCAAGCTGGGTGAGGGCGGCGAGGACGGCGGCCAGCGGAAAGGTGTCGTACTTGAGGATGGGGGCAAAGGTGAGCACCTTTTCGCCGGGGTGGAGGCCGTCGCGCACCCGCTCCTCGGCCGCCACGTGGGTGGAACAGAGCTGGCGAAGGAGCGGCGCATCATCCAAGGCAGCAAGGGGCCGGTGGACGAGATTGACGGCCGGGCCTACCCCACCGCCGTTATGGCCCGAACGCAGATCCAGGGCGTAGAACTCCCGCTGCACCGCGGCGAGCAGATCGGCCACCGAGCCGAACTGGGGCAGCACCTTGGGGTGCGCCGGTGAAAAACGCAGGCTCCGTTCCCCCTCCACCACCGTCTTGCCGAGCCCGAGCGCTATGTGGGCCACCCCTTCCTCGGCCGCCATCCTGCCGACGGGATAGTAGTTGTGGGACTGGGCCACCCCGGAGATGGCCGGAAAGAAAAGGTCGTGGTGGACCCGGCCCACCAGCTCCTGGACGATCACCGCCATGCTGTCGGTGCGCGACTGCCCCTCCCGCTGGGCAAAGGCGCGGGGGCCTGCGAACCAGGCCGAGGCGTAGACGAACTTCACCGCCGCTTCGAGCTGCCGGAACCGCTCGGCAAAATCGGCATGGTTGTTGGCGAGCATCCTGGTTTCGAAAAGCCCGGCATAGGGCTTGAAGAAGGCGTCTTCCTGAAGACTGGACGAACGCACCGCCAGGGGCTGGTGGAACTGGGCAAGGCAGACCTTGAGCTGGTCGGCAAGCCAGCCCGGCAACCGGCCGGCCAGAAAACGGGCGGCGATGGCGGCGTCGGGCTCGTCCTCGCCGGGCTCGCGCAAGCCGTTTCCCCGGACAAAGGCGTCAAAGCCCTCGGAGGCGATGACCAGGGTCTTGGGAAAGTGAATGGGACACCGCTGGAGGATCTCGGGCAGTTCCACCACCTCCAGGAGATGGCGGGCCATGAAGGCCAGGCCCCGGGCCTTGCCGCCCAGGGAGCCCGCGCCGAGGCGGACAAAATCCATCACCTCGGGATCGTAGTCGCTGGCATTGAACTGGGCGATGATCCCGGCCTGGCGGCGGTGGCGGAGCGTGTGGAGGCAGTCAACGAGATGGCCCCGCAGCTCTGCCACTGCGGTGAACTCGGCAAGCCTGGGGGCGGCAAGTTCCCGGGCCGCGGCCACCTCGGAACGGGCCATCACCCAGTTGCCGAAATGGTTGCCCCGGGCGTGGTAGAGAAGCGAGGCGTCGGGCACCGTGGCGAGCTTGCGCTCGAAGTCGCGTAGGTTCTTGGCCCAGTCCACCACCGTGCCGTCGGGAAGGCGAAAAACGAAATCGCCAAAGCCCAGCTGGTTCAAGAAAAAATCGTGGATCTCGCGACGCAGGTGGGAGCCGTTCTTATCCACGAACAGGGCGGGGATGGCCTCGGCCCGGTGGCGGTGGCGGATAGCGGAACTCAAGACCAGCAGGGGCAGATCCGGCGACTCGGCCCGGATCGCTTCGAGCATGGTGAGCCCCGCCTCGCGGTCGAGCCGGCCCTGGCGGGGAAAACGAACGTCGGAGAGGATGCCCAGCAGATACGGCCGGTAGCGGTGATAGAGGGCCAGGGCCTTTTCATAGGTTTCGGCCACCAGGATCTTGGGCCGGGCCCGCATCTTGAGGAGGCGATGCTCCTCGTTGAGACTTTCGGCCAGTACCGACTGGGTCTGGCTTACCACCTCGCGATAGATCAGTGGCAGCAGGAAGGACTTGTAGAGGGGCGAGTCCTCCACCAGCAAGAGCACCCGCACCTGGGCGCGCTGGGTGTCGGCATCGACGTTGCGGTGGTCCTCGACGTTCTTGATGATGGCGAGCAAGAGTTCCGGGTCACCGGACCAGACATAGGCGCCGCCCAGCAGGAGGCAGGCATCGTCGCCCAGGGTGCGGGGCACGGCACGGGGGGTGTGGGCGAGGAGCACCACCGGCAACCCGGGCCTGAGTTTCCGGACGGCGGCGGAAAGCGCAAAGGCGTCCATGTCGTCCACCACCGGCATGGTGATCACCAGATCGAAACCCTCCCGATCCAGGTATTCGAGCGCCTGGGCGCCGCTTGCCACCCGGTGGATGCGGGGCGGCTGGCTCAAGTTGAGCCCCTGGTACTCGTTGATGATTCGGGAAGCGAGCCGGCCGCCCTCCTCCATGAAGAAGGCGTCAAAGGCGCTCGCCACCAGCAGCACCTCCCGGACCTTGTTGGCCATCAGGTCGTGGTAGATCTGGAAGTCGTTGACGGGCAAGGCCTGATCGGTCGTCACCTGGGGCTCCTGGGCAGAGAGGTGGGGGGAGACGCGAGGACTCTAAACTTCATCCCCCTGTTCCTCGGAGACGATGGAATGGGGGAGTGCGGCGAGATCTACCCCCTGGGCCGCGGCGAGGCCGGCGGCAAAGGCGTCGCCGTTGAGCGCCCGGGTGTGGGGCGGCACCCGGGCAAGCAGGGCCTCGCGCAGGTGCTCGACCCGCACCTGGGGACAGAGATGGCCCAGGGCGCCCAGGGCCACCATGTTGGCCACCATCTCCTGCTTGAACTCCTGACGGGCGATGCGGGTGAAGGGGATGGCGATCACCCGACTGGTGGGGATCTGCTCGACAAAGGTAGAGTCCACCAGCAGCAGGCCGTTGGGCTTGAAGTCATAAAAGTAGGCATCCAGCGACGGCTGGTTCATGGCCAGGAAGAGGTCCATCTGGATCACCTTGGGATAGTCGATTTCAGTCCCGCTCACCACCACCTCGGCCTTGCTCTTCCCCCCCCGAGCCTCGGGGCCGTAACTCTGGGTCTGGCAGACGAACTGGCCGCCGTAGACCCCGACCGCCTCGGCCAGGATCACCGCCATGAGGATAACGCCCTGGCCGCCCGAGCCGCCGATCCTGATTTCGTAGCGGTTCTCCTTCATGGTTTTGCCTCCGCGGCCTTCTGTCTGGCCTCGGCCCGGACCCGCTCGTACTCCTTGAGGTAATCGGGCTTTTCCCGGTCCACCAGCACGCCGATGGTGAACTTGCCCTCGATGGATTCTGGCGCGAGGTCGCCCGCCTTGACGGCCGGCACCGCGTGTTCCTTGAGCCAGCGCATCATGGTCACCGGATCGCCCATCTGGTTGCGGCGGCCGAACTGGGTGTGGCAGTTGGAGAGGATCTCGATCACCGAAAAGCCGTTCTTGGCGATGCCCTTCTCGAGCAGCCGGTCGAGTTCCGGCACATGGTAGACCGTGCCCCGGGCCACGAAGGATGCGCCGGCGGTCACCGCCAATTCGGCGATGGAAAAGGCGTGCTCGAGATTCCCGAACACCGCGGTGGCGGCGTGGGCGCCGTAAGGGGTGGTGGGCGAATACTGGCCGCCGGTCATGCCGTAGATCTGGTTGTTGATGATGATCGCGGTCATGTTGAGGTTGCGGCGGGCGGCGTGGATGAAGTGATTGCCGCCGATGCCGGTGGCGTCGCCGTCGCCCATCACCGCGATCAGGGTGAGTTCGGGCCTGGCCAGCTTGATGCCGGTGGCAAAGGTAAGCGCCCGGCCGTGGGTGGCGTGCAGGGTATTGAAATCGGCGTAGACCGACATGCGGCCGGCGCAGCCGATGCCTGAGGCGAGCACGATCTCGTCCTGGGTGAGGCCCAGCCGGTCGATGGCCCTGATCAGCGAACCCAAAACAATGCCGTTCCCGCAGCCGGGGCACCAGACATGGGGAAACTTTTTGTCATGGCGCAGGTAGGTGTGGCGGAGTTGCTCAATCCGTTCCATCACATCATCCTCCCAACTCCTCGAAGATCTCCTCCGGGGTGATCAGCTGGCCGTCCACCCGATTGTAGGTGATGATCCGGCAGCGGCGGTTGACCCGTTTGACCTCGCGGCTGATCTGGCCCATGTTCATCTCGGGCACGATTACCGCCTTACACTGGCGAAGCACCTGATCCACGTCCTTCCTGGGAAATGGAAAGAGGGTGACGAGCTGGAGGAGTCCGGCGTCGATGCCCTGCTCGCGGGCCATGCGCACCGCCCGTTTGGCGGAGCGGGCAACCGAACCGTAGGCGATCACCGCCACCTGGGCGCCCTCCATCATGAAGGAACGGGTCATCTGGATCTCGAAAAAACCGTTGGTGATCTTACGAAACTGCCGCCGCACCAAGGCGTTGATCTCGTCACCGCGCTGGGTGGGGAAGCCCGACTCGTCGTGGATGAGGCCGGTGACGTGATGGCGGTAGCCGTCCCCCATGGCGGCCATGGCCGGCACGCCGCGGCTGTTGTCGGCATAGGGCTTGTACCACTGGGGCGGCACGCTGGGCCGCATACGGTCCACCACCTCCACCTGATCGGGGCCCGGGAGGACGAAGGTTTCCCGGGTATGGGCCACTACCTCGTCGGAAAGAATGATCACCGGCACCCGGTACTTCTCGGCGAGGTTGAAGGCATGGACGGTAATCTCGAAAGAGTCGGCCACCGAGGAGACGGCGAGCACGATGATGGGGTGGTCACCGTGGGTGCCCCAGCGGGCCTGCATGACATCGCCTTGGGCCGGGCTGGTGGGGAGCCCGGTGCTGGCCCCACCCCGCATGACGTTGACGATCACGCAGGGCACCTCGGCCATGCAGGCAAACCCCAAGTTCTCCTGCATCAGCGAAAAACCCGGGCCGCTGGTGGCGGTGAGGCTCTTCACCCCGGCGAGCGAGGCGCCGATAACCGCGCCGATGCTGGCGATCTCGTCCTCCATCTGGATGAAGGTGCCGGCAACGGCCGGGAGCCTGAGCGACATCAGCTCGCTGATCTCCGAGGCCGGGGTAATGGGGTAGCCGGCAAAGAGGCGGCAACCGGCGGCCAGCGCCCCTTCGACAATGGCCTCGTTGCCCTGGAGCAGGACGCGCCTGCCCGCGCCTGTACCACTCATCGCTCGCCTCCCATGCCGTTGCCGTTGCCACTGGCGCCACGCTCCTTGATGGTGATGGCGAAATCCGGGCAGTGGTACTCGCAGAAGCGGCAGCCGATACACGCCTCACCGTTCACCACCTGCGGGCGGCCCAGTTCGTCGCGACCATAGACCTCTCTGGGACAAAAGGCGACACAAAGGCCGCAGGCCTTGCACCAGTCGTAAAAGATATGCTGTTCGAACTCTTTTTTCTTCTTGGCCATGACAACCGTATCGTCGCCTGCCGGGGAAGGACGGCGGGCTTGCTCAGGTAAGACAATGAATCATATGAGCAATTTACCATTTTGTCGGTAAAACTCCCAAAAAAAACCGGGGGAAATCTCCGCCGCCGCTCTTGCCCCCCCGGCACGTTCCATTGACAGCCGGCCGCATCTGTTTTAACATTTGAACAAATACTCAAACGAGGAGCCATGCCCACTGCCGCCCCCTTTACCGATCAGTGTCAGGGTCGCACCCTCCACCCGGAACGTATTGGCAGGGCAGAAGCAGCCGCCCTGCCGCCCGCCGAGGTGGCCCGGCTCGCCCAACTCTTCAAGGCCATGGGCGACCCCAGCCGGGTGCGCATCCTCCGTGCCTTGGGGAGTGGAGAGATGTGTGTCTGTGACCTAGCCGCCCTCATCGGGGTGACCGAGTCGGCGATAAGCCACCAGCTGCGACTGCTCCGTACCCTGCGCCTGGTGGCCAACCGACGGGAAGGGCCGGTCCTCTACTACCGGCTGACCGATGACCATGTCGGCCGCCTCATGGCGCTGGCCCTGGAATACCTCCGGGAGTAAAAAATGGGAAAGCCTCTACTCGAATTTCTCCTGCTGGTCGCCGTGGAATCGTGGCGCATGCTGCTTGAATCGTCGGTTTATATCCTCTTCGGCATCGTGGTGGGAGGGCTCCTCAAGGTCTACCTCTCGCCCTCCTACGTGGCCCGCCACCTGGGCCGGGGCCGCTTTGCCTCGGTGTTCAAGGCGGCGCTGTTCGGCATTCCACTGCCGCTCTGTTCCTGCGGAGTGCTGCCGGCGGCCGCCTCGCTCAAGAAACAGGGGGCAAACAACGGCGCCACCAGCGCCTTCCTGATCTCCACTCCGGAATCAGGGGTGGACTCCATCTCCATCACCTATGCCCTGCTCGACCCGGTGATGACCCTGGCCCGTCCCGTGGCCGCCTTTGCCAGCGCGATTCTCGCCGGCCTCACCGAAAACCTCGTCAACCCGCCGGAACAAGACGGCTGGCTCCCCACCGATCTCAGCTGCCCGGTGGACGGCTGCTGCGACGGCATCGGCTGTGATCCGGCCGACCATGCCCGCCACCACGGCTGGGCCGAACGGCTCGGCCACGGCTTGAAGTACGCCTTCACCGAGCTGTGGGGGGATCTGGCGGTGTGGTTCCTGGGCGGACTGCTGCTGGGAGGGCTCATCACCGCCGTGGTACCCGGTGACCTCATGGCCGCCTCCCTGGGCGGCGGGCTTGAGTCCATGCTGCTCATGCTGGCGGTGGGGGTGCCCATCTACATCTGCGCCACCGCCTCCACCCCCATTGCCGCGGCCCTGATCCTGAAGGGGGTGAGCCCGGGCACGGCTCTGGTCTTCCTGTTGGTCGGACCGGCCACCAATGTCGCCTCGCTGTCGGTGCTCACCGGCTTGCTCGGCCGCAGGGCCACCCTGCGCTACCTTGCCCTTCTTTCAGCAAGTGCCGTGGCCAGCGGACTCCTTCTCGACCGGGTCTACGCGACCCTCGGTATCGATCCCCGGGCAGTGGTGGGCCATGCCGCGGAACTCATCCCCTATCCCCTCCAACTCGCCGGCGCCATCGTACTTCTGACCCTGTCGGTGCGCCCCCTCCAACGGGCCATCCTCAGCCTCTTTCCCGGCGGCCGCCATCACGACAACGGCTGCGGCTGCTCCCCCAGCTCCTCCGCCGGATTTCCAAACCTGCCCCATGACCGGCATCCTTAACCCCCTGGTCTGCTGATCGCGCCGCCTACCCGAATCAGCCTTCCGACCTGCGAAACGGATATTTTCCATATCTGTTTCCGCTCGGGAAACTGCGCACTGCTCGTATTGTTAAAATATTACTCGACCCTGAGTGCAATCCTCTCCAGCCTGACTCTTCCCGCACCACCACCACCGCCTGCCCGAAATCCACCTTGAAGACGCATGCTTCCATCCATGCGGCAATGTATCAATTAAATCGATTGACATCGCCACCGCCATCATGATCCCCTATCATAAGGGCTTTATTCGTCTTGACGCGATTTCCGCCCCTGATCCCGCGAGGCGATTGAGACTCCGCCGGCATATTGACCGCCTCCCGGAACACCTTGTACCCAGGGCATCCCCCATGCATTGTCCAGACTCGCCCGACCACCAATCCGGCCTGAACTTGCCGCCATCCCGGCAACCATTCTTTCCATCCATTCCTCAGCCCTGGTTTTCCACGCCTCTCCGTTGCGGGAACATTCTTCAGAAACAAGAGAGGTCGGAAACACTCTGTTACCGCTGGTGCACGCGTCAGCCCCTGGCAAGGAGGTGAACAAGATGTTCCAACTGTTCGATTTCGGCAAAAGCAAGGAAATACTGACCGCAGACCTCAAGAAGGCATCCATGGAGTGCAGGGCCAAGGAGAACATCCTCGCCTCCATTCCTACGCCCATGTTTACCACCAACAGGGAGCTGGTTGTCACCTGGGTCAACGATGCCGCCCTCTTGACCCTGGGCTATCGCCGCGAAGAGGTGGTGGGCAGGATGACCTGTGCCGAATTGAGCAAGACACCGCTCTGCGGCACCGAGAACTGTACCCTGAAAAACTGCATGCGCACCGGCAAGCCCATCAACGGTGAAACTGTCGCCACCACCCGCACAGGCCAAAAGATCCCCATCCAGGCGGCCTGCACCGCCCTCTACGACGAAAACGGCGAGGTCTGTGGCGGCATGGAGGTGATCATTGATCGCTCCGCCGCCGCCAAGGCGAAATGGGATACCGACAACATCCTCAAGTCCATCGCCGCGCCCATGCTGGTCACCGATAAAAATCTGATGGTCACCTCCATCAACGACGCGGCCCTCGGGGCCATGGGCTGGCGCCGAGAGGAGGTAGTGGGCAAGATGACCTGCGGAGAGCTGGCCCGCACGCCGCTCTGCGGCACCGAGAACTGTACCCTGAAAAACTGCATGCGCACCGGACAGCCCATCAGCGGCGAAACCGTTGCAAAACATCGAAACGGTACCGATATCCCCATCCAGGCCGTCTGTTCCGCCATCTTCGACGAACATGGCCAGCCGGCCGGCGGTATCGAGGTGATCATTGACCGGATTCAGGTGGAACGACTCAGGTTCGAGATCAAGAAACTTGTGGAGGCCGCCACTGCTGGCCGCCTCGAGGCCCGCTGCAATACCGATAATTTTGACGACGTCTACCGGCCGCTGGTGGAGGGCATCAACAATATGTTGGAAGCGCTCATCGCCCCCCTCAATGTCGCGGCCGACTACGTGCAGAGGATCAGTGAAGGCGACATCCCTGAGATGATCACCGCTACCTATCAGGGAGACTTCAACACCATCAAGAACAACCTCAACACCATGATCGACAACCTCAGCCGCTTTGCCACCGACACGCAGAATGCCGCCGATCAGGTGGCTGTGGGCAGCCAGCAGATGAGTTCGGCGGCCGAAGCGATGAGCCAGGGGTCAGCCCAGGCCGCAGCGAGTATCGAAGAGATCTCCAGTTCCATGGAAGAGATGAGTGGTGCCGTGGCCCAAAACGCCGACAATGCCCGACAGACCGCCGCCATCTCCACCAAGGCGGCCAGCGACGCCGAGGAGGGCGGCCGAGCGGTCGCCGACACGGTTCGGGCCATGCGCACCATTGCCGAGAAGATCTGCATCATCGAGGAACTGGCCCGTCAGACCAACCTGCTTGCCTTAAACGCCGCCATCGAGGCGGCCCGCGCCGGCGAACATGGCCGGGGCTTTGCAGTGGTAGCCGCCGAAGTGCGCAAACTCGCCGAACGGAGCCAACTCGCCGCCAAAGAGATTGGCGACATGGCTGGCAACAGTGTCGCCATCTCGGAGCGCGCCGGCAAACTCATTGAGGAAATCCTTCCCAACATCCGCAAGACAGCGGATCTGGTGGCCGAGATCGATGCCTCCTCTTCGGAACAGGCCCGGGGTATCGAACAGAACACCCTGGCCATTGATCAGCTCAGCCAGGTCATCCAGCACAACGTCTCATCCAACGAGGAGATGGCGGCCACCAGCGAAGAACTTGCCTCTCAGGCCGACCAGCTTCGCCAGACCGCCGCTTTTTTCAAGCTTGCCGAAACAGGCCACACCATCCACCTGCCGCCCCCCGCCAGAGGGCGGTTCGCCGCGCCGTCGCGCAGTCGGCAGGTAAAACGGCCGGCGGCGCTGCAGTCCGGGTCCGGCGGCGGGAACACTGGCGCCCCCCCCGAGAGGCGAGCACCTGGATCCGGCTGCAATCTGGTGCTGGGGGACGAAGAGGACGAATGGTTCGAGCGTGCCTCACCGGCCACGCGGTGATCCGCATGGATGGCGCCAAACGGCCATTTCAGGCAAAAGAGCAATGGCCTCTGGTAAGGTAGCGCTCC
>DHYV01000045.1:62052-81793 GCA_002414225.1 Desulfobulbaceae bacterium UBA5121 | reverse complement strand
AGGGAAACAATAAAAAACAACAGGTGAGTCGTAATAAAAACGTAAAATCAGGTAATTGATTGACTGTCGGCGTGAGCTGCTGAGTGCAATTTGGGGCATCGTTACTGGAGCGTTAGGCCAGGTGATGGCATCGTTTTTCTACAGACTCGTTGGGGCAACATGAATAATATCGAATACATCATAAAAAAAGGTAGTAGCTGCAAAGTGCACGTTGAGATTCCAAAACTGGATTCTCTGCCAAGGTATGATGTATGGAGAAAGCAGCCAATTATTAACCGTAACCAAACGATACAAAGATTAAATTCGTCAATACCGAGCAAAGGCGGTGTCTATTTCCTCTTCTATTCAGATGAACGCCTTTTATATATAGGGAAGGCCGCAAATATCAGACAAAGGTTGAATTTTCATACAGGTCCACGAACCATTCGAGAAATAGCAGAAGAAAAGAAGCGGAACCCAAAGCACATTTTTTCCGCTTCATGGATATTAACACCAGATGCTGGTGCGAGAGACATAATTGAAACAGCATATTTACGTACTTATGGAACTGCGTGGAACTCTGATAAAATCGATAAAAGACTTAACTATCCTGAAGCGCCTAAAGATCAATACTTAGATCTTCCAGAAGTGCAAAAATACATTCAAAAACAAAATCAAATAATGCGGGATGTTGTAGCTCAAATTTAAACACAGGCAAAGCCCCAACAAAATAATTAAGCTGACTGGAATAAGCGCTGCCATGTTTCCTGAAAACTTCTAGGCCAGCAGCTTATCTCGTCGTTCGGTATAAAAATAATAATCCAAGAAAAAGAACAACGCTCAATGAATTCACAGAAGCAAAAAAAAATACTAATTGTCACAGAAGAACCCAATAGCACAGCAAGTAGCCTTAGAAATGCCAATGATCTATTTTGTATTACAAAGAATCCTTTTTGTCAGTTTCCGGCACGATTGTTCTTTGGATTGGAAATACACAGAAACTTTTTCAACGGAAAATTTTTTGTATGGAAACATGCAAATGGATCTTATATTTACGGCGGAAACAAAAATCAAGACGGCGATGAAAATATCAAGGTAATATTGAATCAGCAAGAATTTCTGTTGCTGGTACTCTTTGGTAAGAAAGCATTAAAACCCATAATAGGCAAAGAGGTTAATAGCCTTTCACAATATCTAACAAATAATCCTGTGACGTTAGATCAATTCCTGAAGAATCATGGTGTGAATAATTCACAATTCTCAGCCAATAAACACACTCCGATAGCCGTATTTCCGCATCCCTCTGGACAGGCGGCAAATGCTTGGATGAAGAACACATCTGTAGTATGTGATTGCTTGACAGAAGTGCAAAAAATCTCTTGGCAAATGATCGTTAATTACTTGTCATGATGGATAAAAATTACCGAACAAGGCGTTACCTTTAGGTGAATGAAGTCAAGCCTCTCCTGTTGAGTCGCTAAAATTGCAATAATTGTAAGTGCCAGATCAACCAGGGGGATGGGACGAATCATCGGGAGTGAGGTCGGTTGCGCTGGCACCTCCGCCCAGGACCGTGTAGAGAGTGACCAGGTTCTGCAGCCGGGTCACTCTGGTATCGACCACCCCTTGCCGGGCACTGTACAGAGAGCGCTGCGAAACGAGCACGGTCAGGTAGTTGTCGATTCCCTTTTCGAAACGGGCCTGCGAAAGGCGCAAACCGGTGGCGGCGGCCTTTTCCAGTGCCATCTGGGCCGTCAGCTGCCCGGCCATGGTGCCATGCCGGGCGAGGGCGTCAGAAACCTCGCGAAAGGCAGTCTGGATACTCTTTTCGTACTGGGCGACGGCGATATCACGGTCCGCCTTTGCCACCTCCATGTTGGCCCGGTTGGCCCCGGCGTCAAAGATCGGCACGGTGAGCTGCGAGCCCAGGTTCCAGGCCGTTGCCCCGGAGCGGAAAAGATCAGAGAGTTCCCTGCTGCCGTAACCAAGGGTGCCGACCAGGGTGATGCGCGGGAAAAAGGCCGCCCGTGCCGCGCCGATATTGGCATTCAGCCCCTTGAGCTGTTCCTCGGCCAGCAGGACATCCGGCCTCTGCAAAAGCACTTCCGACGAAAGGCCGGGGGCGATCTCTCCGTCGGCCAGCAGATTGCCCTCAAGTTTAGGGGCCAGCAATTCCGGCGCTATCGGTACCCCGACCAACAGGGTCAGACCGTTTTCGTCCTGGGCCACCAGGGTGGTGTAGCGGGCGATATCCACCCGGGACGCCTCGACCTGGGACCGGGCCTGCTGCAGATCAAGATCGGTACCGACCCCCACCTCCACCCGCTTTTGGATCATTTCCAGGCTGGCCTGCTGGGCTGCCAGCGTATCCTGGGCCAGCCGCAGTTTTTCCCGGTCGCCGGCCAGGTTCAGGTAGCCGCTGGCTACACTGGCGATCAGGCTGATCTGCGCCGAACGCCTTGCCTCCCTCGTCGCCAGATACTGTTCCAGGGCTGCCTCCTTGAGGCTGCGTACTCTGCCGAAAAGATCCAGCTCAAAAGAGCTGACCCCGAGTCCGACACCGTACTGCTCGACCGTCATGGCACTGCCTGTGCCTGAGAGTTCCTCGGGCAAGCGCTGCTTGCTGGCTCCTGCGTTGCCGTTAAGCTGCGGCCACTGCGCGGCGCGCTGGATCTGATACTGGGCGCGGTAGCGCTCGATGTTCAGGACGGCAACGCGCAGGTCGCGGTTGTTGGTCAGGGCTGTCTCGATGAGCTGCCGCAGTTGCGGATCGAGGAAAAATTGCCGCCAGGGCAGGTCAACCGGGGCCTGAGCGGTCCGGGCGGCCGGCTGCTCCCCATAGGCAGGGCCGCTGGGCCAGGCCTTGGAAACCGGCGCTGCCGGGCGGCTGTATTTGGGGGCCATGGTGGCGCACCCGGCCAGGATGAGGACCATGACGGCAAGCCCGAGGACACTCGCCAGGCGTTGTAACGGTTTCATATCATCTCTCCTGCGGAGAACTGTCCAGTTCGGCGGCTGCCTCCGCAAAGGCGCGCAAGCGCTTTCTCCCGAACAGGCGGGAGACCATGACGAAGAAAAAGGGAATGAAGATCAGATCAATGAAGGTGGCGGACAAGAGCCCGCCGGTTACCGCGGTGCCGATGGCGTTCTGGGCTCCCGCCCCGGCACCGCGGGTCAGCGCCAGCGGCAGGGTTCCGAAGAAGAAGGCCAGCGAGGTCATGATGACCGGCCGGAGCCGGATCCTGAACGCCGTCATGGTCGCCTCGACCAGTTCCTTGCCCTCATGCAGCTGAGCCTTGATGAATTGGATGATCAGGATGGCGTTCTTGGTGGAAAGGCCGATGGTGGTTAAGAGGCCGATCTGCAGATAGATGTCGTTGGGCAGGATCCGCAGGGTCACCGCGGTCACCGCACCCACCAGCCCCAGCGGCAGCATCAGCATGTTGACGAAGGGGATGGTCCAGCTCTCGTACAGGGCCGCTACGGCGAGAAAGACAACCAGCAGCGAGATGGCATAGAGGGCCGGGGCCTGGGCGCCGGCATGCTGCTCCTCGTAGGAAAGTCCGGTCCATTCGTAACCGATGCCGACCGGAAGTTTGGCGGCGAGCTTTTCCATCTCGGCCATGGCCTCGCCGGTGCTGACTCCAGGGGCAGCCTGTCCCTGGATCTCCATGGACGGGATGCCGTCGTATCGTTCCAGCCGGGGCGAGGCATACTCCCAGCGGCCGGTGGCAAAGGAGGAGAAGGGGACCATTTTGCCGCTTTTGTTGCGGACGTACCAGTCGCCGAGGTCTTCCGGCGCCATCCTGTATCCGGGGGCGGACTGGACATAGACCTTCTTGACCCGGCCGTTCTGGATGAAGTCGTTCACGTAGGCGCCGCCCCAGGCGGTGGCCAGCACGCTGTTGGCGTCGTCCACCGAAACCCCCATGGCCCCGGCCCGCACGTCGTCGATATCGAGCTTGAACTGGGGAGTGTCATCCTGACCGTTGGGCCGCACTGCCGCCACTTTGGGGTTTTTCATGGCCATGCCCAGCAACTGGTTGCGGGCCGCCATCAGCTTGTCGTGCCCCAGGCCGTTACAATCCTGCAGTTCCATGTCGAAGCCGTTGGCAAAGCCGAGTTCGATCGCCGCCGGCGGGACGAAGGCGAAGGCCATGCCGTCCCGGAGCTTGGCGAAGGCCTGCATGGCCCGCGCCGCTATGGCCGGAGCTTTCAGCTCGGCGCTCCTCCGAAGACTCCAGTCCTTCAATTTCACGAAGGCGATTCCCATGTTCTGGCCGCGGCCGGCGAAGCTGAAGCCGACAACGGTGATCACCCCCTCCACCGTCTTCTTCTCGTCCTGCATGAAGTGCTTTTCGAGCTTGCGAATCACCTTGATGGTCCGACCCACCGTCGCCCCGGGCGGCAGCTGTACCTGACAGATGATGAAGCCCTGGTCCTCCTCGGGGAGGAAGGCGGTGGGCAGGCGGTGAAAGAGAACGACCATCAGGCAGACCAGAAGACCGTACACCAGCAGAACGCGGACCGGCCGGCGGAAGGAACCGTTGATGACCTTTTCATAGCCGTGCCGGAAGAAGTCGAAGGCCCGGTTGAAGTGTCGGAAGAAGCCGGAGAACCAGCCTGATTCTCCGAAACGATGCCCCTTCTCAACCGGTTTCAGAATGGTGGCGCAGAGGGCCGGGGTCAGGATCATCGCCACCAGCACCGAAAGGATCATGGCAGCGATGATGGTCACCGAAAACTGCCGGTAGATGACACCGGTGGAGCCACCGAAGAAGGCCATGGGCAGGAACACCGCGGTGAGCACCGTGGCGATGCCCCAGAGGGCGCTGGTGATCTGGCCCATGGACTTGAGGGTGGCGTCGTGGGGCGAAAGCCCCTCCTCGACCATGATCCTCTCGACGTTCTCGACCACGACAATGGCGTCGTCGACCAGGAGCCCGATGACGATGACCAGGGCGAACATGGTCAGGGTATTGATGGAGAATCCCCCTGCCGCCAGCACTCCCATGGTCCCCAGGAGCACCACCGGGACGGCGATGGTGGGGATCAGCGTCGCCCGGAAGTTCTGGAGAAAGAGGAACATGATGAGGAAGACCAGGCAGACCGCCTCCACCAGGGTCCGGACCACCTCCTCGATGGAGATCTTGACAAAGGGGGTGGTGTCGTAGGGATAGACCACCTCCATGCCCGGCGGGAAGTATTTGGCCAGTTCCGCCATCTTCGCCTTGACCCGGTTGCCGGTTTCCAGAGCGTTGGCGCCGGCGGCGAGCCGAATGGCCATGCCGCCGATGGGCTTGCCCTGGTAGAAGGACTGGGTTTCGTAGTTTTCCGTGCCGATCTTGCATTGGGCGACGTCACCGAGTTTCACCGTGGAACCGTCCGGATTGGTCCGCAGGATGATGTCGGCGAACTGTTCCGGGGTGCTGAGCAGGGTGCGGGCGGTGATGGTGGCGTTCAATTCCTGACCGGGTACCGAGGGCATGGCGCCGAACTGGCCGGCCGAGACCTGGGCGTTCTGGGCCTGAATGGCGTTGACCACGTCGATGGAGGTCAGTTTGTAGTTGTTGAGCTTGGCGGGGTCCAGCCAGATGCGCATGGCGTTCTGGGTGCCGAAGAGCTGCAGTTCGCCTACCCCTTCCACCCGGCTGATGGTGTCCTGGATGTTGGAGACCATGTAGTCGGTCAGGGCGTTGCGGTCCATGGAGCCGTCTTCGGAAACCAGGCCAACGATCAGCAGGAAGTTGCGGGTGGATTTCACCACCTGGATACCCTGGCGCTGCACGGCCTGGGGCAGAAGCGGAATGGCCAGCTGCAGCTTGTTCTGGACCTGGACCTGGGCGATGTTCGGGTCGGTGCCGGCCCGGAAGGTCAGGCTGATGGCGATCGCCCCGGACGAGTCGCTGGTGGAGGACATGTAGATCAGGTTGTCGATGCCGTTCAGCTTCTGCTCGATGACCTGGGTGACCGTGTCCTGCACGGTCTGGGCAGAGGCCCCGGGATAGACCGCGTTGATGCTGATCTGCGGTGGCGCGATGGGGGGATACTGGGAGACCGGCAGGGTCTTGATGGCAAGCAACCCTGCAAGCATGACCATGATGGCGATCACCCAGGCAAAGATCGGGCGATTGATGAAAAAGCGTGGCATGGGGGCGGTCTCCTTACTTCGCGGTCGTCGGCTGGGAAGCGGGCTTACCGACCCCGTCACCGGCGGCGAAGGGAACGACCTTGACCTGGGTGCCCGGCCGCGCCCGCTGGAACCCTTCCATGATGACCCGGTCGCCCGCTTGCAACCCTTCGTTGACCAGCCACTCCTTGCCGATGGTCCGGTCGACCTTGATCACCCGGGGCTCGACCTTGTCCTCCGTTCCGACCACCATGACCATGGCTTGGCCGGCGGGATTTCTGGTCACCCCCTGTTGCGGAATGAGAATTCCCTGTTCCCGGATCCCCTCCTGGACGATGCCCCGGACGAACATGCCGGGAAGGAGGAGATGGTGCGGGTTGGGAAAGAGGGCTCGCAGGGTGACCGAGCCGGTACTCGGATCGACGGTCACGTCGCTGAACTTCAAGATCCCCTCCTCGGGGTAGGAACTGCCATCTTCGAGGCGCAGCCGTATTTTCGCTTCACCCCTGCCGCCCTTCTTGAGCAGGCCGCTGTTCAGTTCCTCCATCAGTTTCAGACGTTCCACGCTGGATTGGCTGAAATCGATGTAGACCGGATCGAGCCGCTGGATGGTGGCCAGGGCATTGTCCTGGCCGGCCTTGACCAGAGCTCCGGTGGTAACCTGGGATATGCCGATGCGTCCGGCGATGGGCGCCGTAACCTCGGTGTAGGCGAGATCGATCCGAGCCGTTTCAAGGGCGGCCTTGGCGACCCCGATGTTCCCTTCGGCCCCCAGGATCGCCGCCTTGGCGCTCTTGACATCCGCCTCGCCCTGATGCAAGGCCGCGGTGGCATCGTCCAGGTCCTGGGAGCTCACGGCTTTAATGGGGACAAGCTCCTGGTAGCGCTCCTTTTTCAGCCGCAAGGGCGTCAGATTGGCCTCGGCCCGGGTCAGGGTGGCCTCGGCCTGGGTTTTACCGGTCTCCGCCCGAGTCAGCGCTGCTTCGGCACTGGCAACGGCCGCTTCGTACGGGGCGGGATCGATCTGATAAAGGATCTGCCCCGCCTGCACATCGCTCCCCTCGACAAACAGCCTTTGCTTGATGATGCCGCCTACCTGGGGGCGCACCTCGGCGATCAGCTGGGGAGAGGTGCGCCCGGGCAGCTCCCGAGTCAGGGTGACGGGCCTCGGGGTGACGGTCACCACCGCCACTTCGGGGGTGATGGCTTGGGGAGGACCGGCCTGAGACTTTCCGCAGCCGGAAAAGAGCAGTCCTCCGAGCAGCATCCCCGTGGTCAAGAACCAGGAAATCTTCTGATTTTTAGGCATTCCCGCACCTCAAGTGGAATATAGGTCAAAAATTGAAATCACACTCTGTTCATGAGAAATGTGGGCTAGTCGTTCTTCATGGCCGTGGACATCTCTTCCACGTTGGCCGCCATGATGCCAAGAACCTTCCTCGTGGTCCGCTTCATCTCGTCGGTCAACCCCCTATGCACCCCGGCCGAAAACCTTTCAAAGACCACTTTGACCTCGTCAAGAAGAACACGGCCCCTTTCGGTTAACAGAACGAGATAGGCCCGCCGGTCTGCTGGATCGGGCTGCCGGACGGAAAGCGATTTAGCCTCCAGGCGATCGAGGATTCTGGTCATATTGGCGGGATTTTTGTTGATGGCCTGGCCAAGCTGCCGTTGGGTCATGCCCGTGGAGGGGGAAAGGACCTTCAAGGTTTGAAACTGCTCCAGGGTCAGTTCGTAGGGGGCGAGAACCCTTTCCGCCAGATTCCGTATGTCCTGGGCCATAAAATAGATCATGCGCCCCAGGGGCTGCTCGTTATTCACGGCTATTATTCCCTTGTTGAATGTTAATATGGCAACAATATGGGCGTTGGTAACGGCGACAGGTGGGGGGGTGATAGGTGATAAAAAAACCTCTTTCCGGTCCGACGCCTGTCAATTCCTGGCAAGTTATTTCCACCACCTTATGCTGTCAACAAAAAAGGAGGGAGGGAGAGGTGGCGTTTGGCGACGAAACCCGCGATGACCTTCTACTTCGATTTGCACCACTCCCCGGGACTCTACCGGATCGTGACCGCCGGCGCTGGCTTGCCCGCCCCTTCCCGGCGACCGAGACCCTGTCACGCTAAGTTCGCCCCGGGCCGTTCTGTCGGCGGTGGAACCTTTGGTTTTGATTGACAGTGGCCGGGGTGTCAAATAGGTTTATGGGAATCGTGACGCATTGTGTGATGCGCCAGGTTTCCCCGCACGGGTCGGGAAAACGTTTTTTTACTACCTTCCGCAACAAGAGGTGTAGAGATGGTTGAAAATGCCAAGGTTAAAGCGATAACAAAAGACAAGGTCGGCACCGCTGCCGATGAAATCTCACGGAACACCATGAACACGGCTGGCTTCTTCGGGATGGGCTTCGGCCTCTGGGGGATCTTGTGCTTCATTGCCGGACTGCTGGCCGGTGGGGTGTTTATCGGCTACTTCAAGGCGGTAATGGGGCGGTGGTAAGACAGGATGGCCCTGGCCGCCGGTGAGCGGCCGGGGTGGCGAGGATGCGCCCGCCGCTCCGGGTGGGAAGCCGCCTTGCCTTGAACATCGGCAACAAGAAAGGGGAGGTGTCCGTCGTGGCGCCTCCCCTTTCTTGTTGCCGTATTCTCGAGGATGCTCTTCCGAATGCCCGCCCCCCCTTCTTCCCGAAACCAGCCAATCATTTCAGACCGTTGAATTTGGGCTGGCCTGCCTGGTCGGTGGCGCTCTGGAGTCCCACCGCCACCTCCCGGAGGATGCCCTTGCGCACGTAGATCGGGTGCACCATGGTGCGCAGCCGGGGGAGCATTCTGGCGAACCACAGGCCGGCGGCCATGCAGATCAGGCCCCCCGCCAGCACCGTGTTCCGCGTCCCGATAGTGGTGGCGAGCCCGCCGGCCAGCAGGCTGCCGAAGGGGACCATGCCGCCGAACGACATGGCGTAGAAGCTCATCAGCCGGCCGCGCTGGTTGTCCTCGACAATGGTCTGCAGCACGGTGTTGGCCGAGGCGAGGAGGACGATCATGCCGAAGCCGGTGACCGTGAGCAGCCCCAGGGCGGGCCAGTAGAACGGCAGGTGGGAGAAGAGCAGCAGGCTTGCGCCAAAGAGCAGGGTGGCGATGACGATCATCCGGCCGAGTCCCAGGACGCTCTTGCGGCCGGCCAGGTAGAGGGCGCCGGTGAGGGCGCCGACCCCGGACGCGCCGGTGAGGAAGCCAAAGCCGTGCGCCCCCTGGTGGTAGACGTCCCGGGCAAAGACCGGCAGGAGCACGAGATAGGGCAGTCCCACCAGGCTCACCACACTCACCAGGAGCAGGATGGCGCGGGTCGGCGCGAAACCGTAGGCATAGCGCGCCCCTTCCCTGAACTGCTGCAGAACCGAGAGCGCGTGGGGCACGCGCGGCCTGGGGGTGATCCGCATCCTGACCAGGGCGCCGATTACCGCCAGATAGCTCAGGGCGTTGATGAGAAAGCAGAGCCCCTCGCCGGCGGCGGCGATCAGAAGCCCGGCAATGGAAGGGCCGATCAGGCGGGCGCCGTTGACCAGGGAGGAGTTCAGTGCAATGGCGCTGCCCAGATCCTCCTTGTTCTCCACCATCTCGATGAGGAAGGACTGCCTGGCCGGGATGTCCATGGCGTTGACCAGGCCGATGAAGAGGCTGAGAACGAAGAGCTGCCAGACCCGCACCTGATGGCTGAGCGCCAGGGCGGCGAGGACCATCGCCTGGAGCATGGCGGCGGTCTGGGTGCCGAGGACGATGCGGTGGCGATTCCAGCGGTCGGCCAGCACCCCCAGGAAGGGCGAGGCGAGGAAGATGGGGATCCGGGCGCAGAAGTTGATCAGGCCGAGCATGAAGGCCGAGCCGGTGAGCCGGTAGACCAGCCAGGCCATGGCCACCTGCTGCATCCAGGTGCCGATGAGCGACAGCCCCTGGCCGCAGAAAAAGAGGCGGAAGTTCCGGTACCCGAGGGTGCGGAGCGCCGCCCGGAAGCCGGTGGCGCCGTTGTTGTCGCCGTGGGGCTGGCTTGTCATGGGCGTGGCCCCTCAGCGGCCGGCCGGGGCCAGGCCGGGGGGGCGGCCGCGCCGCAGGATGAAGAGCAGCGGCAGGCTCACCCAGAAGAGGAGGGCGAGGAAGAAGAAGACCTGGTTAAAGGCGAGCATGGCGGCCTGGCGTTGGGTCACGGCGGCCAGCGCCCCCAGGGCCTTGGCCGGCGCCAGGGTGGGTGGCGTGCCCCGGACGGCAAAGGCCGAGGTGACGGTGGCGAGCCAGTGGCCGGCCGCGTCGCGGTAGCGCGAGAGATGCTCCACCAGATTGGCGCGCGCCGTGGTGGTGCCCCTGGTGAGGCCGGTGGCCACCAGGGCGATGCCGATGCTGCCGAAGATCTGGCGCACCACCACGTAGAGGCCGGTGGCCGCGGTCATCCGGCTTCTCTCGATGCTGATCATCGCCGAGGTGGTGAGTGAGACGAAGACCAGGCCGAAGCCCACCCCCTGGAGCGCCTGGGGCAGGAAGATGTCCCAGAAGCCCACGCTTAAGTTGAGCCGGGCGAGCTGCCAGAAGGAGAGCCCGCTCACCAGCATGCCGATGCCCACCAGGAGCCGCGGCCCGCAGCGGTTGTAAACCCGGCCGGCCAGGGGCATGGTAACCGCCATGGCGAGGCTCCGCGGCATCAGGGCAAGGCCGGAATCGAGTGCCGGGTAGCCCAGGATCTCCTGGAGGAAGAGGGGCAGCATGAAGAGGCTGCCGTAGAGGGCGATGCCGAAGATGCCGCCGAGCAGGGTGCCGGTGAGGAAGTTTCCGTCCTTGAAGAGGCGCAGATCCACGGCCGGTTTGCCTGCGGTAAGCTCCCGCCAGACGAAGCAGGCGATGCCGGCCGCGGCGAGCACCGCAAGCCAGACGATGAACGGGGATTCGAACCAGTCCCACTGTTCGCCCTTTTCAAGGAAGAGCTGGAGTGCGCCGAGCCCGACGGTGAGGAAGGCAAGCCCGGCGTAGTCGAGCCGCCCTTCATGGCGGACGAGATAGGGCGGGTCATGGATGTAGCGGGAGATGAGCAGGAGGTTCAGCGCCCCGACCGGCACGTTGATGAAGAAGATCCAGCGCCAGGAGAAGGTGTCGGTGAGCCAGCCGCCCAGGGTTGGGCCAAAGGCCGGGCCCAGGACGACGCCCAGGCCGTAGATGCCGATGATCTTGCCCTGTTCCTCGGGCGGGAAGCTCTCACGGAGAATGGCCTGGGAGATGGGGATGATCGCCCCGCCGCCGACGCCCTGCAGGGTGCGGAAGGTGATCAGCGAGGCAAGGCTCCAGGCCACCCCGCAGAGCATGGAGGTGAGGGTGAAGAGGACGATGCTGAACAGATAGAAGCGCTGGCGGCCGAAGCGGCCGGTGAGCATGGCGATCATCGGCATGACGATGACGTTGGAGAGCAGATAGCCGGTGGCCACCCAGGTGATCTCCTCCACCGTGGCGCCAAGGTTGCCGCGCATGTAAGGCAGGGCGACGTTGACGATGCTGATGTCAAGCGCGGCCATGATGGTGGCGGTCATCACCGTGAGGGTGACCATCCACTTATTGACCGGGGGCGGGGCGGCGGCCATGGCGATCATCCCTTGCGACCGGCGGTCACCGCGACGCTGGGCTCGGCCGAAAGCCCCGGCCACAGCGGGTGGGCTGGGTCGGGGGGCGAGTCGATGACGATTTTCACCGGCAGCCGCTGGACGACCTTGACGAAGTTGCCGGTGGCGTTTTCGGGCGGCAGGAGGCTGAAGACCGCGCCGGTGCCGGCCTGGACACTTTCCACGTGGCCGTGCAGGGTGAGGTTCGGGTAGGCGTCCACCCGCACCTCCACGGGCTGGCCGGCCCTGATCCTGCCGATCTGGGTTTCCTTGAAGTTGGCGGCAAGCCACACGGAACCGGGATCCACCAGGGCGAGGAGGGGCTGACCGGCCTGGACGTACCTGCCCGGATCGACGTTCTTCTGGCCGACCCGGCCGGTAATCGGGGCGCGCACCGTGGTGCGGGCCAGGGCGAGTTCCGCCACCGCCAACGCGGCGGCGGCCTCCTTGATCTTGCACTCCTGGGCGGCAAGCTCGGCCTTGAGGGCGGTAATGGCCGCCCGGTTTTTCTCCACCGCCGCCGCGGCGGCCTGGCGCTTGGCAGACGCGCTTTGCCAGGCGGTGGTTCGCTCTTCGAGCTTATGGCGGGAAATCGCGGCCGCGGCGAGCAGGTCGGCGTAGCGTTTCTTCTCCTGGGCCGCGAAGGCTTCGCTGGCCCGGGTGTCGGCGAGCCCGGCTTCGGCCACGGCCAGTGCTTTCTCGGCCTCGACGATCGACGCGGCAAGCTTTGGCCGCTCGGCCCGGGCCACGGCCAGGGCCTCTTCCCTCTGGGTGAGGGCGAGCCGGTAGTCCCTCTGGTCGATGGAAAAGAGCAGGTCGCCGGCTCGGACCAGCTGGTTCTCGGTAACCGCGACCTTGACCACCTGGCCGCCGACCTGGGGGGCCACCGGTACGATGGTGGCGCGGAAGTAGGCGTCGTCGGTGCTCTCGTGGGCGAGGAGGTAGCTCACCTTGGGGGTGAGGGCCACCGCGCCGACCGCCAGGCCGGCAGCCAGGAGGAGGCGGAGGATTCGGCGGCGGGGCCGGCCGTTTTGGTCTGCAGCTGCGGTCTGGGTGGTCATGGGCTTCTGTCTCGTGTTGTCCTGCGCCGCCAGCGGCGGCGCGGATTTCCTTCTCGGCTGGCTGGTGTCGCGGATGGGCTCAGCAGGGGCCGGCGGCCGGGGCCTGCAGGGCCTGGCGGCAGAAATCGATCAGGTCCTCTTCAAGGGGGGGCAGGTCGATGAGCCCCAGGAGGCGGTGGCGGACCAGGCCATAAACCAGACCGCGCAGGATGTGGGCGGTGGCCGTCGCCGGCAGGTCGGGCCGCATGCTGCCGTCGGTTCGGCCCCGGGCCAGGGCGTTTTCGAGCATGGCGAGGACGGTGGCCTGCCGTTGGCGGACCTGCTCGCGCTGCGGCGAGTCCGAACCGCCGAGGTGAGAGGGCAGGTCGCGCATCACCACCCGGAACTCCCGGCTGTGTTCCTCGACAAAGGCGAGCTGGAAGCGGAGCAGCGCTTCGACGGCCGCCATGCCGTTGGCGGCCGTCGCCGTCGCCGCCGCCATGCCCGTCTGGTAGCGGACCATGACGCTCTCGAAGACCGCGAGCAGGATGTTTTCCTTGCTCTTGAAGTGGTAGAAGAGGGTTCCCTGGGCCACCCCGGCCCGGGCGGCCACCTCGGCGGTGGTTGTTTCGGCAAAGCCCTTGGCCGCGAAGAGTTCGGTGGCCGCGGTGACGATGGCCTCTTTTTTGGTCATGCTCTGCTCCTGGTGCGCGTCGGTGAAGGCGGGCATTGGCAAGACGTAGTAGACTGAGTGGTCAGTCAGTTTTGGTAATGTACCCCCCATGCCGCGCCATGGCAAGGAAACTTTTGGGCTGCCGGGGCTCCTGCCTGTCGCCGGGGTGGGTGGGGGAAGAAAAGGAACAAAGTGGGAGATGGGTGTGGTAGCATAAGAGCACAAGGCAAAATTTGAGTGATTTTCACATCTTTTGTCGCCATTGCCCTGGGCCGAAAGGCCGGCCTCGAACCACGGTGTGGCGCCGCAGGAGAAACCGTCATCATGACCAAGATCAGAGTCAGGGCATTCGCCAACCGCATTGAGGAATTCCTCGCCGATCCCGCCTGCTACGAGGAGAAACGGTTCGATTCCTCGCTGTTCACGGTGGAGAAGAAGCGGTCGACCCGCGTCAGCCGCTACGGCGCGGTGACGCGGGTCGAAAAGGAATTGCACGGCATATGCTTTGGCGCCCACATGGAACTGGTGATGATCCTCCTTGCCCATGCCTACCGGGGACTTAGCGACAAGACCACTGTTGCCCAGTACGCCCGGGCCATGGCGGCCGCCATGCAGACCTTTGCCGAGCCCATCGCCGTCGGCGACTGCGCCGCGTTTCCCGACCCCTGCTTTCTTCTGCACGGGATCAATCTGACCACCCTGGGGGCGGTGACCGAGCGGCTGGTGCACAACGGCAGGATCATCCATGAAACCCTCGCCAGGCGGGACGCCTTGATCCGCAAATACGGCGCCCGCCTCCTTGGCGAACACGGTCTCAGGATGCTGGTGGAGGAGGGGGCCGCCGAGGATTGTCTCGGCTTGTGTTGCTATATCACCCGGGCGGACGAGGCCAACCCCCATGGCACTGACAAGAGCTATATTGCCAAGGTGAGCTTCTTTCTCGACCATCGGAACAAGGAGATCTACGTCATCACCGTCCAGGGGCAGCGGGTGGTGGCGGGGGACAGGGGAAGGAGCAGGGCGTACGCCCGGCTGGCGGCGGCGTTGGCCATGGACCCCCGGGCCTTTGTCCTCAGGAAGGTCTGCCAGTTCGGCAAGGCGGAGGGGTATCTCAAGGTAAAGGTCATCCGGTCGGCCCATCATCCTCTGTTTCTGGACAACCACGTGGGCTTTCTGGCGCGATACGAGCCGATCATCCGGCAGGCCGCCATTGTCGAGGAAAACGGCTGCTACCTCCAGGCGCTTCTCTAGTGCCCCGTTCGGCCCTCCCGGCCCCTCGCTGTGTTGCGGAAAATTTGCCATTGCGCTGCTTGCCTTCATTTTCTGCGCCTTGCGAGGAACCACGATTGCGCAACAATTGCCTGCCATGATTAACCGCAGGGGCACTAACGCCTGGCTTCCGCATCGTCCGGCCGGGCGGCAAGAGGGACCGCCTGTTTGTCGCTCTCCGGCCGGGCCGGCTGGCAGGGTGCCGCGGCGGTGGCCAGCGGCACCTTGACGGTCACGGTGGTTCCTGCCCCCAGCCGGCTGTCGATGGCGAGGCTGCCGCCGTGGCCGTTGACGATCCGCCGGGCCGAGAAAAGTCCCATCCCGCTGCCCTTGGCCATGGCGCTGGTGTGTTTGAGGCGCCGGAAGGGTTCACCCAGGCCGGTAATCTCCTCGGCCGGGATGCCCACCCCCGCGTCGGTGACCGTGAATACCGCCCAATCGCCCTGGCGCGTAAGACGCAGGTCAATGGGCCTGCCGGCCGGGCTGTACTTGACGGCGTTGGAAACCAGATTGGCGGCGACCCGGGCGAGTCGCCGGGCGTCGCCCCGTACCGGGCAGGGCGTGCCCTGGTAGTGGATGGGGTGGCTGGCGATCGCCCCGACCTGCTTGGCGTGCAGGGCGGTGAGCAGCTCGTGGAGATCCACCTCCGCCTTTTCGAGAGCCCGGTCCGCGTCCTCCCGGCGAACCGTTTCCATCAGTTCGCCGATGAGTTCCTCCATGGCGTCGCTCTGGCCAATGATGCTTTCGAGGAGGGGCAAATGGGCCGGTCCCACCGCTTCCTTGCGTTTCAGGCGCCGGGCGGCACCGCCGATGAGCACCAGCGGATTCTTAAGATCATGGGCCAGGGCGGCCAGCAGATGGCGTCGTTCACTCTGCAGGAAGGCGATGTTGTCGGCCATGCGGTTGAAAGAGCGGCAGAGCAGCCCCAGTTCGTCGTTGAAGTAGACCGTGGCCCGGGCCTGGGTATCACCGCGGCCGAAACGGGCGGCGGTGCGGCTCAGGGCATGGGCGGGACGGACGACGCGGCGCAGGAGAAGGGCGGAGCCGAGCCCGGCGGCGAGGCTGACAAAGAGGAACACCCCCAGCGACCAGCGGTCCACCAGGGTATCGAGGCGCTTGCTGCGGGCCAGGGTTGCGGTCATCCGGGTCCGCGTCTCTTCGCGGTAGTCCTCAACGGCGTTGAGCAGCCGGTCGGCGGCCTGGCTCACGGCGGGGAGCGGCAGCGGCGGGGAGGCGAGTGCTGCGGCCCGGTATGCCTCGAAGAAGCCGCGGATGGTATGCACCCGGGCGCGGTCCTTGGCCGGCAGGTCGTCGGTGGCCAGCTCTTCGACCAGGGCGCGGCTCTTGGCCATGAGTACCTTTTCCCGCTGTTCGTAGACCGAGTTGCCGGTGTCGCGCAGCAGGAGATCGATACGCCGTTCTTCGAGGAGGGCGTTTTCCTGGCGGTGGGTCATCTCCACCGCGCCGGCGTCCCGCAGGATGGCATTGTTCATGGCCCGCAGCTCGTTGGTGCTGAACACCATGGCCAAGGCCATGACCAGAAAGCAGCAGACCAGGCCGCCCAGCCAGAAGTAGATGAATTTTTTGATGCTCATGGCGTGCCGTTGGATCACCTGTTCCGGTTGCCGTTGTTACCTGTATAGTCACCTGACAGCGAAAAAGGTTCCCAAAAGGGGTGGGGGGAAGCACTGGACCATGGGAACTTCCTCGGGCAGGAGCGCGGAGGCGGAGGTTTTCCTCGCCTTTGGCGGTGGCCTGGAATATGATGGATTGCTGGAGATTCGGTTGATCTGCTGGCAATCATTGTTGTTTTCGTGATTCACGACTCTGTTTCGGGGCGTCTTGGGTCCACGCCCGGGGGAGGGGCACCCATGGTCGATACCGCTGTCCTCGGACTCATCCAGAACGCCGCTCTCTTGCTGGCGGCGGCGTTTGGCTATGACGTGGTGACCAGCCGCCACCGGCTGGGGCCGGGGCTGTTCCTTCAGGTGGTGAGCGGGGCGATGCTGGGGGTGCTGGGCTGCGCCCTCATCCTCTCCCCCTGGACCTTCGGGCCGGGGATCGTCTTTGACACCCGCTCGGTGCTGCTCTGCGTCGCCGGGCTTTTTTTCGGCACCACGCCAACGGTGGTGGCCATGCTGATGACCGCCGCTTTCCGCCTCTCCCTGGGGGGCGCCGCCGCCTGGGCCGGGGTGGCGGTGATCGTTGCCTCCGGCGCCGTGGGGATTGCCTGGCGTCACCTTCGCCGCCGTCCCCTGGCAGAGATCGCCTGGCCCGAACTCTATCTCTTTGGCCTCTTCGTTCACCTGGCCATGCTGATGCTGATGTTCCTCCTGCCACGGGCCACGGCGCTCCAGGTGCTGAGCCGACTCGGTCTGCCGGTACTGGCCGTCTATCCGGTGGCCACGGTGCTGCTCGGCATGCTCATGGTCAACCGGCTGCAGCGGGAACACGACGCTGTGGCGTTGCTCGCCAACCAGGAGCGGATACGCCTCTTTTTTGAACGACAGGGCGCCGGGATGGCCATTGTCTCGCCGGATAAGGGGTGGCTTGAAGTCAACGACGAACTGTGCCGGATGCTCGCCTGTCCGCGGGAGGAGCTGGTCCGCATGGGCTGGGCGGAACTCATCCATCCGGACGACCTGGAGGCCGACCAGGCGCGGTTCGAGCGGCTGCTCGCCGGCGCCATCGAAGAGTACTCCCTTGAAAAGCGTCTGCGACGCCGGGACGGCGGCGTGGTCTGGGTGATGCAGTCGGTGGGATGCGTGCGGCGGGCCGACGGCACGGTGGACTACCTCCTCGCCCTGCTGGTGGACATCTCCGAGCGCAAGCAGGCCGAGGAGGCGCTGGCGATGTTCAAGTCCTCGGTGGAGAGCGCTTCCGATGCCATCGGCATGGCCACCCCCGAGGGGCGCCACTTCTATCAGAACCAGGCATTCACCGAGCTGCTCGGCGAGCTTGGCGAGGGGTCGCCTGCCTCGGCGTATGTGGACAAGACGGTCTGCGAAGAGGTGTTCGCCACCATTATGGCCGGCGGACGCTGGGACGGCGAGGTGGAGATGTACGGCCGGGACGGCCGGGTGGTGTCGGTCTATCTCCGCGCCTATGCCAATCGCGACCGCGCCGACCGGGTGGTCTGCCTGGTAGGCATCCACACCGACATCACCGCCCGCAAGCGGGCCGAGGCGGCTCTGCGGGAGAGCGAGGAGCGCTACCGTACCCTGGTCAATAACTTGCCGGGTTTGGCCTACCGCTGCCGGAACGACGAGCAGTGGACCATGCTCTTCTTCAGCCAGGGCGTCGAGCAGCTCACCGGCTATCCGGCCGCGGACTTCATCGACAACGCCGTCCGTTCCTTCGTGAGCATCATCCATCCCGACGATCGCCTCGCCGTGGATCGCGCCGTCCAGGCCGGGGTGCAGGGGCGGCAGCCCTATGAGATGGAGTACCGGCTCATCCGGGCCGACAACGAGATCGCCTGGGTCTATGAAAAGGGGCAGGGGATCTTCGACCCGTCAGGCTCGCTCCTCTGGCTCGACGGGGTCATCGTCGATATCACCGAGCAGCGCCAGGCCCATGCGGAAAAGGAGCGGCTCCAGGCCCAGTTGCTCCAGGCCCAGAAGATGGAGTCGGTGGGGAGGCTTGCCGGCGGCGTGGCCCATGACTTCAACAACATGCTGCAGACCATTCTCGGGTACGCCGATCTGGCCCTGGGCGCGCCGAGACTGGAAGACGCGCTCCACGAATACCTGCTCGAAATACGCCAGGCCGCCCGGCGCTCCGCCGACCTCACCCGCCAGCTTCTCGCCTTTGCCCGCAAGCAGACGGTAAGCCCCCTGGTGCTCGACTTGAACGATACCGTGGCGAGCATGCTCAAGATGCTCCAGCGGCTCATCGGTGAGGATATCACGCTGGCCTGGTTGCCCGGCCATGAGCTGTGGTCGGTCAGGATCGATCCCTCCCAGGTCGACCAGTTGCTGGCCAATCTCATGGTCAACGCCCGGGACGCCATCAGCGGGCCGGGTACGATCAGCATCAAGACCGGCAACGTGGCCCTCGACCCGGCCTTCTGCGCCCGGCGTCCGGGGGCGGTGGTCGGCGAGTACGTGCTGCTCACCGTGACCGACGACGGCTGCGGCATGGACGAGGCCACCCTGGCGCACGTCTTCGAGCCGTTCTTCACCACCAAGGAGCAGGACAAGGGCACCGGCCTGGGGCTTGCCACGGTCTACGGGATCGTCAAGCAGAACAGCGGTTTCATCGACATCGACAGCGTCCCCGGTCAGGGCACCTCGTGCCGGATCTACCTCCCCCGTTTCGGCGCTGCCGGCATGGCCGTCGAAATGGCGGCCGGTCAGCAGCCTCGGGCAGCCGAGGGCGGGACGGAGACGGTGCTCGTCGTTGAGGATGAAGAGGCAATTCTCAAGTTGGGCACCAGGATCCTCGGACGGCTGGGCTACACGGTGCTCGCCGCCGACGGTCCGGCGGCGGCCCTCCGTCTTGCCGAGGCGTACGACGGCGTGATCCACCTCCTGCTCACCGACGTGGTGATGCCGGAGATGAACGGCCGGGAGCTGGCCGGTCGGCTGGCGGCCCTGCGGCCGGGGATCAAGCGCCTCTTCATGTCGGGCTATCCGGCGGACGTCATCGCCAGCCACGGGGTGCTGGAAGCGGATCTGCAACTGTTGCAGAAGCCCTTTACCGTCACGGAGCTGGCGGCCAAGGTCCGCGAGGCGCTGGTGTCGTAAGCGAGGAGGGGGGCGGCGCGCCGGGGAGGCGGGCTACTGGTCCGACTTGAGCACCGCCAGAAAGGCGCTCTGGGGGATATCGACGTTGCCAACCGTCTTCATCCGTTTCTTGCCCGCCTTCTGTTTTTCAAGGAGTTTGCGCTTGCGGGTGATGTCGCCGCCATAGCACTTGGCGAGCACGTCCTTGCGCAGGGCCGAGATGGTGGTGCGGGCGATGACGGTGCCGCCGATGGCCGCCTGGATGGCGATCTTGAACATCTGGCGGGGGAT
>DHYV01000045.1:11830-62010 GCA_002414225.1 Desulfobulbaceae bacterium UBA5121 | reverse complement strand
TCGCCGTTGACCAGGATGTCGAGCTTGACCAGATCGCTTTCGCGGTAATCGATGAGTTCGTAGTCAAAGGAACCGTACCCCTGGGTGACGGACTTCAGTCGATCGTAGAAGTCGTAGATCACGTCGGCGAGCGGCAGCTCGCAGGAGAACTCGATGCGGCCCGGAATGGGGTAGTGGTAGTGGGTGTTCTCGCCGCGTCGCTCCATGCACAAGGTCATCACCGCCCCCATGTAGCGCTCGGGGATGAGGATGGTCGCCTTGATGTACGGCTCTTCGGTGCGGACGATGGAGCCCGGGTCCGGGAAGTAGGCCGGGTTGTCGACCTCCACCATGGTGTCGTTGGCGAGGAAGAAGTGGTAGTTCACCGACGGCACGGTGAGGATGATGGGAAGGTCGAACTCGCGTTCCAGCCGTTCCTGGACCACCTCGAGATGCAGGAGTCCCAGGAAGCCGCAGCGGAAGCCGAAGCCCAGGGCCGAGGAGGAGTCCTTCTGGAAGGTGAGCGCGGCGTCGTTCAGTTTCAACTTCTCCATGGCCGCGGCCAGATCTTCGTAGTCGTCGGTGGAGATGGGGTAGATGGACGAGAAGACCACCGGCTGGATTTCTTGGAAACCTGGGAGCGGCTTGGTGCAGGGGGCGTCCTTCAGGGTGATGGTGTCTCCCACCTGGGTGTCGCTCACCGTCTTGACCCCGGCGATGATGTAGCCCACCTGGCCGGCGGCAAGTTCCTTCTGCGGTACCCGCACCAGCTGGAAGAGGCCAACCTCCTCCACCCGGTAGGTGATGTCGTTGGACATGAACTTGATGGTATCACCGGGCCTGACCCGGCCATCCACCACCCGGCAGGAGATGATGGTGCCGCGGAAGGAGTCGTAGTTGGCGTCGAAGATCATTGCCTGCAGCGGCGCGTCAGGATCGCCCTCGGGGGGAGGGAGGTACTTCACCACCGCCTCCAGAACATCCTCCACCCCCAGGCCGGTCTTGGCCGAGCAGCGCTGGATCTGCGTGCCGTCGAGCCCCAGGTCTTCCTCGACCTGCAATGCCACCCCGTCGGGGTCGGCGGCGGGCAGGTCGATCTTGTTGATCACCGGGATGATCGACAGATCGTTTTCCATGGCGAGATAGAGGTTGGCGAGCGTTTGCGCCTCCACCCCCTGGGCCGCGTCGATGAGCAGCAGCGCCCCTTCGCAGGAGGCGAGCGCCCGCGACACCTCGTAGCTGAAGTCCACGTGCCCCGGGGTGTCCACCAGATTCAGGATATAGGTGTTGCCGTCCTTGGCCTGGTAGGGCAGGCAGATGGTCTGGCTCTTGATGGTGATGCCGCGCTCCCGTTCGATGTCCATGCTGTCGAGCAGCTGGTCGCGAAATTCGCGGTCAGTTACCATCTTGCAGTGCTGGATGAGGCGGTCGGCAAGGGTCGACTTGCCGTGGTCGATGTGGGCGATAATGCTGAAGTTACGGATATTTTTCATCGGTTGGCCGCCGGCGAGGGGGGTGGTGAAAAAAAGATATGCCCCGCGGACAGGGCATCTTGGAAACGCGACTTTTGAATTGAGCAGTAATAGCATAAACGTCTTCCCTTGCAAACACAATTCTGGCAGGGGAGGGGCTGGCAGCGGGGGGCGCGTTTCTGCCTGATTCCCCTTGACAGCGGGTGGTCCTTTTCTCCACACTGTTTTTTACTGTTCCACATGCCCTTTCATTGCCGTTGCCTGCCACGTCTCTCCTTTTCCCCATCTCTTTTTATGGATAACAAAGGAATCCAAGCCGTGAACGCCTTTCTTGCTTCGCCAGCCCAGGTCGGCGGCTGGCTCCATGTCCTGGCCCGGACCACCGCCCTGCTCTGGCCCCAGCCGAAGGGAAGCCGCAACTTTTCCTTCCTGCCCCTGGCCCAAGGAGCCCCGGTGTCCCTGGACCGCTACCGGCCCACCGTGGTGCCGCCGAGCCGCCATCTGCTGCCGGCCGACGAAACCCTCTTCACCTACCGCTGCGAGCCGACGGGCGAGGTTCGCTACCAGCCGCCCGAGGCGCCGCCACGCCAGATCCTCGCCGGGGTGCGGCCCTGTGATCTGAAGGGTATCGCCCAGCTCGACGCGGTGATGGCCGACGCCCCGGCCGATCCCCTCTATGGCGCCCGGCGGGCGGCTACCGCCATCATCGGGGTGGATTGTCTCGCCCCCTGCGACTCCCGCTGCTTCTGCGCCGCCACCGGCTCTCTGGCCTTTCGGGGTGGCGCCGATCTCTTTCTTACCCCGCTCGCCGACGGCGTGCTGGTGGAGGTGACCAGTGACCGGGGTGCGGAACTCCTGGCCGGCGCTGGGTTTGCCCCCTGCGGAAACGCCGCCGCCCTGCGCGAGCAGGCCGAGGCAGACCGGCCCGTCCCCTTTGGCCGTGCGCTCGCCGCGTCGCCGGCGGAACTCCCCGCCGTGCTGCGGGCCGGTTACCGCTCGCCGGTGTACGGGCGTCACGGCGAACGTTGTTTTTCCTGCGGCACCTGCAATCTGGTCTGCCCCACCTGTTACTGCTTCGAGGTGCGCGACGACCTGGCGCTGGACGGGGCGGGCGGCCGCCGCAGCCGCACCTGGGACGCCTGCATGATTCCAGCCTTCGCCGAGGTGGCCGGCGGCCACAACTTCCGGCCCCAGGTGGGGGAGCGTCAGCGTCACCGCCTGAAACGAAAGTTCGAGTACCTGCCCGACCGTTTCGGCACCGGCCCCTTTTGCGTGGGCTGCGGTCGTTGCGGCCGGCAGTGTGCCGCCGACATCGATATCCTGGTGATGATCAATGAAATCGTCGCCGAACAGGGAGGTGCGGCATGAGCAGCGCGCAGCAGACCGCGGACCCGGGCCTCTACCTCCCCCGGTCGGCCCGCATCGAGGCCGTGGCGGACCTCACCGCCCGCGAGAAGTTCTTCCGCCTCACGCTCGACCGGCCGCTGGGCCACCAGCCGGGGCAGTTCGTGATGGTCACCGTGCCCGGCATGGGCGAGTGCGCCATCTCCATCACCTGCGGTCCCCGCGAGGACAACATCCTCGAGATGGTGATCCGCAAGGCCGGCAATCTCACCGGGGTCATCCATGGCCTCAAGGCGGGCGATACTCTGGGCGTCCGCGGCCCCTTTGGCCGGGGGTTTGACCTGGCGGAGTTCCACGGCCGCGATGTGCTGGTGGTGGCCGGCGGCCTCGGGCTGGTGCCGCTCCGCTCCCTCCTCACCCCGATGATCGCCGACCACGGCCGCTTCGGCCGCATCACCCTGATCACCGGCGCCCGAACGCCTGCCGAAACCCTGTTCCGTGAGGAACTCGCCCGGTGGCGGGAGAAGGACAACGTCGAGGTGATCGAGATGGTGGACTCCACCGCCCATCTGCCCTGGGACGGCCGGGTGGGGCTGGTGACCACCCCCATCGGGGCACTCGGACTCGATGCCGCGCGCACCACGGTGGTGCTCTGCGGACCGCCGGTGATGTACAAGTTCGTGCTCCTCGAACTCGACCGCCACTACCACGTCCCCGCCGAACGCATCTTTATCGATCTCGAACGCCGCATGCGCTGCGGGGTGGGTAAGTGCGGTCACTGTCAGATCAACCAGGCCTACTGCTGCCAGCAGGGCCCGGTGTTCCGTTACTCGGAACTGCGAGACTTTCCGGAGGCCCTGGCATGAAGCCGAAAGTTGCCTTTTTCGATTTCGCGAGTTGCGAAGGCTGTCAGCTGGCCTTGCTCAACTGCGAGGACGAACTCCTCGATATCCTCGCCTGTGTGGAGCTGGTGGAGTTTCGCGAGGCCATCTCCGAAAGAGCGGTGCGCTACGACATTGCCTTCGTCGAGGGCAGCATCCACCGGGAGCAGGATCTGGAGCGGCTGCGCGACATCCGCTCCCGCAGCAAGGTGCTGGTGGCCCTGGGCGCTTGCGCCTGCAACGGCAACGTCCAGGCCCGCTCCAACTTCGTGGCCCCGGCCGAGAACTACAAGTCGGTTTACGGCGAGGAGGAGCGCAACCGGGTGCAGACCGACCCCGACTACTGGCCGCTCTGGAGCCACACCCGGGTGCGGGCGGTGCATGAGGTGGTCGAGGTGGACTTCTTCTTGCGTGGCTGCCCCATGGTGCCGGCCGAGTTCCTCCATCTGGTGAAGTCGCTGCTCACCGGCCGCACGCCGTATTTCCCGGCCAACGCCGTCTGCGTGGAGTGCAAGAAGAACGACAATGAGTGCGTCTACGACCGGGGGCTTGCCTGCTTCGGTCCCATCGCCTACGGCGGCTGCGACGCGGTCTGTATCAACGGCGGACACGTCTGCGACGCCTGCCGGGGGCTTCTGCCCTATGCCAACGTCGAGGCGCACCGGCGGATGCTCGTCGCCCGTGGCGTCGATCCGGACGGGGTGCGCAACCGTTACCGGCTGCACCTGAGTAACGATCCCCTGGCCCAGGAGGCACGGCGATGAGCGACGACAAGACCTACCGGATCCGCCTCGAACACATCACCCGGGTGGAAGGGCACGGCTCCATCCGGATCGATACCAAGAAGGGGGCGGTGGAAGAGGTGCGGCTTGAGATCGTCGAGGCCAACCGCTTCTTTGAAAACTTCGTCAAGGGGATGCTCCCCCACGAGGTGGTGCAGACCGTCTCCCGGATCTGCGGCATCTGCTGCGTGGGTCATCAGCTGGCGGGCTTGAAGGCGGTGGAGGCGGCGCTGTCGCTTACGGTCAGCGACCAGACCGTGCGGCTTCGGAAGCTGTTGAACGAGTCGCAGTTTCTGCAGAGTCACACCCTCCACCTCTTCTTCCTGGCTCTGCCCGATTTCCTGGGGGCGCCGAGTATCCTGCCGCTCGCCCAGCAGGAGCCCGAGCTGGTCAAACGGGCGCTGAGCTTGAAAAAGCTCGCCAACGACTACACCACCGTGTTCGGCGGCCGGGCGCTCCACCCCATGGCCACCACGGTAAACGGTTGGCGGCGGCTGCCGGACCTGGCTCAGGTGGAGGCGATCCACGGCCGGCTTGAAGGAGCGGTGGCCGAGGTGGAGCAGCTCCTCGCCGTGGTCAAGACCCTGGCCGTGCCGGCCTACGAGCGCGACACCGAGTACGTCTCGCTCACCCATCCCGGCGAGTACGCCCTCTACGACGGCGAGATCAAGAGTTCGCACACCGGGGCGTCGGTGCCGGTGGCCGACTACCGCCGGGTGACCAACGAGTTTACCGTGGCGCACTCCACCAGCAAGTGGTCGCGCTGGCATCGGGATTCCTATCTGGTGGGGGCACTCGCCCGGTTCAACAACAATTTCTCCCAGCTCCACCCCCGGGCCCGCGAGGCGGCGGATGAACTGGGGCTCAAAAGCCCCTGCTTTAACCCGTACCACAACAACACCGCCCAGATGGTGGAACTCATTCACTGCCTTTACAGCAGCCTGGCCGGCCTCGAGGATCTCCTCAACCGGGGCCTGGTCGAGGAAGAGGCGGTGTACACCGCTGCAGCGGGGCAGGGGAGTGGAGCCACCGAGGTACCCCGGGGCATCCTCTTCCACGAGTACGGCTTTGGCGACGACGGCCGCTGTCTTGCGGCCAACGCCATCATCCCCACCAGCCAGAACATCAACAACATCGAGCAGGACATGAAGGCATTCGTGCCGCTGATGCTGCCCGCCATGGGGCAGGAGGAGCTGGCGCGCCACATGGAGATGCTGCTGCGCGCCTACGACCCTTGCATCTCCTGCTCGGTGCACATGCTGGACGTGCGTTTTGTCTGAGCCGCTTCGCTTGGTGGTGGCCGGGGTGGGGAATCGTTTCCGGTCCGATGATCGCGTCGGGCTCGCCCTGGTGGAGGCGTGGCGGGGCGAGGCCCCGGCCGGAGTGGCCGTGGAACTCTGGGAGGAGCAGGACGGCGCTTCGGTGGCCCACCGGCTGCTCGAACTCGCCCGGCCGGTGTTGATCGTCGACTGCGCCGATTTTGGGGGCGTCGGCGGCAGTTGTCGGCTTCTGGCCGGCGCCGCCATCGTTGACGCGGCACCCCGCAACGTGGTTTCCACCCACGGCCTGGGGCTGGCCCAGGCCCTGCCCCTGGCCGTGGCCCTGGGGCATGAGGCGCCGCTGTGGCTGTTGGGGGTGCAGCCCTTTGACGTTACCGTGGGCGAGGCGCTTTCCGCCGGCATGCGCGCGGCCCTGCCGGCGCTCACCGCGGCCCTTGCCGCCGCGGTGACCACTATCCTGGGGGAGCTGGAGCAGTGAACGATCACCGGAACGGCGGCGTCCACGCCGATGACATCCACTACCGGGAGATGTTGGGCCGGGTGCGCTGGGCGGTGCGGCTGCGCTGGGCCTTTGTTGCCGCCTGCCTCGCCGTTGGCCTCTTTCTGCCGGGGGTTGGAATGCCGGCGTTGGCCGGCCACTGTTTTGTGGTGGTGGGCGGCGGGCTTGCCGTGGCCAACGCTCTTTACGGCTGGCTGCTCGCCGGGCTCGGCCGGCGGGGGGCCAGCCGTGGCGCGGCCTTGCGCGCTCTGTGCCTTGCCCAGGTGGCGGGCGATTACCTGGGCTTGAGCGTGGTGACCTATGCCCTGGGCAGCGTGGAGACGCCGGTGATGTTTCTGGTGCTGCCCAACTGTATCCTGGTCGCCCTCTACTTCCCGGCCCCGCAGAGCCTCACCGTGGCCCTGGCCGGGGTGGCCCTGGCGGTGCTGCCCCTGGGCCTGGAGCTGGCCGGGGTGGTGCCGGTGGTGCGGATCTTCGGGCCCCACTTCAAGGCCATGATCCTCGCCTCGCCGGCCATCCGGGACAGTTTCCTGGCCATCTTCGTCCTCGCCATCCTCTTCTGCTGGTATCTGGCCAGCGTCATTCGCCGGAGCCTGCTCGCCAACGAGGCGATCATCGAGGCGCGCTACCGTGACCTCCTGGCGTTGAACCGGGAGAAGACCTCGGCGGTGCTGCGCGGCACCCATGAACTCAAGGCGCCGCTGGCGGCGATCAGGAGTCTCGCTTCCACCCTGCGCGACGGTTACGCCGGGCCGGTGTCCGACAAGGGCCGGCAGGTGGCGGAACGGATCGGCGTACGGTGCGACCGGCTGCTCGCCACCATCACCGATCTCATCCGGCTCGGCAACCTGCGGAGCGTGGTGCGTCAGGCCGATAGCCTGCACGGGGTGGAGCTTGGCAGGTTGCTCGGCCACGAGGTGGCCGAGGCGGGGATGGTGGCAGGCGACCGGCGGGTAACGGTTTCCCTGGCCCCGCCGGCCGGGCCTGTCTGGGTGCGGGCCACCGAGGATCATCTCCACACCCTGTTCGGGAACCTCATCGGCAACGGGGTCCGCTATTCCCGGCCAGGCGGCGCGGTGGCGGTGGAACTGGTGACCACTGCCGGCTGCGGCCGGGTCACGGTGCGCGATCAGGGCATCGGCATCCCGTCCGAGGCCATGGCGCATGTCTTTGACGAGCACTACCGGGCCCCCAACGCGGTCCGCCACGACGACGCCGGGACCGGCCTGGGGCTGCCCATCGTCAAGGCGATCATTGATCTCTTGGGGGGCGAGATAGAGCTGCAAAGCGAAATCGACCGCGGTACGGTCTGCACTGTGACCCTGCCGCTGACAGATTCAGGAGGAGAGAGCAATGGCGAGAATACTGATCGTTGATGACGACCCGGACATGGTGGAAAGCATCACCCTGGTGCTCACGGGAAACGGTCATCAGGTGGCGGCCCGCCACGATACCGCGGAACTGGCCGCGGCGGTGCGCGAGGTGCATCCCGACCTGATCATCCTCGACGTCGTCTTCCCGGGCGACGACCAGGCCGGCTTCAAGGCCGCCCGGGAGCTGGCCGCCGACCCCGAGGTGGCGCACATCCCGGTGCTCATGCTCTCGGCGGTCAACCAGTTGAGCAACCTGGGCTTCAGCTTCAGCGACAAGGACATCAGTCGCGATTACCTGCCGGTGTCAGCCTTCCTGGAAAAACCGGTGGAGCCGGCCCGGCTGCTGGCCCGGATCGAAACCCTGCTGCACGGCGGATGAGGAGCGGCTTCCCCGTCGGCGCACCAAAAAAAAGGGCGGCCGTTCCCGACCGCCCCTGTACATGGGTTGCTGTCCCCCTTAAAAATCCGTGAAGTTTTCCTCGTCAAAGGGGATTACCTCCTGGGGGGATTTCTTCCCTGCTTCCTTCTGTTTCGCCGCTTTCGCGGGCAGAGTCGGCTTCCGGGTCGGTTTTGCCGGCTGCTCGGCTGGCGGGGGCAGCCGGTTCTGGACGGCCGTTTGGGCGTCCGATCCCTTGAGCGCCGCCTTGACCCGGCAGGTCTTGGTCCGCGAGAGATTCTCCATGGCGACCTCGCCGTCGGCCTTGCGGATCCGGTTGCCGTTGACCAGCAGCACCAGCTGTTCCACCAGCTCTTCGATGGTCTGGGCCTGATTGTTCATCTTGACCACCGCCTCGGCCGCCTCCTCGGCGTTCATGGCGGTGCGTTGGGTCACCGTGTCGATCTCGCCCATGGCGCGGTTCACCTGGCCGATCCCCTGGGATTGTTCCTGGGAGGCCATGGTGATCTCGCTGACGATGCTGCCGGCCTTGGTGGTGCGGTCGGCCACCTCTGAAAATGCCTTGCTGGTCTTGGAAACCAGGGCCGAGCCGCCCTGGACCTTGGCCACCGTGCCCTCGATGAGCTGGGCGGTGTTCCTGGCCGCTTCGGCGGCCCGCATGGCAAGGCTCCGGACCTCGTCGGCCACCACCGCGAAGCCTGCCCCGGCCTCGCCGGCCCGGGCCGCCTCCACCGCCGCGTTCAAGGCCAGCAGGTTGGTCTGAAAGGCGATCTCGTCAATGGTCTTGATGATCTTCGAGGTTTCCTCGCTGGCCCGCGAGATCTCCGCCATGGAGGTGGTGAGTTCGACCACGGTCTGATTGGCCCTGCCCACCACCTGATTGGCGTCCTTGAGAATGGCGTCCGCCTGCCCGGCGTTTTCGGCGTTCTGTCTGGTCATCGTGGCGATCTCCTCGAGCGACGCCGAGGTTTCCTCGATGGCTGCCGCCTCCTCCGCGGCCCCCTCCGACAGCTGATGGCTCACCGTCGAGATCTGGGTCGTGGCGTCGACCATCTGCCGGCTGCCCTCGTTGAGGCCGAGAATGATGCAGTTGACGGGTTTCACCACCAGCCGGGCAAGGCTGAAGTAGATCACCAGGCAGAGAATCACCACCCCGACCACGGTAAACAGCGCCGCCAGGAGGATGGTGTGACGGGTGGAGGCTTGCATGGCCAGGTTGTTCTTGTCCACCAGTTCGTTGACCCGCTTTGAGAGACCGGCCACGTGTTCACGCACCGCGGCGGTGCTGAGGCCCAGCTCGACGGTGCCCACTTTTTCGCCCTCGAAGACGATTTCTTTCCTGACCACCTCGACGTTGGCGTCGGCGCCCTTGGGCTTGGTGGTCAGGGGGTTGCCGTCCTTGCCGTAGAAGATGACGTAGTTCACGTCCGGATCGCTGGTGGTGCTCTTGACAAGCTGTTCGAGGGAGCTGAAATCGTAGCCCACGATGAGGCCGGTGCCGGCCTTTGCCAACAGATCGCCGAGCCCTCCCCCCTTGCCGAGCAGGCCGTTATGGAGCAACTGCTCCTCCCTGCCCTGCTCGGACTTGAGCAGGCCGACAAAGGAGTCGGCCTGCTCTTGCTGGGCGCTGGTGGCGACGGCGGTGATCTGGCTGGCAAGACCCGCCACCAGCAGCAGGGTCAGCAGGGAAACCAGGGTAACGAACTTTGCCGTGAGGCCTTGTCCTTGCAGCATTGGTTATTCTCCAGCAAAGGCTCCGTATTTGATGGCGCGCAGGCAGTCGGCAACCGGTTTGTAGTCGGCCGGAGCGGTCCAGCCAACCACCTTGGCCGATTTGGCGGCGGGATCATCCTTGCCCATGGCGACCAGGGCCGCTTCCACCTTGGCGGCGAGGCCGGGGTCGGTGGAGGCGATGGCGGCCATGGGCCATTCCGGGTAGAGCCTGGTACTGTGGACAAAGGGGAAGTCGTCCTTGACCTGATGGATCACCCGGAACTCGCTCATCTTGATCTTGCCCTCGTCCTGCATCCGCTCCAGGGTGTCGCTGCGGACCGTGCCAACGTCCATGGCGCCGTTCTTGACCGCCAGGACCACGTTGTCGTGCTGGCTGCCTTCGATGAAGGCGGCGGTATCCTTGGTGACGTCGATGCCGTTTTCCTTGAGCAGCAGCTGGGCCATCTGGCCGCCGCCAAAGGAAGAACGCTTGACGCACATGAATTTTTTGCCCTTGATGTCGGCCAGGGTCTGGACGGGGCTGTCGGCGCGGACGAAGATGACGCCGCCGAATTCCTTGAGCGCCTTGCCGTTGCGGGAGTTGATCATGGTGGCGATGGCATGCACGCCGTGCTTCTTCTCCATCTCGACGTAGAAGGCGGGATTGGCGAGCATGAAGTCGATCTGCTTGCCGGTTACCGCCGGTTCGATGGCGACGAACTTAAGGGGAATGATGGTGCATTTCTCGCCCAGCTTATGGGTGAGGTACTCGGCGGTGGCGCCCCATTGCTGCATGCACTGGGGGGCGCCGCGTTTGGCGAGAACCCCGATCTTGATATCGGCGCGGGCGACGCCGGTCAGTCCTAGGTGGAGAACGCAAAGTGCACCGAGAAATCCAATGATTCGAACAGCCTTGTTCATGGTCATCCCTCTTGTTGGCGTTTAGGGCGCGGCGATGGTCCGTACCCGGTTTGTGGGTAATGGGTCAGTTAGGGTTTCTTCGCTAAAGATTGGATTTATGTTGTGGAGATGATACGTAATTGTTCCAAATGATCAAAAAAATTTATAGCGGGTGCTCGTTTGAATTGCAAATTATTCTTATCAAAAAGTGAAAAAAACTCCCGCCGACTGTGGCAGTCGGGCTGAACGTGCCGCCTGGTGCCAGAGCCAAATCGCCGGTGGCGATGTCGCCCTTTGGCTCACGCGATGGGAAAGAGATTGACCTTTGGCGAGGTTGTATTAATAATGTCAGTTTCTCTAAATGGAGCCGGGGCGCCTGCCCTCTTTTGTTGCCGTTTGGTGGCGGCGGGCGATGCATTCTCCCGTTTGGTTTTCTGGTATGACGAAGGAATTTGGGCCGGACATCATCGATGTCACCGACCACGACGAACAGCCTGGTGATCTCCACCCGCTGGTGAGCATGCCGCACAGCGAACACCTGCCGGCCACTACCCAGGCGGGGCTCCAGCGGTATCTGCACGAGATCAGCCACTACCCCCTCCTTACCAGGGAAGAGGCCGACGAACTGGCCCGTCGTTTCCATGAAACCGGCGACCAGCAGGCGGCCTACCAGCTGGTCACCGCCAATCTGCGCCTGGTGGTCAAGGTGGCCATGGACTTTCAGAAGTACTGGATGCAGAATTTCCTCGACCTCATCCAGGAGGGCAACGTCGGACTGGTGCAGGCGGTGAGGAAGTTCGACCCCTACCGGGGGGTGAAGTTTTCCTACTACGCCGCCTACTGGATCCGCGCCTACATCCTTAAATACATCATGGATAACTGGCGGCTGGTCAAGATCGGCACCACCCAGGCCCAGCGCAAGCTTTTTTTCAGCCTCAACAAGGAGAAGAAGCTCCTCGAGGCCCAGGGGTTCAAGCCGGAGGTGAAGCTCCTGGCCGAGCGGCTCAACGTCAAGGAGAGCGAGGTCATCGAGATGACCCAGCGCATGGACGGCTGGGACGTTTCCCTGGAAAGTCCGGTTCGCGAGGATTCCGAGGACGAGCAGAAGAGTTTTCTGCCTGCCGGCGGGCCCACGATCGAGGAAAAAGTGGCCGACGGCGAGATCAGGGAGCGCATGGCTCAGGTCATCGAGCGCATGGCCCGGTCGATGAACGACAAGGAGCATGCGATCCTGGCCGAGCGGCTGATGAGCGACGAACCGGTGACGCTCCAGGACATCGCCGACCGCTTCGCCATCTCCAGGGAACGGGTGCGCCAGATCGAGGCCAACCTCCTGAAGAAGATGAAGACCTTCATCGAGGAAGAGGTTCCCGACATCAAGGACTTTCTCGACGAAACCTTTCACCATTGGCGGACATGACGGCCGGCGTGGCGCCTTGCCGGTATTTTCCTGTCCGTTTTTCCGTTGGCGACCGGCAGCGGAACTCAAATTCAATCATTTTAAAGAGAACAGAGATCGAACAGCGATGCAAGTACCCTTACTTGATCTGAAAGCCCAACTGGCGCCGCTTCGGGACGAGATCCTTCGGGAGATGACGGAGGTCATCGATTCCACCTGCTATATCATGGGGCCGCGGGTGACGGCGCTGGAGGAAGGCGTTGCCGCCTACTGCGCCACCTCTCATGCGTTGGGGGTTTCCAGCGGCACCGACGCCCTGCTGGTGGCCCTCATGGGGCTTGGCGTGGGCCCCGGCGATCTGGTGCTCACCACCGCCTATTCCTTTTTCGCCACCATGGGCAGCGTGCTGCGTCTGGGAGCCCGACCGGTCTTTGTCGACATCGACCCGGTGAGCTTCAATATCGATCCGGAGCGGATCGAGGAGCTGCTTGCCGCTGACCCGGATTTTACCGCCCGGATCAAGGCGATCCTGCCGGTGCATCTCTATGGCCAGTGCGCCGACATGGCGAAGATTCTGCCCCTGGCGGCACGCTACGGCATTCCGGTGGTTGAGGACGCGGCCCAGGCTATTGGCGCCTGTTGCCCCCTGGTCGCCGATGGCGAGCCGGTGTGGCGTCGGGCCGGCGCCATGGGGGCGGCGGGATGTTTTTCTTTCTTCCCCAGCAAGAACCTGGGCGGGGTGGGCGACGGCGGCATGGTGGTCACCGGCGACGGCGCGCTCTACGAGCGGATGCGGATGATCCGGGTCCATGGCGACGCGGGCCGCTACGATCACCGGGTGGTGGGAGGCAACTTCCGGCTCGACCCCCTGCAGGCGGCGGTCCTCAAGGTCAAGCTCCCCCATCTGTCCGACTGGCACCAGGCCAGGCGGCGGAACGCCGCCACCTACAACCGCCTCTTCGCCGCCGCCGGCCTCCTCGCCTCCGGCCAGGTGCAGCCGCCCCGGGCGGTCTACGGCGAGCAGGCCGCAGCGTCCGGGGTGGCGGACCACCATATCTACAACCAGTACGTCCTGCGGGTCGTTGATCGGGATGCCCTGGTGGAATACCTGCAACGGCAGGGGGTGGGGGTGGCCATTTACTATCCGGTGCCCCTCCACCGGCAACAGTGTGTCGCCGGCCTGGGCTATGAATCCCTCGTCCTTGCCGAAACCGAGCGGGCGGCGGCGGAAACCGTCGCCCTGCCCATCTATCCGGAGTTGACCGAGGCGATGCAGGAGTTCGTGGTGGAGCGGATCAGCGCCTTCTACCGGGGGGAGCGGTAACCGGGGCGGTCTGTCGTCCAGAGCCCCCGGCGGCGGTGCGTTTTTTTGCGATACGGCTGTTTTCCCGGACACGCATGGCGGTGTGCTTTCGGCCACTGTTGTGCGTGTTTCGCATTCATATGGTAGAACGGAAGCCATGATCGATTCTTGGCATGATCATACCGCGCGGGCGTCCGAGGCCCGGCGTCGCCCAGGGGCACGGTTGCCCGCGCGGCGGGCGCTCTGCTGCCTGTCGCTGCTGCTCGCCGCCGGCGTGGCGGGCGGCGCGGCGGCGGAACCGCTGCCGCTGCCGCCCGTGGTGCCGCCTCGCCAGGTGGAACAGCAGCAGGCCACGGTGCCGGCCTGGAAGGCCACCTGGGATGAAGCCCGGCAGGCGGCGCGGAAGGGCAATTTTGCCGGCGCGGCATCCCTCTACGAAACACTCCTTGCCCAGCGGCAGGGGATCGAAGAGGCCCGTTGGGAACTCGCCAAGGTCTATCTCCACCTCAAGCAGTGGCAGCGGGCCGGCCGCCTGTTGGATGTGCTCCTCGAAGCCGTTCCGGAGCGGCTCGACTATCTCGACGCCCAGGGGATTGCCATGGTGGAGCAGGCCCATTGGGGGCGGGCCGTGGAACTCTTCACCAAGGTGCGGAGCAAGAACCCCGCCGACATGGTGGCCGTCAGGGGGCTGGTGCGGGCGCTGCTCGCCCAGGGGCGTAAGGATGAGGCCCTGGCGCCTTTGGAGGCCGCCTACCGCCTTGACCCTGAAAATCCCAGGCTGCGCCTTGAACTCGCCAGGCTGGCCTATGAGCTGGGGCACTACGAGATGGCGCGGCCGCATCTGGTCGCGCTGGCCGCGTCGCCGGACGCGGCCACGGACCTCCTGCTGATGGCCGCCCGTCTTCACGACAGGCTCGGCCTTGAAAATCTGGCCGTCAAGTATTGGGAACGGGTGGTGGCCCGCCAGTCCGACAACGACGAGGCCCGGCGGCGGCTGGCGTTCTACTTTGAAAAGGCCGGTCACTTCCGGGAGGCGCTGCCGCATCTGCTGGCCCTGAAACGGCTCCACCCCGACGACCCGTCGCTGCTGCTGCGGATCGGCAAGGGGCTTGCGGCCTCGGCCAAGCCCGAGGAGGCGCTGCCCTATCTCGAACCCTATGCGACGGCGCGTCCCGGCGATGTCGAAGCCCTGGAGCTGTTGGTCAACGTCTATGCCGGACTTGGCAAGAAGTCCGAGGTGCTTGCCAACCTGGAGCGTTTTTTGGCCGCCAAGGCAGAGCCGGACAGCCGCAAGCTCAAACAGGCGGCCCGGCTCTACGATGCCGCCGGCCGGTTTGGCGACGCGGTCACCGCCTACCGCCGGCTGCTCGCGGCGGGGAGCGATGATGCCGAGGCGCGGACCGGCATGGAGGCCGAGTTGTGGAAACTCGCCCTCCATGGCCCCTTTGAGGCTCTGGCCGGTTTCGCCGCCCAGGGGCCGCCTGGGGCCATTGCTCCGGACGCGTACCGGATGACCATGGCCGCGGCCTTTGCTGCCGGCGGCTGGTACGACAAGGCGGCCGACATCTACGGTGGACTTGCCCCGGACTCGGCATCGTTTGTCGATGCCCGCCTTGCCCTGGCCGACTTCTACCGCGAGGCAGGGCTTCCCGACGAGGAGGAGCAGGTATTGCGCCAAGCCCTCGCCAGCCGTGGCGGAGACGAGCCGCGACTCCTCCACGGCCTCTTTGACCTGGCCCTGGCCAGCCACCGGCCGGACGAGGCCGAGGTCTGGCTGCGCCGTCTGCAGGCCCTTGCCGTCGGGGGGGGCTCGGCGTGGCGGACCCGCCTCGACGAGGTGCGTCTGCTGGCCGCCCAGGATGACTATCGGGCCGCGCGGCGAATGGGGCGACGTCTGCTGGCGGGCCTGCCTGCGGATGGCGACGGCGGCGCGGCGCGGCAGCAGGTGGAGGTGGAACTGGCCCGGGCCGATTTGGACGATGATTCCCTCTGGGCGGCCCGGCAACGGCTCGAAGGGGTGGTCACGCGCGCCGCCACTCCCCCCCTGGAGGCGCTCGTGCTGCTGCAACGGCTCTACGGGGGGATCAACGAGCCGCAGCAGGCCGACGCCATCTTTCTGCAGGCGCTTTCCGAGGCGGACCGGGCCGATGACGGCCTGCTGCGACTCGCCGAGATCTATGAACGCGAAGGGATGCCTGCCGCCATGCTCAAGGTGGCGGCCCTGGGTCAGCAGCGGCTGCCCGGCTGCCCTCGGGCCGGCCTGCTGCTGGCCCAGGCCCTGCTGCGCAACCACGAAACCGGCAAGGCCATCGAAGGGCTGAAGCAGCTCGTGGCGCGGTATCCCCAGGAAGGACGCGCCGCTACGCTGCTGGCCCGCGTTTTCTTCGACGAGGGCCGCTTCGGCGATGCCTTGGCGGTCTGTGAGCGAATCCTCTCCAGCCAGGCAGGGCGGCTCGATATTTTGCTGATCAAGGCCCGCTCCCTCTGGGCTTTGCACCGGCAGCCGGAGGCCCTGCAGGCGTACCAGGCAGGGCTTGCTCCGGCGGTTGCCGAGCAGCTCGCCGCCGCGAGCCGGGCCCAGGGACTTGACTGCCCGCCGCTTATCGCCAAGCCCGGTTTCTGGCAGATCGTCTCCCTGCACGGCGAAGAGCCGACCGGCTTCATCGATACCCTGATGTCGGCGGCCCACACCGCCGCACCCGGCATGGATCAGGCCAGCCACCGTCTCAACGGTCTGGCCGCGAGCTACTATGCCCGTTACCGGTGGCAGAAACGCTTCTTCCTCGAACTGAGCGCCCGCCGCGCCGAGCAGAACAAGGAGTATCTTTACGCCGCGCGGCAGTACCAGGCAGTACTGGCCGGTGAGCCGGACAACGGCGCCCTGCTCTTTGATCTGGCCGGTATTTACCGCCGGCTTGGCTGGGATGGGGAGGAGGCGGCCCTCTACGATCGGTTGGCCGAAAACCGGCCGGATTTCCCCGGTCTTGCCGAAGTTCGCGAGAACAACCAACTGCGGCGCCGGCCAAGGACCTCTTTTGCTTCGGGCTATCAGCGCGAGGAGGGGTGGGACGGCTACAAGGCCGTGCGCCGGGAGTGGCAGGAGACGACCCTGTGGCTGTCGCCCCGCAGCCGGCATGAAACGGAACTGTCGGTTGGCCACTCATCCTATCACGCCACCGACAGCGATGCCGTCGTCCGGACCAACCGCGCCCTGCTGACCTACTCGGCCGGCCTCGGCGCATGGCTGTCGGCCCGGCTCGGTGGCGGCGTCGAAGAGCCCACGGACGACCAGATCGCCGGCACCGGCCTCCTGCAGGGGGAACTGGTGGGCAAGTTCAGTGACAAGGTGGTGGCCCGCCTTGCCTATGACCGCGCCCCGGTTACCGATACCTACGCCAGTGTTGCCCGCAACATCGTTCGAAAGACCGTCAAGGGCAGCGGCAGTTTCGACCTTCTCCCGCGGCTGCAGGCGGGCGGCGGCTATACCCATACCGACTTTTCCGATGGCAACCGGACCCGGGGCTATGATTTCTGGGGGGCCTACGTCCTCTTCACCGACCCCAACTATCTGCGACTGCGCTACCAGTACGATTTCCTGGATTCCGACGAGGGGCCCCGGCCCGGTACCGCCACTGTGGACGGCTTTGCTGACAACGATCATCCCTACTGGGCACCGAGGAACTATTGGATAAACCGTTTCTCCCTCTACTACCGCCACCAGTTGTCCGAAGAACTTGTGGAGCGCAGTGGGCCGAGTTATTATACCGCCGAGTATGCGGTTGCCTACGATGCCGGCGGCAGGCAGCTCCAGACCCTGGCGGGAGGGCTCCTGTGGGACTGGACGCCGCATTTTTCCGTCCATGCCGACGTGACCCTGACCTCGTCGGACGTCTACCGGCAACGACAAGTTTCCCTGGCCGTCGCGTATCGGTGGTAGCGGCGTGACGGGCGATACTGTACTATGGAGCAGGACGCGGCCTTCGGCTGGTGGCCGGCGGCGGTCAGTGGGGCGGCGAGTCGGGGAGGCGCGGCATGGGAGAGTGGCTGGGATGGCAGGAGATCGTCAAGCTGATCGCCGTCCTGGCGGTATGGTTGCTCGTCGGAATCTTCGTCGCCCCTCGGCTGACGCGGCATCTCTGAGGCAATGGCTGCGGGCCGGTCGGCCCCCGCGTTAAGGGCAGGCGGGATGCGCCCGGCGAGAAAGACGGGCGACCGGATGGCGGCGCATGATGGTGGCTCCCTTGTCTCGGGCGGCAAGGGGCGGAACATGAAGTGACGCCACCGGGTCGGACGCGGGGCGGCGGCAAACATTGGCCCGTCTCCGCCGGCGTTTTGTGTTCGGGCTTTTTTTAAACGGAACGGTCTGTTTTCATAAAGACCGTGTTTTTTTTATTGGGGAGGATGATTGACGATGGTCGAACGAGTGCCCATGTCCAAGAAGGGCCATGCAAAGCTGCGAGAGGAACTGCTTCGGCTCGAACGCAAGGAGCGGATCGAAGTGATCAAGGCCATCGAGGTGGCCCGGGGTCACGGCGATCTGAAGGAGAACGCCGAATACCACGCCGCCAAGGAACGTCAGAGCCACATCGAAGGGCGGATCATGGAGTTGAAGGACAAGCTGGGCCGGGCCGAGGTCATCGACTGTTCGCAGGTCGGCTGCGAGCGGGTGGTCTTCGGAACGGTGGTCACCCTGGTGGATCTCGACACCGACGAGGAGTTGCGGTATCAGCTGCTGGGGCCCGACGAGGCCGACGTCAAGGAAGGGAGTATATCCGTGCTTTCGCCTCTGGGACGGTCGATGATCGGCAAGCGTGTCGGAGACGAGGTCCGGGTCAAGACTCCGGGCGGGGTGCGGGAACTGGAAGTGATGGAGATCACCACGCCGACGGAGAGTTGAGCCGGAGGAGAGGAATTCGGCCGCTGCCGGACTCCTCTTCAGCGCGGGGGGCGATCAGGCCCGAGCCGGGGTGTTCTTGTTGATCACCCCAACCAGAAAGATATCGCTGATCTGTTTGGCGGTTTCGGCGATGGTATAGGTGGGATCGGGCGAGAGCACCCAGAGCCGTGACATCTCGTCCAGGGCGCCGAAAAAGGCCCGCTTGGCCACCCCGGGCAAGACGTCGGCTCGGAAAAGCTTCATCTCCTGGCCTTTGTGGATGATGGCCGAGATGATGTCAACGTATTCGATGAACTTGGTGTTGCGGTACTCCTTCATGAACTTGTTGCTCTGCCGCAGCTCCATCTGCAACACCTCGGCAAGTTCCCGCTTTTCTTCCACCAGGGAAAGGTGATGCCTGGCGAAGACCTCAAGCATCTGGCGAGGGTCGTCCTCCTGTTCGATGGCCAGCTTCACCTGGAGGATGATCTTGCCGATCTCCTCTTCGAAGATCGAAATCAGAATATCATACTTGTTGTTGAAATAGAGATAGATCGTCCCGTCCGCAACCCTGGCTTCCTTGGCGATGTCGGAAATCCTGGCACTGAAAAAACCTTTGCGGGCAAAGACTTTGATGGCCGCCTGGATAATCTTCTGGTGTTTGTCTGAGGTTCTCATCAACTACAGCTGCCGTATAACCTGTTGATCTTGTTATTGATGTGTTTCGTCGGAAAAGAAAGAAGTTAAAGGCCGTACAACAATCTGAATAGTCATTCATTTTTAAGTGACAATAATAGATGTGGCGAGGGGGGCTGTCAAGGTGAAAATTAGCTTTCCTGTCAGTTTGTGTTTCTTTTGGAAACAGTGCCGGCCGGGCCCTGGGCACGGAGTCGCTGCAAGGGGCGGACAGGGGGCTGCGGCCGGGAGTCAGATGCTGGGGCGAGGGGGGGCCGGCACTGGCGCAAGGAATGACAGCTTCTGTTGAATGTTTATTAAAATCGAATATTTATTGTTTTAGGGCCGCCGGCCGCTGTCGGCTAAAAAAGGCGGGGCCGACTTGACAAGCTGCGGCCGCTGCGGGTAGGTTGTAAAAATTTTGCGATATCTTTGCCGCGAGGGTGACCTGGGGAATGGAGTCTCCTTGGTGGGTGATGTAATTGTCAGGAAGGAGTGGTTATGAAAGTTTTGGTTGTGGGGGCCGGTGGCCGTGAGCATGCGTTGGTCTGGAAGTTACGTCAGAGTCCAAGGGTGGAAACCGTGTTCTGCGCGCCCGGCAATGCCGGGATCGCCACCCTGGCCACCTGTGTGGCGATTGGTGCCGATGCGGTGGACGATTTGGTGGCCTTTGTCGAGCGGGAGGGGATCGACCTCACCGTGGTTGGCCCCGAGCTGCCCTTGACCCTGGGGCTGGTGGATCGTCTCGAGGCGGCGGGAAAACGGGTTTTCGGACCCACCAGGCAGGCTGCGGCCCTCGAAGGAAGCAAGGTCTTTACCAAGGATCTGCTGGCCAAGTATGCCATCCCCGCCGGCCACTCCTGCACCTTCACCGACCGCGACGCGGCGGTTCGCTACATCGAGGAACAGGGCGCCCCCCTGGTTGTCAAGGCCGACGGCCTGGCCGCTGGCAAGGGGGTGGTGGTGGCCCACACGGTGGCGGAGGCGGTGGCCGCCGTTGACCTGATCATGGCCGACAAGGCATTTGGCGCGGCCGGAGACCGGTTGCTGGTTGAGGAGTTCCTGGTCGGCGAGGAGGCGTCCTTCATCGCCTTCACCGATGGCAAGACCGTGTTGCCGTTGCCCACCTCCCAGGACCACAAGGCGGCCCATGATGGCGACCAGGGTCCCAACACCGGCGGCATGGGCGCTTATTCTCCGGCTCCGGTGGTCACCGACGCTCTCCACCGCCAGGTGATGGAAGAGGTGATGCTGCCCACGGTCAAGGCCATGGCCGCCGAGGGGCGTCCCTACAAGGGCATGCTCTACGCCGGCCTGATGATCGATCAGGGCCGGGCCAAGGTTCTCGAGTTCAACTGCCGTTTCGGCGATCCCGAGGCCCAGCCGTTGCTTATGCGGCTCAAGACCGATCTGGTGGAGATCATGGATGCGGTGCTCGACGGCCGGCTCCACGAGATCAGCCTGGAGATCGATCCGCGGCCGACGGTGTGCGTGGTGATGGCGGCGGGCGGTTACCCGGGTTCCTACGCCAAGGGCCAGGTGATCGAGGGCCTTGACTCCGCCGCCCAGCTCGACGACGTGGTGGTTTTCCACGCCGGGACGGCGCTGAAGGAAGGCCGTGTGGTTGCCGCAGGCGGCCGGGTGCTGGGGGTGACCGCCATCGGCGCCACGCTTGCCGCGGCCATAGACCGGGCCTACGAGGCGGTGGGGCGCATCGGCTGGCAGGGCTGCTTCTTCCGCAGGGACATCGGCGCCAAGGCCCTGCGCCGGGGTGCCGGCGCCGCGCAGGTTTCCATTCTCATGGGCAGTGACTCCGATCTTCCCACCATGCAGGTCTGCGCCGATTTTCTCAAGAAGATGGGGGTTTCCTACGAGATCACCGTGGCCTCGGCCCATCGGACTCCGGCCCGGGCCATGAAGATTGCCGAAACCGCCCGGGCGCGGGGGGTGAAGGTGATTGTCGCCGCCGCCGGCATGGCGGCGCATCTCGCCGGCGTGCTTGCCGCCCACACCACCCTGCCGGTAATCGGCGTGCCCATGGACGCCTCGTCGCTCAACGGCCTTGATGCCCTGCTCTCCACCGTCCAGATGCCCCCTGGGGTGCCGGTGGCCACCATGGGCATCGGTAAGGCCGGAGCCAAGAACGCCGCCATCCTCGCCTGCCAGATCCTCTCCATTGCCGATTCGGCCCTGGCCGAGAAGCTTGCCGAGCAGAAAAAAGCCATGGCCGCCGAGGTGGAGGCCAAGGCGCGCAAGGTGGAGGCCCAGGCATGCTGAGGCCGGTGGCCGGGCGTTTTTAGCCGTGGTGGCAACCGCTTTCCCTCCGTCGTCTCCCGCTGCCGTCGATTTGGCGGCGGCAGTGGCGGTGCTGCGCCGGGGCGGGGTGGTCGCCTTTCCCACCGAAACCTATTACGGCCTGGCGGTGGATCCCTTCAACCCCGCCGCCCTGGACCGTCTCTTCGCCGTCAAACGGCGGCAACAGCACAAACCGATCCTGGTTCTCATCTCGACCACCGCCCAACTCCCCCTGTTGGCCCGTGAGGTCCCGGCCCCCTTTGGCCCACTGGTGGAACGTTTCTGGCCGGGGCCGTTGACCCTGGTCCTCCCCTGCCGGTCTGACCTGCCGAAGCGGCTCACCGGTGGTACCGGCACGGTCGGGGTGCGAATCTCCCCCCACCCCGTTGCCGAGCAGCTGCTTGCCGCCTTCGGCGGGCCGCTTACCGCCACCAGCGCCAATCTCTCCGGCGAGCCAGCCGCCACCACGGCCGCCGAGGTGCGCGCTGACTTCGGCGCCGCCATCGACTGGGTTGTCGACGGCGGCATCACCCCGGGGGGCAAGGGCTCCACCCTGGTCGGCTGTCGCGAGGGGCGGCTTGCCTTGCTGCGCGACGGCGTTGTCCCTTTTGACCGGCTGCTCGCCGCCGCCGACAGCGGCGGTGGCTGACCCTTATCGCCGTGGCGCGCCCTTCGCCTCTCTTGAGAGTTGAAAAGGGGCCATATTCATGGTACTTGAAACAGAGTCCGAACAGAGTTCCGAACGGTGGTGCGCGTGGATGGAGGGGGGCCTTCGGGCGCCTGGGGATGACCGCGGTCGGGCTTGTCAAGGCATATCCTGCGGTCGCGCAGGGAGGCTGCCGCTGATTTCTTTACCATCGAGCCTTTAGCCAAATGAACTTCGCAGCGAGAGCGGGAGAAAAATATTCTGCGCAATGAGAGGTCAAGTCGCCGGGACCGTAGCCGTGCTGCGGAGAGGACGATTTGACATTGAAGACGCCGCACGGGGTATTTTTAGCCGATCGGGGTAGAGGTCCATTTCGCAAGAGGCTCCATAGAAGGGTATTCGATGGCTGAACTACAATGGGATAGAGCGTTTGCCCTGGAGCAGGCGGGGGATGACGAGGAGATGCTGGCGGAGTTACTCGACCTGCTGGACTCCTCTTCGCGCAACGATTTGGCCAAGATCAAGGAAGCCATGACGGCAGGCGATGCCATGGGGATGGGGGACGCGGCCCACAGCATCAAGGGTGCCGCCGCCAGCCTCGGCATCGAGCAACTTTCCGGTCTGGCCTACGCCATGGAGAAGGCCGGGCGCGCCGGCGATCTGGAGGAGGCCAAACAACATTTTGCCGCCCTGGCGTCCCTGGTGGAGCAGCTGGCAACGCTGAAATGAGCCACCCCGGCTTGCCGTTTCCCCGGCGCGTGTCATCTCGTCCGCCCCGGTCACTCCCGCTTTTCCCTCGCCGTCGGCATGGGCACGGTAGAAGAGTTGCTTTTCCGGCCGCGTCAAGGCATCTTATATCCTAGAGACACTCAACGTTAACCTTGTAAGGGCATTGCCGCTGTCCTGGTGAGCATTGCCGCGTGTAATCCTCATTTCGGACCATCCATGCCTTCCGCCAAAGAGCTGGTCACCAAATTTTCCGACCTCAAGACCTTGCCCCACGTGGCGCTTCGGCTGACCCGCCTGGTCAACGACGAGCGGAGCACCATGCAGGACTTCGAGGAGATCATCAAGCTCGATCCTGTGCTGGTGACCCGTCTCCTGCGGCTGGTCAACAGCCCCTATTTTGGCCTGATCAACAAGGTCGAGTCCATTCCCAAGGCCGTGGTTTACGTGGGAATGAAGAATCTCCGCAACCTGGTGGCCGTTGAGGCCCTGCGCAACCTCTTCCGGGGCGGAGAGGCGGAAAACGGTTTTTCCCGCAAGAACCTCTGGGTTCATTCGGCCACCGTCGCCATCGTCGCCGAGATGATTGCCAAGCGGATCTTTGGCCAGGAGGGGGAGGATGTATTCCTGGCCGGTATCATCCATGACGTCGGGCTGATCATCGAGGATCAGCTGGCCGGCGAGGCGTTGCGCAGGGCCTGTGGCGTCTATGATCCATCCAAGAATACTCTGGTGGGATGCGAACAGGAGATCATCGGCTGTGACCACAGCGAGGTGGGAACCCTGCTCGCCAAGGACTGGCGATTGCCGCCTGAGGTGATCAAGGCGATCCGCCACCACCATGATCGAGAGAAAAAATACCCCCTTACCAGCATTACCAGTATCCTGCAACTGGCCGAGTACATTGCCGGCAAGTTGAACTATTCGCCAATTGTCGGTCGTTTCGATCCGCTGCCTCCCCATCTCGTTCGTCACGTGCGGAGCATGATGGCCAACTACAAGGTCATCATGCGGGATCTGCCCGGCGAAATGGCCAAGGCCAAGGATCTGTACGATCCAAACGCGTGACGTCAGGGATGATTCCAACCGACTTTGACAACGTTTTTGCCGATTTGGTCGATGGCGTAGAGGATCTGCGGGGCCTGCTGCAGACCCTGCGGCGGCGCCTGCCACACGCCTGGCTCGAACTGCACGGCGACGACGGGGTGGTGGTGACCGAACCGGCCGGCGGCTCCCCGCTGGCGGCGGAGGCGGCAACCATTGCCGGCCTCCTTGAGCAGGCCCTGGCCGGCAACGAACTGGTGGCCGCCCAGGGCCGGGGTGGCGAATGGTTCTACGCCGTGCCCCTGGCCAAGGCCGAGGCGGTACTGGTGGCCGCCCTGCCCGGCCGCCAGGGCAACCTCCTTGTCGAACCCCACGGCCGGGATCTTCTGTTGAGCGCGGTCGATTACGCACTGCTCGATCAGGAACAGCAGCTGCTGGTCATCGAAAACCAGCAGGTCTACCGGCAGATCAACGTCCATAAGCAGCAGTACAGCGCCCTCATCGAAGACAACTTCCGGCAGTACCGGCTCATTCAGGAAAAGGAAAAGGAGTACGCCCGCAAGCTTGAAAGCGAAATCGCCCGCCAGACCGCGGAACTCCGCAGCACCAACGCCCGCCTGGAAAAGGCGAGCCGCTTGCAGAACGAGTTCCTGGCCAACATGAGCCACGAGCTGCGCACCCCGATGAACGCCATCATCGGTTTTTCCGAGCTGCTTTCGGAAACCGACCTGGACCCTGACCAAAGCGAATACGCCAAGACCATCAAGGAGGCGGCCGGCAACCTCCTCGTCCTCATCAACGACATCCTCGATCTGGCCAAGATCGAGGCCGGCAAGGTGGAGCTGGACAGCGAGCCGTTCGCCCTGCGGGAGCTGGTGGAGGGGGTCGCCAGCCTCTTCCGGCTCCCGGCGGCGGCCAAAAAGGTCGCCTTCATGGTCGAGATCGAAGAGGGGCTGCCCGCCCTGCTGGTTGGCGATGGCAACCGGCTGCGGCAGATTCTCATCAATCTGGTGGGCAACGCCATGAAGTTTACCGACCGGGGCCGGGTGGCGATCATCGTCCAGGCGGGCCGGTGCTGCGGCGAGCAGGTGGAGGTCATCTTTTCGGTCCGCGACACCGGCATCGGTATCGCTGCCGATCGCCAGCAGGCCATCTTCGACAAGTTCACCCAGGCCGACGGCTCCACCACCCGCAAGTACGGTGGCACCGGGCTGGGGCTGGCCATCTGCAGTCAGCTGGTCAAGCTCATGGGCGGTGACATCCGGGTGGAGAGTGTCGAGGGAGAGGGGAGCAGCTTTATTTTCTCCATCCCCATGGCGTCGCGGCGGCCTTTGCCGCTCGCGCCGGCGGCGGAGGCGGCTTCGGTCGAAGCAGACGCCCCGGTCGGAGGAGTGGGCGCCCTGCGGATCCTGCTGGTGGAGGACAACCCGGTCAACCAGCGGCTGGCCAGCATCATCGTCTCCAAGCAGGGGTGTGAACTGGCCGTGGCCAGTGACGGCCTGGAAGCCCTGGCCCAACTGCGGGCGCACCCCTTTGATCTGGTGCTGATGGATGTGCAGATGCCCAACATGGACGGGCTGGAGGCAACCCGCAAGATCCGGGAGATCGAGGCCTCGCCGGCCGGGCGGGCAGAGTACGCCGGGCTGCGTGACCGGCAGCGCCCCCTGGTCATCGTGGGCCTCACCGCCCATGCCCGGAAGGAAGACGAGCAGGCATGTTATGGGGTGGGGATGAACGGTTTTCTCTCCAAGCCCATTGTCAAGGACCGCCTCGTTGCCTTTCTCAGGGAAGAAGCCGAGCGGCTCGCCTCCTCCTCCTCCTGAAGAACCTCAGGCTCGGTGGCTCCTGTCAAGTGTCGAGGAGTTTTCCGATTCCTGCCTGCCAGCCGGCGCCGTGGGCGGTGAGCACCGCCCGGCGGGCCGTCTCCCCAGCAAAGTAGAGATCGATGTGCAGCCGGTTAGGTGGCGTCAGCCCCCCCAGCCGCTCCGGCCATTCGATGACGCACAGCCCCTCGCCGTAAAGATAATCCTCGAATCCCAGTTCCTCGATTTCCTCCTCTCCGGCCAGCCGGTAAAGATCCATGTGGTAAAGGGGCAGCCGACCGGGGTATTCGTGGAGCAGGCTGAAGGTTGGACTGGTGATGTAGCATTCGGCCGGAACCCCGAGGCCACGGCCGATGGCCTTGGTGAGGGTGGTCTTGCCGGCGCCGAGACCGCCGGCGAGCGTTATGACGTCGCCGGGGCTGGCGGTGACGCCGAGCCGCTCGCCCAGAGCCACGGTTTCGGCCAGCGAAGCGAGGGGGAGGGTGATGCTCATTGCTGTTTTTTGTGGCAGAAGAGGCAGCGGTACTTGGGCGGATGCTCCTTGGAGAGCGGCACCTCGCCGTCGGGGCGGTGGCACTCCTGGCAGTACTGTTCCGCCTCCTTTTTCTTCATGTCATAGAATTTGAGATGTTTGGCGTCGCGGGGGAGCTTGGCGGTGGTTTCCGGCGGTGCTTCCCAGAGAAAGAGGAAGATGCCGCCGCAGACCAGCAGGAAGAGGATATTGTAGAGCAGGGTACGGTTCTTGGCTTTGGGCTCGGTCATTTCAGGCGTCCTTGGGGTGAAAGGGGGGGCTGCGGCCGGTCCCGGTGTCGGGGCGGGCGGCAGTCGTTGGCACACAAGTTGTCGTTGGTCGTTCCCGGCATCGTCCAGAGGAAGAGGAGACGGTACCCTCTGACTTGGTAACCGCCCGCAGGGGGGGGGCGGGCAGGGCGCTTACACCTCTTCTTCTCCCATTTCCAGGGCGCTGCAGGGGATGAGGCCACTGCGCAGCCCGAGCAGGATTCCCTCCATGACCAGCCCGCCCAGCAGCGGGCCGCTACCGGCCAGGGCGAGCAGCCGGTTATGGCGTTGCTGCCGCTGGACAACGCGATCGAGCCGCGGGGTGGAGGCGGCCGGGTCGACGATCAGCCGGGCCACGGCCTCGCCGGAGATCACCGCCGGGTAGATCCCCTCGCCGGTGAGCCCCGAGGCGAGCCCCGCGGCGTCTCCCACCAGGAAGCGGTTGCCGAAGCGCAGACCCCGGTAGTCGTAGTTGATTACCGCGGCCCGGGGCCGGCAGCCGCTGATATCGATCCGTTGCGCCGCGCACCACTCACGGAACCGGGCGAGGAGGGTGGCGGCGCTGATGGCCGCGCGGCTTGCGTAGGCGCCCACCGAAGCGGAGTGGCGGTGGGGGAAGATCCAGGCGTAGCCGCTGCGGAAGAGGCTGGTGTCGAGATGCCACTCCATTTCGGCGAATTCACCGGACAGCTGGCAGTTGATCCCCACCCCGACCCGCTCGGTGGCGATGCCGAGATACCGGCGGACCAGCGACTGGCTGCCGTCTGCCCCCACCAGGCAGCGGTAGCCGAAGCGGCCGGCGGTGGTGTCGACGTGGCGGTCGGCAATGGCCAGCACCCTGGTGTCGGTGAGCAGCGTTGCCCCGGCCGCCCGGGCCTGCCGCGCCATCTCCTCGCCCAGGGTCTGTCGGTTTACCGTGGAAACCAGGGGTCGCGGCGTGCTGACCCGGGCGGTCTGCCAGCGGGAGCAGATCTTCTGTGAGACAAAGGCGCGCTCGATGAGTTCCGGCGGCAGTTTGGCTCCCAGCCCGGCCCAGGTGACCCCGCCGGCGCAGACCTTGGGCCCCGGCTGCGGCTTGCGCTCCATCAGCAGAACCTCGATGCCGCTTCTGGCGAGGGCGGTGGCGCAGGCGAGCCCCCCGGGGCCGCCGCCGATGACAACGGTGTGCACGTGCCGCATGGCATAACCCTTGGTCTCTGTCGTTGCCTGCGAGGGGAGGCAAGGCACGGGGGAAACCGTGTCCGGTCAGGAGAACGATTCCTCCGGGCACCCGCCGCCGGTGCGTAACGGAGCGCATCTTATCGTGACACGGCAATGATTCCAGGTTATTACGAATTCATCAAATTATAGACTGACACTGTTGCTGTCAAGGATTTAAGGCAGGGAGACCGCCGGTCGGGAGGGGAAAGGCGAGAGTGGCGCCGGGCGCGGTCGGCCCGGCTGCCATCGGTCGGAGCGGTACGGAAGGAAAACGGGTCGCGGATGCGGGGGGGGGGAGGGCCGGCAACGGCGTCCGGCCCCTCCTCCCATGCCTCTACCGCCCGTCCGGTCCTTGGGCGAGAACCACCCGGGTCCAGAGTTCCAGGGACTGGGTCCGCTCTTCTCCCCCGGGTGGCCGCCCGCCGCCCGGTCCGCCGTCAGGCGGCCCACCCATGCCGGAGCCACCCATGGGCGGGCCGCCCATGTCCGGCGGGCCTCCCCTGCCGGCCGGCATGCCTTCGTCCCTGTCGGCCGTCGGATGATGGGGGCTGGCGTCGGAGCCACTGACGAGGCCGATCAACAGGGCTTGTCGCTGTTCGCCCTGGAGCCGCAGGCCCGGTTGGCCGTCCTGGCTGGCCAGGGGCACCCGGAGTTCGTAGATCAGCACTCCCTGGCGAAGGCTGAGCTGCATGGCAAAGCCCTGCTTGGCAAGTTCTGCCACCGGCAGCCGTTCGCCGGCGGAGTCGGGCGTGGTGACGATTTCCGCCTCCTGCCCCTCCTCCCCGCCCTGGTCGGCGGTCGGGGTCTGGTCGGGAGGCTGCCAATCACCGCCAGGAGGAGCGGCCGGGCCGTCTGACTCCTTGGCAAGCGGGAAGCGGATTCCGTAGGTTTCGGCCTTTTTCCCCGTGGCGTCGAGCCAGACGGTGAGGCCGGCGCGGCGGAGAAGCCTCTGGGTGGCCCGGCTTGCGGTGGTGAGGCGCAGGTAGAGGAAGTCGCTGTCGTTGCGAACCCCGAGCACCACCTGGGACTTTTCATCCCGGAGGGCGTTGTCCATCTGCCATTCGCGGTCGTGGCCGCCCGCGACGCCGGGCCGCGACGTCCAGTCGCTGTGGAGTTCCGGGGTGGGGGCGCATCCCCCGGTGGCCAGAAGGATGGCGAGCAGGGTGAAGATCAGGGAAATGGAATACGGCATGGGGAGGCCTTGGTAAGGGAGATTTTTAATTGTCATGGCAGGTGGCCTTGCGATGGGGTTCAGCGCTCGTCGTGGTCGTCCGCGGGTGGCAGGGGCGGGCCGGGCCGTTCGCCGCGCTCGCCGTGTTCCCACATCATTCCCCGCAGCGCATGCCGTTGCCGCCTGGTGAGGATGTCGTCCAGCGCCTCCCTGGTGTCCTCGCCGTCGTCGCGCAGTTCGTCGAGCAGGGCGTGCAGTTTCTCGTCGGTGAGGCCGTACCGGGCCAGGAGTGCCTGCCGCCGGGCGCGGGACTGCGCCATGAGGGCGTTGACCTTGGCGGTCTGCTGGACGTCGAGGTGGAGCCGTTCGGTGAGCTGTTCCAGCCGTTGTTCGGGAGATGGCGGGTTCTGAAGGGCAAGGGCGCTGCCGGTCAGGGAGAAGAGAGCGAGGGCGGCGATGGGGCCGGTGGCCCCGATACGAAGTTTTTGGGCAAGCATGGCAGACCTCCAGAGAAAAGGTGAGGGATGGTTGTTCCTTCCCGCCCAGGGTAGCGGCTCCGCCCCCTGGCTGCCGTTAATTTGCGGTGAAATGATGTAAAGTTCTGTTGCACCGGCGGCGGTGTCAATCCCCGCCTCGGCGCTTAACACTATTTTACAGTCGTGGCCGCGGCTGCCGGGTAGGATGCAGCATGCTGTGCCGCTATTATCCTCTACTGCCAACGGGCCCGTGATGAGTGAGATCCTGATCATCGACGACGACACCGAACTCTGTGAACTGCTTGCCGATTACCTGCGCTCGGAGGAATTTACCGTGCGCCTTGCCCACCACGGCGGGCTGGGCCTTGAGGACGCGCTCTCCGATCCACCCGATCTGGTGGTGCTCGACGTCATGCTGCCCGGGATGAGCGGTTTCGAGGTGCTCCGCGCCATCCGGTCCCAGTCGACCCTGCCGGTGCTCATGCTCACCGCCCGGGGGGAAGAGATCGACCGCATCGTTGGTCTTGAGATGGGGGCCGATGACTACCTGCCCAAGCCCTTCAACCCCAGGGAACTCCTGGCCCGCATCCGCGCCATTCGGCGGCGCAGCGTGCCTCCTCCCCCTGGGCAGCAGGGGATGGCGACCCGGCTGGCGGTGGGCGATCTGGTGCTCGACGCCGACACCCGGACCGTGTTCCAGAAGGGGTGCGCCGTGGAGTTGACCTCGGTGGAGTTCTCCCTGCTCCAGGAACTGCTCCGGGCCGCCGGCGCGGTGGTGAGCCGGGAGACCCTCGCCGAACAGGTACTGGGCCGCAAGCTCTCTTCCTTTGACCGCAGCGTCGACGTGCACGTCAGCAGCCTGCGCAAGAAGCTGGGCCACGAGGTCTATGGACTGGAGCGGATCAAGACGGTTCGGGGCGTGGGCTATCTGTACGCCAAGGTTCCGGGGCGGGAGGCGGGGCAACTGCAGGGTGGGGCGGATGCGAAGTCTGTTTTTTAAGATTTTTTTCAGCTTCTGGCTCACCATCGTCCTCATGGGGCTCACCTTCTATCTGGTGACGGTTTCAGGCCGGCCGCGCCCTTCTGACCCGACACTCCGCTTCTTTGCCAACCAGGCCCTGGACCGATTCGGTGAGGAGGCCCTGCAAAGCCTCGCCGGAGGCGGTCAGGTCGGCCTCAGCGCTTATGTGGAGCAGCTCAAGACCCGCAACCGCATCAACCTCTACCTCTTTGCCGATGGCAAGCCGGTGCTGGGCCAGCGGCAGCAACCCCAGTGGGTGGCGGAGTACGTGGCACGGCTTGCCGCCGGCGAACTTCCGGAGTTTCATCCCCGGCCCGGCATCGGCTTCCGACTCGGCAAGCGGCTCGCCTCAACCGACGGCGTTTCCCGGATCATCGTCCTTCACGTGCCCACCCCGGACAACCCCGCCCATGGCCACGGTTTCCCGCCGCCCGAGCCGATGATCACCCAGAACATAGCCTTCCTGCTGGCGGGCGGCATCGTCTGCTACCTTCTTACCCGTTCCCTCACCGCGCCCATCCGGCGTCTCCGCGAGGCGACCAACCGCATTGCCGGCGGCGACTTTTCCGCCCGGGTGGGGGCGGGGCTGGCGGTCAAGGGCAGGGGCGACGAGGTGGCTGACCTGGGACGCGACTTCGACACCATGGCCCAGCGCATCGAGGGGCTGGTGGAGTCGCAGCGGCGGCTGGTGAGCGATATCTCCCACGAACTCCGTTCCCCCCTGGCCCGCCTCAAGGTGGCGCTGGAAATCGCCCGGCAGCGGGCCGATGCGGCGGCCGCCTCGCCCCTGACCCGCATTGAAACCGAGGCCGACCGCCTGAACCAGCTCATCGGCGAGTTGATGACTCTCAACATGCTTGAAAGCGGCACCGGCAATCTCCGCCAGGAACGTGTCGATCTCCAGGAGCTGGTGGGGGCGGTGGTCGCCGACGCGGATTTCGAGGCCCGGAGCCGCCAGCGGCGGGTGCGGCTCACGGCCAGCGCGGCGGCGGAGATTGTCGGCTGCCGCGAGATGCTGCGGCGGGCGGTGGAGAACGTGGTGCGCAACAGCGTGCTCTACACCGCGCCCGACACCGAGGTGGGGGTGACTTTGGAGGTTCGGGGGGCGGCCGGCGGCGAGACGGCGGTGGTGCGGGTCCGGGACCATGGGCCCGGTATTCCGGCGGCAGATCTCGCCAACATCTGCAAGCCCTTCTACCGGGTTGCCGAGGCCCGCGACCGGGAGAGCGGCGGCACCGGTCTTGGTCTTTCCATCGCCGAGCGGGCGGTGCGCCTCCACGCCGGCAGCCTCACCGCGCACAACTGCGCGGGCGGCGGCCTGGTGGTGGAACTGGAAATGCCGTTAAAGGCTAGAGGGTAAAGCCATTCCTGCCCGGGCCGGGTCCGACTTCTCCCCTCCTGTCGAACCGGCCCGGGGCCTGTCTCATCCTTCCTGTCGGGATCACACCGAGATGTTCAGCGGCATGTAGGTGGAGGACTCTTCGCTGCCGCTGCTGGCGAGTATCTGCAACAGGCTGGCAAGCAGGTCGCTGTTGTTGCTACTGCCACTGTTGCTGCTGCTATCGCTACTGCTACCACTGCTACTGCTGCTGTCCGAGCTGCTATAGGCGTTGAGGGCCTGTTGCGGCGGCGGCATGGGCGGCTTGCCGCCCATCTTCTCCTTCAGGTCGCTCATCATCTTCTCCATTTCGTCCTTGGAAAGCGCGCCGTCGCCGTCGACGTCATAGGTCTTCATCGCCTCCTCGGTGTCAATGGTGTTGCCGGTGCGCTCGGCCATCTTGTCGGCAAAGGTCTGCAGCTCGGACTGGTTGATGGTGCCGTTCCCATCGGTGTCAACCTTCTTGAACATCTCATCCGGGCTGGGGGGCGACGGGGGTCGCATACTGCTCATCTGCGCCATGGAACTCAACATGCTGCTGCCTAATCCGCTGATACTGGACATCCCTTCCTCCTTTTTAATGAAGTGATTGTCTTCGGGTGGGGCGAGGGCGTTGCCCTGTCGCGCCCTGATTGCGTTTATATCTGAAGTCGCTGGCGTTGCGGGTCAGGTTACAAACTATTTGATTGGCGCCGGCGTCTTCATTCGAGCACCCTCGCCGGGTCGGGCCGGGGGGAGTCAGAAAAATTTCAAGCCGACAAAAAACGCGTAACCGGCGGCAGTCCCCCAGCGACTATTCCTGTGTAGAAGAAAAACCGCGGCCCAGTCCGCTGGCCGCTTCCCCTGTGTCCAGATGAGGAGGGAAGGGAATGACAACGGTTTCATCACTCGCTTCGGTGACCGCCCAGGACACCAGCCAGCAAATCCAAACGGTGGGCAAGTCGAAACTGGATCGGAACGACTTCATGAATCTGCTCATCACCCAGATGCAGTATCAGGATCCCCTGCAGCCCATGCAGAGTTCTGACATGGCCTCCCAGCTTGCCCAGTTCAGCAACATGGAGGCGACCATGGAGATGGCCGACAACGTCGAGCAGCTGCTCAACTACCAGAAGTCGCAGAACAACCTGCAGCTCCTCACCCTGCTCGGCAAGGAGGTTTCGTCCACCGCCAACATGGTGGCGGTCAACAACGGCGAGCCGAGCAGCGCCACCTTCAGCCTGGCCGGGGCGGCCGACTCCTGCAGCGTGACCATCAAGGACGCCAGCGGCAACGTGGTCCGTACCATGAATCTGGGGGGGCTCGCCGGCGACACCACCTACCAGCTCTCCTGGGACGGCACCACCAACGCCGGGACCAAGGTTGACGACGGACCCTACCAGTTTGTGGTCAGTGCCCAGGACGCCACCGGCAAGGATGTGGACGTCGAGTACCGGAGCAGCGGCACGGTGACCGGGGTGGATTTTTCATCCGGCACCGCCACCCTCACCATGGACAACTACCTGCCGGTGGATGTCTCGGTGATCACCAGCGTGGCCGACGGCACCACCAGCACCACCTCCTCCTCGACCGCCACCGGCACCGATGGCTGAGTGGGGCGGCGCGGTTCCAGGGCGTTTGCATTCGGAAGGGCCGTCTCGCAGCGGCAAACTGGCGTAACCCCATCCGGACGAAGAGGCTTCGGGCATGGCCGGCATTGCAACCATTCTCAACATCGGCAAGGAGGCACTCCTTGCCCAGCAGACCGCGGTGAACGTTGCCAGCAACAACATCGCCAACGTCGATACCGACGGCTATTCCCGCCAGAGCGTCACTCTGACCACCGCCACCCCCTCCTCGGTGGCGGTGGGGAACCTGGGCAACGGTGTGCTGGCCAGCGGGATTGCGCGCCAGTACGATCAGTTCATCGCCAAGCAGCTGGTGACGCAGAACAGCACCACCGGCTATCTCTCGGCGCAGCAGGAGGTCTATCAGGTCGCCGAGTCCATCTTTAACGAAACCGATGATACGGGGGGGGTGAACGATCTGCTCAACCAGTTCTGGGACAGCTGGCAGACCCTGGCCGACAACCCGGAAATCGACGCCTCCCGCCAGGGGGTGATCCAGCAGGGCCAGTTGCTGGTGGACAAGCTTCAGGGGATGAACGACTCGATCGGCACCCTGCGTACCGATATCAACACCTCCATGGCCGGCGCGGTGGAACAGGCGAACACCCTCGCGGCCCAGATCGCCAAACTCAACGGCCAGATCAGCGCCACTGAAACCCCCACCTCCCAGGCCAACGACCTGCGCGACCAGCGCGACCAGCTGACCGGCGAGCTGGCAAGTCTTGTCGATATCACCACCATTGAAACCGGCAACGGCGCTACCAAGGTGATGCTCGCCGACGGTCATGCCCTGGTGGATGGCACCGAGGCGGCGCAGCTCGGCTGGTCCGACTCTTCGCTCACCTGGAGCGGCAGTGCCGACACCACGGCCACGGCGGTGAGCGGCAAGGTGGCGCTGGGGGGCAAGATCGGCGGCTACCTCGACCTCCTCGATGCCTTTCGGGAGGGTGATCCCAGCAACACCCTCGGCAAGTTCAACGCCTTTGCCAACGCCATGATCCGGGAAGTGAACCAGCAGTACGCGCAAGGGGTGGGGACGGTGCCCTTCACCGGGGAGCTTGAAAGCTGCCAAACCGGTGATACCGCTCTTCTCTCCACCACGGTGGCGACGGGCGCGGCAACCACCGCCATTGACGCCGGCGCCGTGACCGTTAACGGTATCGCGTTGGGCGGCATCGCCGGCGGGGCGGCGGTCAACGGCCTGGCCATGACCAAGGCGGCCAATACCGTGACGGCGGTGAACAACGCCGCGGCCGGCGTGACGGCGCGGCTCACCACCCTGGTGAGCGGCAGTGCGCCGGTGACCGGTCTTGCCGCCGGTGAAACCGTGGACTTCACCGTCAACGGTATCGCCGTCTCCTATGCCGCCACGACGGACGAGAGCAGTGAGGAAACCGCCACAAACCTCGTGGCCGCCATCAACAACGCCATCGCGGCCCATAACGGCGACCCGGCCACCGGCCCGGCGATGACCATCACCGCCGAGGTGGGCGACGGCGGCAACGGCGGAGAGACAAACAGCATCGTGCTTCGCAACACGGTGAGCGGTGACGGGTCGCAGATCGTTATCGACGGACTCGACCCGCAGGCGAGCGGCGAGGCAAAGCTAGCGCTCGCAAACGGCACCTTTACCGCCGACGCCACCCACAACACCGGCGAGGTGGCCCTTTTTTCCACCGAACCGATGACCATCACGGCGGGCAGCGACGACAGCATCCTCTCCCAGCTGGGGCTTGGGGGCGGCGGGGTGGCGAGCGATGACGAGGCGGGCGACGGGCGGCTTACCTTTACCGCCGCCGACCACGCGGTGAGCGACTCGCTCCTGGGGCTTGCCTACGGCGGCGAGATAACAACCGACAACAGCGGCTTCGACCTCTGGCTCTACGACAGTGACGGTTCTCCGGCCCTGGCCGCGCCGGTGCACGTCGATCTTGATCGGGCCACCACCCTCGACGATGTCGCCGATGCCATCAACGGAGCGGTTGCCAAGGCATCCGGTGCCTCCTCCCTGCTCACCGCCTCGGTGCGTGACGGCCGGCTGGTCCTCACCCCGGCGAGCGGCCACGGCTTTGCCTTTGCCAACGACACCTCGAATTTCCTGTCCAGCGCCGAATTGAACACCTTCTTCACCGGCAGTGACGCCGGCTCCATCGGCATCAATCAAACCGTGGCCGACAACCTCGATTATCTGGCCGCGGGACAGGTGAGCGATACCGGCGAAATCTACAGCGGTGATAACTCCAATGCCCTGCTGGTAGGCGAGGTGCGGGACCGTGAGGACGTCGCCTTCACCGGCGCCACCACGCCCACCACCCTCGACCAGTTCTACAATACCCTGGTGAGCGGCATCGGCGCGGCGAGCCAGGCGGTGAACGACAGCGTCGACTACAACTCTACCCTGACCGACCAGCTCAACACGCTGCGCGATTCGGTTTCCGGCGTCTCGCTCGACGAGGAGATGGCCAATCTGGTCAAGTACCAGCAGGCCTATGCCGCGGCCGCCAAGCTGATCAGCATGGCGGACGATATGATGCAGACCCTGATGGACACTATTTGAAGCAGGCCGGCATTTTTTGCCGGCCGTTCCGGCGAGGTGGGCGGGTGCCTGAAAGCGGCATGATTTTTTACGGATGGACCCGGTGGCGGGGGGCGCCGCCGGTCGCCGCCGGTTGGGAGGAGGTTTTTTTATCCCCTGAAGTGTAAAGATTTGTTAATGCAACTTGTTGAAAAGATTACATAATCTTTACGCGAGTTTTTCGTTCTGCCGACGAAGAGGAGAGAAGAGGAGGCGGAGTCGTTCGTCCGTGGGGGTGAGCGGCGCCGTCGGGTTTGTTCCCGGCAGGCTTATGGGCCTGGGAACCTTTCTCGGCAAGTCAGGCGAAAAACGGGGCGTCATGAAAGAAGAGCAATTGCAGTTGGCAGACGGAGAAATCGTGGCACGGGTGGTGGCCGGCAATGCTGATGCCTTCGCGCTCCTCGTCGAGCGCTACCAGCACTATGTTTTCCGGATCGTCAATCGGCACGTGGCAAGCCAGTTTGTCGAGGAGACGGCCCACGATGCCTTTGTCGCTGCGTATCGGGGGCTTGCGCGGTTCAGCAACCGCGGCTGTTTCAAAAACTGGCTCACCGCCATTGCGGTGCGGACCTGTCATGACTTCTGGCGTCAGCGGTACCGGTCGCCGGAGATAGCGGTGAGCGCGCTGGGCGAGGAGCACCTCGACTGGCTGGAAAGGGCGTTATCCAGCAGCGCCGAGGAGCGGGCCGGCCTTGCCGAGCAGATCGAGGCGCGTGATCTGCTGCAGTGGCTGCTGGGCAAGCTCTCTGCCGGCGATCGGATGGTGGTGGAACTGATCCACATCGAAGGGTACAGCTGTGTGGAGACGGCGGCACTGCTTGGTTTGAGTGTGGCCAACGTCAAGATCCGTTCCCACCGGGCACGGAAGAAGCTGCAGGGGGTACTCGATGAGTTGACCAACGCCTGAATCCGTGCCCACGGGCTGGGGCGGCGCGCTGGCGGGCGGATGAGCGCTCACGGAGTAAGACGAAAAGGATTCTGAGGCGGAGACATCGATGCAATTGAGCAGGGACGCTCTTTTTCGATTGCTGGAGATACTGAGGCAGGTGCGGAGGCAAGGAGAACGGCTCGAACCCTCGGCGCGCTGGCGCGCCGAGCTGTTGGCCGAGATCGCGCGTCAGCCCCGGCCGGCCCGCGGGCGGAGGGGGCTCGCGCTGGCCGTGGCGCTCGCCGCCGCCGTTCTCGCTTTGTTGGCGCTCGGCTGGTGGCGGTGGGGGGGAACTTGACAAGGGCGCCATCGGGGTTGCCACCTCAAGGGGCATCCTGAAAGTCGCTGCCTTGCAGGGGGCGGTTCGCCGGCGGCCATTGGCGGGTTGGCCGAACCACTGACCGCGGGCCGGTTTCGGCGGTTGCGCAATGCCGACCGCCCACAGCTTTTCGATTCACTCGTGACGCAGTGCTTCGATGGGATCGAGTTGAGCCGCCTTGCGGGCCGGGAAGAAGCCGAAGATCACGCCCACCGCCGCCGAGAAGAGGAAGGCAAGCACGATGATGCCCGGGTTGAGGATGAAGGGGACGGTGAGCAGGACGGTGAAGCCAAGCGAGGCGGCGAGCGCCAGGAGGATACCCACCACCCCGCCGAAGGAGGAGAGCACCACCGCCTCCACCAGGAACTGCAGGAGCACTTCGCGCTCCAGGGCGCCGATGGCGAGCCGGATGCCGATCTCGCGGGTCCGCTCGGTGACCGAAACCAGCATGATGTTCATGATGCCGATGCCGCCCACCAGCAGGCTCACCGCCGCCACCGCGCCGAGCAGGGTGGTGAGGATACGGGTGGTGCCGGTGAGCATCTTGGTGAGTTCCTTCAAGTCCATGACCTGAAAATCGTCATCCTCGCTGGTGCCCAGGTGGCGGCGTTCCCGCAGCAGCTGCTCGATATCCGCCTGGGCCTTCTCCGTTGGGATCCCTTCCTTTACCGAAACCTGGATGAGGTCGATGTCCTGCTTGCCGGCGATACGCCGCTGGAAGGTACGTAACGGTATCAGCACCAGATCGTCCTGGTCCCGGCCCATGGTGGATTGGCCCTTGGCCTCCAGGAGTCCGATGACCTGGCAGGAGATCTTGCCCAGCCGGATCTTGCTGCCCACCGGGTTATGGTCGCCGAACAGCTGTTGGCGCACCGTTTCCCCCAGGATGCAGACCGCTCGCCCGCCCCGCAGTTCCCCCTCGTTGAATTCGCGTCCATCGGCCAGGTGCCAGTTGCGCACCGCAAAGTAGCGGTTGTCAACGCCGTTCGCCGAGGTGGACCAGTTGGCGTTGCCGAAGACGGCGGTGGCCGACTGGGAGGACGAGGGCGCCACCGCCGCCACGGCCTCGATCTCCCTGGCGATGGCGGTGGCGTCTTCCAGTTTGAAGGACGGGGCCGCGCCCCGCTGGCCCATTCCCATGTGCTGGCCGGGCCGGACGATGAGGAGGTTGGTGCCGAGGCTGGCGATCTGCTGGGTGACCTGTACCGTGGCGCCGCCGCCGATGGTGACCATGGTGATCACCGCCGCCACCCCGATGACGATGCCGAGGATGGTGAGGGCCGAGCGGAGCACGTTGCGGCGGATCTCGCGCAGGGCGAGGAGAAAGGCGTTCCAGAGCATCAGAAGGAACCTCCCGCTGGGGTAAGAGCCCGCGGTTGCCGCTGGCACCGGATCGGCGTTTGGGAGGAGGATTTCATCAGTTCCGCCCCCCGGTGCTGTCCGACGCCACCAGGCCGTCGACAAAGTGGACCATGCGGCCAGCGTACTCGGCCATGTCGGGTTCGTGGGTCACCATGACCACGGTGAGTCCCTGCTCTCGGTTGAGGGAAGTGAGCAGTTCCATGATCTCCCGGCTGCGGGCCGTGTCCAGGTTGCCGGTGGGCTCGTCGGCAAAGAGCACCGCCGGACCGGTGACAATGGCCCGGGCGATGGCCACCCGCTGNNACCCGCTGCTGCTGGCCGCCGGAAAGTTCACCGGGGGTGTGATGTTCCCACTCGGTGAGTCCAACCGCCGCGAGCGCCGCCCGGGCGGCCCGGTGGCGCTCGGCCCGGGGCAGGCCCCGGTAGATCAGGGGCAGCTCGACGTTTTCAAGCGCCGAGGTGCGGTTGAGGAGGTTGTAGCCCTGGAAGACAAAGCCCAGGTAACGGCGGCGGAGCAGGGCGCGCTGGTTGCGGTCGAGCCTTTCCACCGCCACGTCCCGGAAGAGGTAGGTGCCGTGGCTGGGGGTGTCGAGACAGCCGAGGATGTTCATGCAGGTGGATTTGCCCGAACCGCTGGGCCCCATGACGGCGACGAATTCGCCCGGCAGGATGGTGAGGTCGATGCCGCGCAGCGCCGCCATGGCCGCCTGGCCGTGACCGTAGACCTTGGTCACCCCCTGAAGGCGGATGAGGGGCGGCTGGGAGGAAGCGGTGCCACTCATCGCGGGATACTCTCCACATCGACTACGCACGCCATTCCCTCATGCACCCCGTCGCCGCCCACCACCGTCATCGCCCCGTCCGTGGCGCCGGTGGTAACGGCGACGGCCACGGGAGCGCCGTTCGCCAGGGTCCAGAGGCGCTGCTTCCGGCCGTTCTTCTTGGCCATGGTGGACCGTTTGCCGCCCCGGTGCGACGGCGGCCGGGGAAAGATGCGGCTGAGAAGGCTGCCGCCCTGGTTGTCGTTGGCGGCTGCCTCCTCCTTTGCCGGTGGCGTAAAGCGCAGGGCGGCATTGGGGACCAACAGGGCGCCGGCCACCCGGTTGACGGTGATGTCGGCGGTGGCGGTCATGCCGGGCCGCAGGGTGAGGTCCGAGTTGTCGACGGAGAGGACGGTTTCATAGGTCACCACACCGTCCACGGTCTGGGCGCCGTAGCGGACCTGGGTGATCCGGGCCGGGAAGGTGCGGTCGGGGTAGGCGTCGACGGTGAAGGAGGCGCCCTGCCCCTCGCGGACCTGGCCCACGTCGGCCTCGTCCACGTCCACGTGAAGTTCCATCTTGGTGAGATCCTCGGCAAGGGTGAAGAGCACCGGTGCCTGGAGCGAGGCGGCAACGGTCTGGCCCGGCTCCACCGATCGGGTGAGGACGACGCCGTTGATGGGCGAGTAGATCACCGACTTGGCGAGGTTGGTCTGCTCGGCATCGAGGGATGCTTGTGCTTGCGCCACACTGGCCTGGGCCGCCGCGAGATCCGCCTTGGCGCGCTGCCAGGTCGCTTCGGCCGTATCGAGATCCTGCTGCGAGGTGATGCGGCCGAGGCTCAGTTCCTTGGCCTTGCGAAGCCGGTCACGGTTCTGGGCGGATTCGACCAGGGTGGCCTTGGTCTGCTCTACCTTGGCCACGGCGGCGGCGAGCACCGCCTTGGCTTCGACCACCTGGGCTTCGAGTTTGGCGGTGTCGAGCCGGGCCAGCACCTGCCCCACCTTGACCCGGTCGTTGTAATCAACGGCCACGGTGCGGACGGTACCGGAGAGTTCGCTGCCCACCTGAACCTGATTGGTGGGCTCCAGGGCTCCGGTGGCGGTGACGATGACGGTGAGATCCCCCCGCTGCACGGTGGTGGTTTTGTAGCGGAGCGGGGCGGCGGGCTTGGCGCCGCGCCAGAAAAAGATTCCGCCGCCGGCCAGGAGCACCAGCAGAAGGAGCCAGAGCAGCCGGCGCCGCCAGGGCGAGGAGCGGTGGGAGGCGAGGTCGAGGCTGCGGGAGATGTCGTCGGTGGTGGTTTGCGGGTCGGGCATGGCGGTTCATCCCTGTGGTGAGGCCTTGGTCGGGGCCGGAGCGGGCTGGGTGGCCCAGCCGCCGCCCAGGGCCTTGTAGAGGCTGATCAGGTTGGTGGCGATGGTGGAGCGGCTTGCGGCCAGCTGATCCTGGAGGGTGAGCAGGGTGCGCTGGCTGTCGAGCACGGTGAGAAAGTCGCTGAGGCCGGCGGTGTACTTCGCGCGGGCCAGGGCGAGGGCGTTGGCCGCCGCGGCGGTCGCCCGCGTCAGGGCCTGGCAGTGTTCTTGTTCGCTGGCATAGGCGGTGAGGCCGTTTTCCACCTCTTCGAGGGCGGAGAGCACCGTCCCTTCATAATTGCCTAGTGCCTCCTCCTGAAGGGCATTCTGCACTTCGATGTTGCGGCGGATGGCGCCGAAATCGATGAGGGGCCAGTTGAGGCCCGCCCCAACCGCTGAGGAGCGGGCGGTATGGTAGAAGAGATGCGAGGGGGATAGGGCGTCGAGGCCGATGGAGCCGGAGAGGGATAAATCGGGATAGAGGGCGGCGGTGGCCTCGCCGATGCGCGCCGTCTGAGCGGCAAACTGGCGCTCGGCACGGCGAACGTCGGGACGGTGGCGCAGCGTGTCGGCCGGCACGCCGATGACGATCTCGGCCGGAGCCTCAGGTACCGGGCCCGGGGCGGCGAATTCCTCGGCAAGGGCGCCAGGGGGTTTCCCGAGGAGCACGGCCAGGCGGTTTTTCGCCTGGGCGAGGTCGGTTTCAAGGCCGGGAATCTGTGCCCGGGCCTGTTCGAGGTTGGTGACGGCCTGTTGTCGGTCGAGTTCGGTGGCGAGTCCGCTGGCCAGCCGCTGCTCTACCATGGTGAGAGTATCCTCGCGGCTGGCGACGCCCTGGCGGGCTATGTCGAGCCGCGTCTCGGTGGCGCGGAGGTCCACATAGTTTCTGGCCACCTCGGCAAGCAGGCTCACCAGCACGTCGTTGCGGTCTTCGACACTCGCCTCGAAGTCTGCCTTGGCCGCCTCTTCGGCGCGGCGGTTGCCGCCAAAGAGGTCGAGTTCCCATTTGGCGTCGAAACTCGCCGAGTAGAGCGTATGGGTGGTGCCGGAGCCGGTTTCCTCGTTGCCGTGGCTGCGGGTGGTGGAACCGTTCAGGTCAACGGTTGGGAAGCGGTCGGCGTGGCTTGCTCCCCAGCGGGCGCGTGCCTCGCGGAGCCGCGCCTGCGCCTGGCGCAGATCGGTGTTGCCGGCCACCGCCTCTTTGGTGAGCCTGGTAAGCAGCGGGTCGTTGAACACCGTCCACCAGTGGGCCAGTGCCTCGGGCGAGGTGGCGGTTACGGTGACCCCGGCCGGGGTGGTGGCGCTGTGCCAGCCGGCCGGCACCTTGGCGACCGGCGGCTGGTAGTCCGGGCCCACCGCCGCACAGCCGGTGAGCAGCATGAGGAAGGCAAGCCAGAGCGGGGCGGTCGGCCGGCATTGCTGCCGTGCCCCAGCCGCTGCTCCAGGGCAACGCCCCGGTGAGAGATTCCCGGCCGGCGGCGGCCGGTGACAGGCGGCGACCTGCCCTGAGACACTTTCCTGCATGGGGCGCTCCTTGAAAATTAAAACAATCGTTTGATCACCAGCGCTGATTATACAAATTTTAGGCGTTCGTCGAGTAAATAGATTGGCCGGAGGTGTAAAAAAATGTTAATCGCGGCAGCGGGTGATTTCCCCGTGGAACTGGGTGTTTCCGGGCAGTGGGACGCCCCGCAGATGGCGGCGTGCGATAAAAAGGAGGAGTCCTTTGGTCCGTAGCTTTCAAGGTCCGGCGTTGAGCCGATACCGGCATCCGTCATGCCCGGCCGGCATGGTGGTACCCTCGGCGCCGAAAGCTTATTGCCCCGGCGTTCCCTGGGAGGGAGCGGCGTCGGCGCCGGGATTGGGGATGCTGATCCGGCAGGTGGCGAGGTCACGGGCCTGGCGGAGATCCTTGACGTAGCGGACCATCTCCTCCGGGTCGACATGATCGGCACGAGACTCGTAGACGTATTCCAGGGTAAGGACGTTGTCGGCCTGGGTGGCCTTCTTGGTGAACCGAAAGGCCGGGTCGTCGACCGTGACGTCCTGCTGGTCAAAGTCAGCGCCGGGGGGCACTGCAATGTGGGTCGTCTGCCGGAAGCGGACGGGGTGGGAGAGTACGTAGGGCATCGTACGGATCGGCGCCTCGACGTCCTGGAGGGGCTCGAAGATGAGGAAGGGCGCGAAATCGGCGTACACGAAGCGGCCGTCCTCGCTCGGCGTCCAGATGTCCTGAATGCTGTAGTGTTCGGTCAGGGTCAGGCGGTTGTTCTCCTCGTCGTCGTCGATCCGCATCGCTGCCGCCACCTGGACGCCGGGGTAGGATCGGGCGGTATCGTTGAGCAGGGCCTGCTGTATCTGACTGGGATTGCTTGCCTCCAGTTCCCCCCGAAACGAGTCCGCGTAGAGCCCCTCGTAGCTTGAAGCCAGCTGATAGGTCGCCGGCCCGTGGAGATCGGCCGAGAGGACAAAGTGTTCTTCCACCGTCTTGCGATTGGTGACGGAGGTGTCAGGGGTCATGGGGGTGAGCCCCGTCGTGTCCGGGGCGACCACCAGGGCGTACTGGTAGTCCGGTTGGTAGAGGGCCGCCAGCCTGCCGCGCTGATGGGTGAGGGTGGGGTCGAGCCAGTAAGTTTTGCCGTTGAGACGGACTCGCACGATCACGTGGTCAAAGGCGGTGGGGGTGGGGAGAACGTCGAGCAGCTGTTTGCCGCCGTAGGAGTTGACCAGGGCGACGCTGGCATCGACCCCGAGGCCTTGCAGCAGGCTGACCAGGAGCCTCGACTTGTCCTTGCAGTCGCCGAACCGTTGGGCGATGATGGCGTCCGGCTGGCTGGGGCGGTGGGATCGAGGCCCCATCTCGATGCCGAGGTAACGCACCTCTTCCTGGACGAAACGCAGCGCCGCCAGGATACGCTCTTCGGTGGTCTGCGCGCTCTGTCGGATGGCGGCGAGGATCTCTTCCTGCTCCGGGGCGTCCCCGACCGGCCGGTAGAGCGGCAGTGCCCAGGCCGCCACCTCCCCCCAGCCGGCCATATCGCTTACGTACACCGCCGGGAAGGGATCGTACCAGCCAGGGGTTCCCTGGTCGAGGTGCCGTTCCTTGACCCCGTCCAGGCGCCAGAGGTACTCGGTACCCCCGGCGATGGGTGTGGTGACCGGCGCGGTGTTGGTGGCATGGTTGCGAAGGTGGAGCGGCCGGGCGGTCTGCCACAGGAGCCGGTAGGAAACCCGGGCCACGGGCTGCTCCCAGCCCAGGGGCAGGCTTTCGGCAAAGTGACCGGCAAAGACGGGGTTGGCGCCCTCGATGGTGTAGCTGTACTCTACGCGGTCGCCGGGACGGACGTCCTTGAGGAAGATCGTCAGGGTCTTGGTGCCGTCGTATATCTGGTAGTCGAGATCCCTTTCGCGCTGGATGAGATGGATCAGCGCATCTTTCAGCCCGTCGCGGGCGCTGCCGTCCCGGTGGATCAGGACGTGGTGGAGGATGAGCGACTCGTAGAGGGGATCGAAGTCGATGGCGATCTGTGATGCCTCGGTCAGGCCCGCCACGTTCAACACCTTGTTGACGAAGTGCGAGAAATGACGCGTCCGTTCGCTGTCGACTCGCCACTGCTCGTCAACCAGCAGGCAGGCCAGACCGTTGCTGTTGTTCTGCCGGAGGGCCTGGGCTTCATCGGCAGGAGGCACGGCCAGCACCCAGGTGGGGGCGGGCGCGATGTCATAGCCCTGGGTGGTCACCGCCACGGCGGCAGCGGGGAGCAGTTGCCCCATGGCGAGCAGCAGGAGGAACGCCGGGAGGAACGCCATGCGGCACGCCGGCGCCGGGGTTACACTGGTGGACTTGCAAGAGGTCATGAGTTTGGCCGGGGTGAAGATTCGCGGGGCAGGGCATGAGGGTGGTGAGGCTGGGTCGTTTTTCTGCTTCCGCCAACATTCCTGTATTTACCTGATTTTTCCATTTTCTTCCATGCCCTTTCCATGCCGCTTGCCGCCCCGGATACCGGCGGGTTGTTCCGGCGCAGAATCGAGGGCCGTACCCGACACCTTGTCAATGAACCGATCACGCCGGCGGCGGCCACCTGCGAAACCGCATGACGGCCACGGGCGAACCGGGCCTGCTGCGCCGGTTTTCAGCCGGGCGGGGGGCGGATCGTCGAACTCGTTTCGGTTTCGCGGGGCCGGCGTCAGGCCGGCGGGTGCCGCCAGGGCGGCCGGGAAACAGTGGAGGAGAGGGCGCGGCGCGGGATTAAGGTCGCGAGGGGGGAACGGCCGGCCCGGGCGGGAAGCCCGGGCCGGCCGTTTGTTTTGGACAGGCGGGTAGAGGTGGCGCGCAGGTCTTAGAAACGGGCGTCGAGCAGCAGGTAGGCGTTGCGCAGCTCCTCGTTGGAGGTGCCGAAGTCGCCGACCTGGAAGCCGCTCAGGCCGTAGTTGTAGTTGACCAGGGTATAGCCCACCCGCATGAACAGGTTGTCGTTGAACGGCTGGATGTAATAGACGTCGTAAGCATCTCCCCGGGTGGCGAGTTTGTTGTAGAGTTCGGTGCTCCCCTGGGTGAAGCTGAACCAGTAGTCGCTGCCGTGGTTGTACTCGAAGCCCAGCTTGGGGTTGTTGAAGCGGCTCGACGCGATGGTGTAGCGCAGGCCGGTGTAAACGGCCCAGCCGGAATGGCTGGTAGTGCCGTCGTTGTCGAGCAGCCCCAGGGCCATCGGACCGTAGGAGATGGTCTGGCCGTTGGGGTGCGACTTGTTTAACCCCGTGGAGACGAAGAAGTCGATGCCCGAGCCGGCGATATCGTCCGCCTGGGCATGGATGCCGTAGAGGTCCATGTCGCCGACATTGGCCGCGCCGGTGAGCCCCGGGATGGCGGTGCCGAAATCGGCCACCAGATCGTTGGCCCTGAGGGCGCTTAAGACCAGGAGGCTCTTCGGAACCCCGGGGATCTCGGTTTCGAAGAAGGCGGCGTAGATGTTGGCGTCGTCGAGGCCGCCCGGGTTATCGAGATAGGGGTTGATGTTGTCGTCATCCTGGTATGCCTTGCCGTAGGCAAAGCGCAGGCCGGAGTTCTTCCAGCCGAGGTAGCGTTCGAGTCCTATGGTGGCGACGATGCCGTCGGCCTCGCCGTCGAAGAGCAGGCCGGGGTAGGTGGACTGGCGTTTACGGTTTTCCTTCATCTCGATGGGCGGTCCCTCGGAGGAGGGGTGGCGGCCGAAGGTGAGGGCCAGCGGCACCGGCATGCCCTCGGGAATCCAGTCGATGTAGGCCCGGTCGAGTTTAAGGGAGGTGTTGTCCGGGATCTGGGCGGCATTGGCGTCACCGGCCAACGGCGCGGCGGTGTAATCGCTGTCGGCGAAGTTCTTGTAGACCGCGAGCCGGCCGGTGAAGAGCAGGTTTTTCTGAATCTTGGCGTCCATGTTGAGCCGGAAACGGTTGCTCCAGGCGTTGTCGTTGCTGCCGCTGCCGGTGGTGCCGTTGGAGAAGAAGGTGTGGTTCTCCACCTTGAAGTTGTCAACCCGGGTGCGCAGCTCGGCGCCGAAGTTGATCTTGTCCTGGAGGGACTTGGATTCGACCTGATCCAGGGTGTCGTAAATGTCGCCCACGTCCTTTTCGAGCTTTGCCACTTTCGTGTCCGCACTCGCCTGGGGAGCGGCCGGGGCCGAGACGGCCCTCTGGCCTTCGAGCATTTCAACCCGTTTTTGCAGGGTCTGCAGCTGAGTGATAATCGCCTTATAGTCTTCCACCGGCAGGGTGACGGTTTCCTGGGCATGCAGGCAGCCGCTCCAGAGAAGAACCGCCGAAGCCGTCAGTAACATCTTTTTCACTTCCTTACCTCCTCGCTGTATGGTCTTGTCGCCATGCTCACTTGGGAATAACCGCCGTTGCCGGCTGGTCGCTGTCTGCGGCATGAGCCTTGAGATACTGGATTACCGATCCCAACTCGCCGTTGTTCAGGGACTGGCTGAGATTCCCCGGGTGACGGCCGCGTTCGAAGTATTTTTCCCAGACAACGCCGGCCTTGTCCGCGGGGTTCACCGCCGGGGCCTGGCCGCCACGCTTGTGGCAGCTGCCGCATTTCTGGACGAATAGGGTGGCTCCGTCAGCCGCAGTGCTTACGCTCGGTGTCAGCAGGCCAAGGGCCATGGCCGACAGCAAAAACAATCGTTTCACCAATCTACCTCCAAATTGAATCAGGTTTCCAGTCGAAGCTGTTTTTCTTCCTCTGCATGGGTCGGGGTGTCATCGGCACCGTCGTTGGCCTGACCGCCTTCGACGAGTGTTACCAGCTGGTTGACGTAGGCTTCCAGGTTTTCCGCCTGGTGGGTAAGGATGTTGGCCGACGCCGCCATCTTCTCGGCGCTGAGCACGTTGCTTTGCGCCACCTGGTCCACGGAAACCACCTCGCTTTTGACCGCGTTGACGCCAATGGCCTGCTCTTTTGACGCGGCGGTGATTTCGCTGATCATTGCCCCGGCCTTGTGGGAGCTGTCGGCGATCTCGCCATAGGTACTGGAGGTTTCCCGGGCCATTTCGGCCCCGCCGTGAACCGTTGCCGTGGAGCTGTCGATGAGGGCGGTGGTTTCCCTCGCCGCCACGGCGGAGCGACCGGCCAGGTTGCGGACCTCGTCGGCCACCACCGCAAAGCCGGCCCCTGCCTCGCCGGCCCTGGCCGCCTCCACTGCCGCGTTCAGGGCCAGGAGGTTGGTCTGGAAGGCAATCTGGTCAATGGTGCCGATGATCTTGAAGGTCTTTTCGTTGGCCTTGGTGATCTCCTCCATGGCCCCGCTGAGTTTGAGCATCAGGTCGCTGCCCCGGGCGATGACCTGCTTGGTGGAGTTCATCAGTTGGTCGGCGTGGAGAGCGTTGTCGGCACTGTTATTGGCCATGGCCGTTATTTCCTCCAGGGACGCCGAAATGGTTTCGATGGAGGCGGCCTGTGACGACGCACCCTCCGAAAGGGTGAGACTCGCTTCCCAAACACCGTTGGAGGCCGCGGCAACCTCTTCGAAGCTGGCGCGGATGCTGCTGGTAATGGCGGTTACCTGGCGGGTCAGGCGACGGGCGAGCATGAAGGTAAGCAGGGAACCGAAGAACATGGCGGCCACGCTGATCGACACCACCAGCCAGGTGGCGAAACGGATCTTGGCCATGGTTTCCCGTTGGGTCTGGCGCAGGGCCTCGCGGCTGTTGTTCAGATGCTGCTGCTGGTACGTGTAGAGCACCTGCATGGTGGCATTGAGGGTCTTGGTGGTGTCTTCCTGGAGCTTGAGATAGACCGCCGTGTAGCCGGCCCAAATATCCGAGTAGTCCTCGATGGCAAAGCGAAAATCGCCCTTGGGCAGCGGGGCGAGGAGGTTTTCGAATTCCTGGTTGATGGTGGCCTTCATGGCGGGATCCGGGGCGCGCATGTCGTTGCCCACCTTGGCCATCAGGTCGACGATGGCCATCACCGTTTTGGTGTCAGCCCCGGCGAAGTGTTGTTGGACTTCCTTTTGGGCGGCGAGAAAGGCGTTTTCCTGCTTGTTCAGATTGTCAAAACGGGCCTTGCCGGCCTGGACCAGATCGGCCAGGCGTTGAATCGCTTCCTTGACGGCGGCGGGAGCGGCCTTCAGGTGACCGGCAAGCTCTGTTACGGCAGAGGTGGCGTGGGTGAAGTTCTCCTGGCTTGGCCGGGTGAAGTAAAGATTGACGGCGTGCTGGGTTTGGGAGATCAGGTTGGTGGTGGTGGTTTCCTGGGCCACGGTCTGCTCGGAGCTGGCGATGATCTCTTCCACCACTCTGCCGAACACGGCGAAGTTGCTGTAGGCGCAGACCGCTACCACCAGCAGGAAGAGAAGCACCAGGGCGTTAGGGATGGTGATTTTGGTCCGCAGTGATAAACGGCCAAAATCAAGAAACCTGAAATGCATGTTCTCCTCCGTGCAGAAGTTCGTCGATGCCTGTGACCGCGACTGTGAAACTCTGCGGGTAACGGCAGGGGGAGGGTTGGGAGGCTCTTTTTGTGGAAGTCAGGGAGGTCCGTGAGCGTAAGGAACAGAACCTTCCGTTGTCAACCGGAGCCGGGGTAAGCGAAACTGTGTTAAAATTTGGTTAAGTTTACGTTAAATGTTTATTTTTCATAAATAATTTGATTTGTCATCAAAAAAAGAACAGTTTGCCAGGAAAAGTCGTTTCCCGCCTTTCAGAGGCCGGGGAACAGGCGCCAGGCGCAAAAAAGGGGGGCGACCGAATTTGGCGGTCGCCCCCCTTTCCGTTTGCCCGTGGTTAACGGGTATCAGCCGTGGACCCTCGTCTGGTTAGGGCTCCAGGGACTTGGCGCGGTTCTCGAGGAACTTCCACGCCTTCTCCACGTCCTTCTGGCTCTGGGCCATCAGGGAGTCGGCCATGGTGGGGTTCATCAGCTTCAAGGCCCGGTAGCGGTTCTCGCCCAGGGCGTATTCCTCGAACGGCATCTCGGGCGCCTTGGAGTCGATGTGGAGGGGATTCTTGCCCTCGGCTTCCAGCACCGGGTTGTAGCGGTAGAGCGGCCAGTGACCGCACTTGACCGCCTTTTTCTGCTGTTCGAGACCCAGGGTCATGTTGATGCCGTGGTTGATGCAGTGGGCGTAGGCGATGATCAGCGACGGGCCGTCGTATGCCTCGGCCTCGGCGAATGCCTTGGCCACCTGGCCCGGATTGGCGCCCAGGCTCACCTTGGCGACGTAGACGTTGCCGTAGGTGGAGAAGATCATGCCGATGTCCTTCTTGGGCATCTTCTTGCCGCCGGCCGCGAACTGGGCCGTGGCCGCCCGCGGGGTGGATTTGGACATCTGGCCACCGGTGTTGGAGTAGACCTCGGTGTCCAGGATCAGGACGTTGACGTTCTCGCCGGAAGCGAGCACGTGGTCGAGACCGCCGTAACCGATGTCGTAGGCCCAGCCGTCGCCGCCGAAGATCCACACCGACTTCTTGACCAGATAGTCGGCCACCGCGGCGAGCCGCTTGGCGAGCACGTGGTCGCTGCCGGCGAGCTTGGCCTTGAGTTTCGCCACCCGCTCGCGCTGGGCCTCGATCTCAACCTGGGTCTTCTGGGAGGCGCCCACCAGCTCCTCGGCCATCTTGGCCGGCACCAGCTTGGCCTCGACCGCAGCGTTCATGAACTCCACGGCCTGGGCGGCCAGTTTGCTCACTGACGCGCGCATGCCGAGACCGAATTCGGCGTTGTCCTCGAACAGCGANNAGGTTGCCGCCGTAGATCGAGGAACAGCCGGTGGCGTTGGCGATGAGCATCCGGTCGCCGAACATCTGGGTGGCAAGCTTGATGTACGGGGTTTCGCCGCAGCCGGCGCAGGCGCCGGAGAACTCGAAGAGCGGCTGCATGAGCTGGCTGCCCTTGATGGTGTCGAGCTTGACCTCGCTGGGATCCATCTCCGGGAGAGCGAGGAAGTACTTGACGTTCTTGCTCTCGACCTTGCGGAGTTCCTCGGTGTTGGGGATCATCTGGAGCGCCTTGGTCTTGGCCGGGCAGGTGTTGACGCAGAGGGTGCAGCCGCAGCAGTCCTCGGTGAAGACCTGGATGGCGGTCTGGCGGCCTTCGAACTGCTTGCCCACCGCCTTGACCGACTTGAAGGTCTTGGGCGCGCGCTTGGTTTCAACGTCTTTGACGATCTTCATCCGGATGGCGGCGTGCGGGCAGACCATGGAGCACTGGCCGCACTGGATGCAGTTTTCGGGCAGCCACTCGGGCACCTGAACGGCGATGTTCCGCTTCTCGTACTGGGTGGTGCCGGTGGGCCAGGAACCGTCGGCCGGCATCTGGGAAACCTTGATCTCCTCGCCCTTGCCCTCGATCATCTTGGCGGT
>DHYV01000045.1:0-11765 GCA_002414225.1 Desulfobulbaceae bacterium UBA5121 | reverse complement strand
GCGGTCTGCATGATCATGTTGATGCGGGCGCCGAGTCCCAGCGCCTGGGCGAGCGAAATGGCGTCGATGATGTAGAACTTGGCCTTCTTGTCGATCATCTGCTGCTGCACCTTGCTCGGCAGGTGCTTCCAGATCTGCTTGTCGTCGAAGTTGGTGGTGAGCAGGAAGGTGCCGCCCACTTCGAGGTTGCCCAGCATGTCGTACTTGTCGAGGAAGGTGAAGTTGTGGCAGGCGATGAAGTTCGCCTTGCTGATCAGGTACGGGGCCACGATCTGCTTGGCACCAAAGCGCAGGTGGCTGGTGGTGATGGAGCCGGACTTCTTGGAGTCGTAGACAAAGTAGCCCTGGGCCGAGTTGGCGGTTTCGGTGCCGATGATCTTGATGGTGTTCTTGTTGGCACCCACGGTACCGTCGGAGCCGAGACCATAGAACATGGCGCGGTAGACGTCGGTCCCCTCGATGTTGAATGCCTTGTCGTAGGCGAGGCTCGAGAAGGTGACGTCGTCGTTGGGGCCGACGCAGAAGTGGTTCTTGGGAGCCATGCCGGCCATGTTGTCGTACACCGCCTTGACCATCGCCGGGGTGAATTCGGCGGAGCCGAGACCGTAGCGGCCGGAGAGGATGAGCGGCATGCTGGCGGCGCGGTTGGACTCCACGGCCTCGCCCACCGCGGCGCGGACGTCGAGGTAGAGCGGCTCACCGGGGGCGCCGGTTTCCTTGGTGCGGTCGAGCACGGTGATTTTCTTAACCGAGGCGGGCAGGGCGTTGACCATGGCCTTCATGTCGAAGGGACGGAAGAGGCGGACCATGACCAGACCCACCTTCTTGCCCTGGGCGACCAGATAGTCGACGGTGGCGGAGACGGTTTCGACGCCCGAGCCCATCATCACCACCACTTCCTCGGCGTCCGGGGCTCCGTGGTAGTCGAAGAGATGGTACTGGCGGCCGGTGAGGGCCGCGAACCGGTCCATGGTTTCCTGGACGATGCCCGGGGTGGCCAGGTAGTACTTGTTCACCGTCTCGCGGCCGGTGAAGTAGACGTCGGGGTTCTGGGCGGTACCGCGCATGCTGGGATGGTCCGGGGAGAGGGCGCGGGCACGGTGAGCGATGACCAGATCCTCGTCGATGATGGCGGCCATGTCGTCCATGGTAAGCTGCTCGATTTTCTGGATCTCGTGGGAGGTCCGGAAGCCGTCGAAGAAGTGCATGAAGGGGATGCGGCTCTTGAGCGAGGCTTGAGTGGAAATCAAGGCCATGTCCTGGCACTCCTGGACGTTCTTCGAGCAGAGCATGCCCCAGCCGGTCTGGCGGGCGGCCATCACGTCGCTGTGGTCACCGAAGATGGACAGGCCCTGGTAGGCAAGGGAGCGCGCGGAGATGTGGAAAACGGTGGGAGTGAGTTCGCCGGCGATTTTGTACATGTTGGGGAGCATCAGCATCAACCCCTGGGAGGCGGTGAAGGTGGTGCAGAGCGAACCGGTGGCGAGCGAGCCGTGCAGGGAGCCGGCAACGCCGCCTTCGGATTGCATCTGGGTCACCACCGGTACCGAGCCCCAGATGTTCTTCTGGCCGCCGGCGGCCTTGACGTCGGACTCGGCCGCCATGGGAGTGGACGGCGTGATGGGGTAGATGGTGATGACTTCGCTGGTGGCATAGGCAACGTGGGTACATGCCTGGTTGCCATCGATGGTGACCATTTTTCGAGACATAAACCTTCTCCTTAAAATTATGAATAGGTTAACGGATTTGACGGAGTATCAGCTTCTTCGGCAACAGCCGGAGTCGGCGGCGGGCCGCAACTGTCCGTCCCGGGAGGTTGCCCCGGGCGCGCAGATTGCAGCCTGACATGATAACCGGGATTCTCAAACAGGCAAACATAAACCAACTTGTCCAGAATATCTAGATCATAAGTTGGTTTTTTTCCGTCTGCGGTATTTTCCCTGCCGCGAAAAAGGAGCGGTCTTCGCGGCGGCGGTTTATGAAATCAAACGGTTATGGCGCCGGCGGAGCGGGCGTTTCTGGCTATAATGGATTTTCCCGGCCCCGCGCTGGCCGGCCCCGCCGAGGGGGACGCCGCCGGCTTATGCGGTGTGGCTCGATTTAAAGATCAGCTCCGGCGGGTTGAGGAGCACCTTGGTACCCGGCGGCACCGATTCGGTGAGCCAGACGTTGCCGCCCACCACGGCGCCGGCGCCGATCACCGTGTCGCCGCCCAGGATGGTGGAGCCGGCGTAGACGGTGACGTCGTCTTCAAGCGTGGGATGGCGCTTGCTGCGGCGGTCGAGGTCGCCGGACTCCTCGCGCCGGAAGGAAAGCGCGCCCAGGGTGACCCCCTGGTAGAGCTTGACCCGGTTGCCGAGCACCGCGGTCTGGCCGATGACCACCCCGGTGCCGTGGTCGATGAAAAAGGAAGAGCCGATCCGCGCCCCGGGGTGGATGTCGATGCCGGTGACGCTGTGGGCGTACTCGGTCATGATTCGGGGCAGGATGGGAACCTCCAACTCGTAAAGGCGATGGGCGACCCGGTAGATGAGGATGGCGAGGATGCCGGGGTAGCTGAAGATGATCTCGTCGTAGCCACTGGCCGCCGGATCCCCTTCGTAGGCGGCCCGGACGTCGGTGGCCAGAGTGGTGCGCAGGGCCGGCAGGCTTTCGAGAAACTCCAGCGCCGTCTCCTCGCCCAGCCGGTCGCAGTGGTAGCAGGAGTGGCCGTGGCGACGGCATTCGTGGCGGAGGCTGCGGGTGATCTCCCGGGCCAGGTTTTCGAAGAGGCGGGCGATCTCGAGCCCCAGTCGGTACTCGAGGTTGATGCTGTCGATGTCCTGATCGCCGAAGTAGCCGGGGAAGAGGATGTTCTTGCAGCTCTCCAGCAGGTCGATGGCGGCCTGGCGGGAGGGCATGGGACTGGTTTCGACATGTTCGAAGCAGATGGGGTCGTAGCAGGTTTCGATCATCCGGGAGACGATTTCCGGCAGTTGCCGGCGATAACGGTCCCGGGGACACTGTTCCTGGAGGCACTGTCGCTGCTGCATGGGGAGTTTGCGTTGACGTTCTGGCACGTGGTTTCCTCGCCCGTTGGGATGAAGGTCGTTGGTGGTGGAAATTGCAAGCCCGGGATGTACTATAAATAGGCAGTATACCCAGCGGCGGCGCCGAGGACAAGGGGGAGTATCGGCGGCGGCCGCGATGAATGCGTCGGTTGGGCAACGGTGGTGGCCGGCCCGGATCAGTCGCTGGCGCCGGAGATGACCTGGCGCAGTGTTTCGAAGATGGCCTCGGGGTGGAACGGTTTGGTGATGTAGCCGTCCATGCCCGCCAGCAGGCACACTTCCCGGTCGCCGGCCATGGCATGGGCGGTCATGGCGATGATGGGCGTGTAGCTGCCGCGGATTCTGGTTGCCAGGGGGGCGAGGATCTCTTCCCTGCCTTCGGCGGAGGCGGGCAGCCCGGCCTCGCAGTTGCGGATCAGTTCGGTGGCGGTGATGCCGTCCATGTTGGGCATTTGGACATCCATGAGGACGCAGTCGAACGCCTGCCGGGCAAGGGCGGCCAGCGCCTCGATGCCGTCCCGGGCAAGGGTTACCTGATGCCCCTTTTCTTCGAGGAGGAGTTGGGCGAGTTCTCGGTTCATCAGATTGTCTTCCACCAGCAGGATGTGGAGGTTGTCGGCCAGGGGCTTGGCCGTCTTCTTCTCGGTCTCGGGCCGACGGGCCGCCGCTGCCGGACCGGTGTCCTGCCGGAAGGTGGCGGTGAGGGTGAAGGTCGAGCCCTTGCCCGGTTCGCTCGTAACCCGGATTTCGCCGGCCAGCAGATGGGCGAGCTTCTTGCTGATGGCAAGCCCGAGGCCGGTGCCGCCGTAACGCCGCGACACCGAGGTGTCGGCCTGGCTGAAGCTCTCGAAGATTGATCGGAGGTTTTCCGCTGCGATGCCGGGGCCGGTGTCGGAGACGGCGAAGCCGAGGGATACCTCGCCCGGCGCCTCGATGATCTTCCTGACGTCGAGCCGGACCTCGCCTTGGTCGGTGAACTTCACGGCGTTGCCCACCAGATTGAGCAGCACCTGGCCCAGCCTGGTCTTGTCGCCCACCAGATCGGTCGGCACGTCGTCCGCCACCTCGACCTGGAAGCGGAGCCCCTTTTCTTGAGCCTTGAGGGCGAAGCTGGTGCGGATGAATTCACAGCATTCGCCGAGATCAAAGGGTTTTTCCTCCAGAGCGAGCTGGCCCGCCTCGATTTTTGAAAAGTCGAGGATGTCGTCGATGATGCCGAGCAGCGACTCCGTGGAGTCCTGGATGGCTTCGAGGTACCTGCGCTGGGTGGAGGAGAGTTCGGTGGTCAATGCCAGCCGGTTCATGCCGAGGATGGCGTTCATGGGGGTACGGATCTCGTGGCTCATGTTGGCCAGGAAGAGGCTCTTGGCCCGGCTGGCGCCGTCGGCCCGTTGGCGGCTCTGGATTTCGAACTGCAGGGCCTGGTTGATCTGGAGCAGTTCGGCGGCGCGCTGTTCGACTTTCTTCTCCAGGTCGCGCTTGTGGCTTTCCAGTTCGTGTTCCACCTCCCGGCGCCGGGCGATGTCCTCCTTGAGGGCGGCATTGGCGGCGCAGAGTTCCCGGGTCTTCTCATCCACCTGTTGCGTCAGGGTCCGGCTGAAGGACTCGGTTTCCAGCCGGTGGACGGCGAGCTGTTCTTCAAAGGAGGTGAAGGCGGCGCGGAGTTGCGCCACTTCGTCGCCGCCCAGCAGGGCGGGAGGGGGCTGGCTGTCGCTTCCCTTTGACCGGTAGCTGCGGCTCAGGTCGCCGAGTGAGCGGGTGAGGCCGCGCAGGGGCCGAATGATGAGTCGCACCAGCAGGGAGTTGCTCAGGATGAAGAGGGCGATGCCGGCCAGGGTGAGGTAGAGGTTGAACTCCGTCAGCCGGTGGCTCAGGAAGTAGATGGAACTGTCGGGCTGATAGTAGAGGAGGAGGAAGGCGAAACCGTTGACCACGAACCTGCGGTAGAGGAAGGTGGCCCGCCGGTCGGCCTCGCCCTGGTGCAGCCAGCCGTGGTTGTCGGTGGCGGCGAGAATCTTCTTTCGTGCCGACTGCTCCAGGGGCGAGAAGTCGAGCTTGGTGTCGTCGGCCTGGGCCAGGGTGATGTTGTCGTCGGCACCGATCAGCATGATCTTGCCGTCCCGGGGGAGGTGGTGTTCCAGGATGGACTGGATGACCTGGAAGGAGAGTTTGGCCCAGATCACGCCGTTGACGTCGTTGGTGGTGTGGTCCCTGGTTGGGACGGAGATATCGATGAACGGGAGGGGGAAGTTGCCATAGCGGCCGATGTTGCCGAAAAAGGTCGTCAGCGCCAGCATGGGCCTCTGGTACAGGGGGGAGGAGAAAAAGTTGCGCGGTCCGGTATTGCGTTCCGGAACCGGAAATTTGTCGACCGCGAGCCATTGGTTGCCCTTGGCGTCGAGGGCCGCGAGCCGGAAGAGCGCTTCGTCGCTGGAGAGCAAAACGTGAAAGTGTACCCCGGTGTCGGCGGGGTGCCGCCGGTCGGGCGGGGTAAGCGCGGCGAGGAGCTTGATCTGCGCTTTGCTGTGGCGGAGGGTAGCCCGGATGTCATCCTCGGCATGGGAAAGACTGCTGTTCGCCTTCTGCCGGAAGAGTTCGCCCAGGTAGCCGTTGAAGGCCCTGGCGCTCAGGAGGTGGTAGAGCACGATCACCGCCAGGAAGGGGAGCAGCGAGCCGCCGAAAATCTTGTAGGAAAGTCTCATGCTGTCAAGGATTCCAAAAAGAGTTGCGGAAGTCGACAGAAATCGATTTTCCCCGATCCGGCGGCTGCCCCGGCGCGGACATGGCGGTATGCAGACGCCCGGCTTCTTGCTATGATAGGCTTAGTTCAACAAAGGCCCTTGCCGAAGATGACGCGGTTTGCCGGGAGCCACCCGGCGTTTTGTCGAACCTCTTGCCTTTGTGCGGTTTTGTCCGGAGTTCTGGCCTCGCCGGCCACCTGCCTGCGGGCACTACCTCAGTGGAAGGGCAAGCACGCCGCCCCGGTGGCGCGGCGGAGTCCATTGCCGCCGGCATCCGGCCGCCGGCGAGGATAGACGGTGAGCGCATGAACAGTGTGGGGACAAAATTCGTTGCCCTGGTCGGTATCGTTATCGGAGTTTTTTCCGGCTTTTTTTTCTACCGGACCTACTCGATTGCCAACCGCCACCTGACCTGGCAGGTGGAGCAGCAGGTGAATCTGGCCTTGAAGTTCAACATCGCCATCCGAGACTATGTCGCCGACAAGGTCCGGCCGGTGATGTACAAACTGGTGGGCGAGGAGGGATTCATTCCCGAAACCATGTCCACATCCTTCGTGGCCCGGGCGATCTTTGCCGAGGTCAACAAGGATTTTCCCGACTTCATCCTCAAGTTCTCTTCCAGCAACCCCCGCAACCCGGCCAACCTGGCCGGGCCGGAGGAAAAGCGGATCATCGACTACTTCAACCGCCATCCTGAGAAAGAGAGCTGGACCGGCCGCCTGGTCATCAACGGCCGCACTTATCTGGCCCGCTTCCAGGCCCGGCGCATGGAGGCGTCCTGTCTGCGCTGCCATGGCGATCCGGCCGATGCCCCCAGTTCGCTGCTCGCACGCTACGGTGACAAGGCGGCCTTCCATCGGCCGTTGGGCGAGGTGATCGCCCTCGACACCGTGGCCCTGCCGGTGGACACGATCACCTCGCGTCTCTGGGGGGCAATGTCCCGGGATCTCCTCTTGCTCGGGGGAGGGATGCTGTTGCTCTTTCTGGCCCTCTTGGCGGTCTTCAAGTTCCTGGTCACCGACCGGCTGGGGGTCATTGCCAGGCACTTCGTGGACACCGCGGGCCAGCAGGAGTACCTGCACATCACCCCGGTGGTGGTCCGGGGCAACGATGAGATCGCCGCCCTGGCGGCAAGCTTCAACATCCTGGCCGGCAAGCTGCAGGACTTCTACTCCTCCCTCGATGCCGAGGCCACGGAGCATGCCCTGGCCAACAAGCAGTTGCGGATGGAGATGACGGAGCGGGAAAAGGCCGAGGCCGCGCAGCGGAAATGGGAGCGCATCTTCCAGAACGCGAGCTGGGGGGTGGCGGTGAGCAACGCCGACGCCACCGCCACCCTGCAGGTGATGAACCCCGCCTACGCCGACATGCACGGCCGCACCGAGGCTGAACTCGTCGGTACCCCCCTGGCCGACCTCTTTGCTCCGGCCTGGCATGAGCGGATCGCCGAGTCCCTCGCCGTGGCCCATGACAAGGGCCACTGTACTTTCGAGGCCGAGCACCTTCGTGCCGACGGCACCGTCTTCCCGGTGGCGGTGGACATCTCCGAGGTCAAGGGCACCGACGGCACGCCACTCTACCGGGTGGTCAACGCCCAGGAAATCACGGAGCGGAAACGGCTCGAAGAACAGCTCATGCACGCCCAGAAGATGGAGGCGGTGGGGAAGCTCGCCGGCGGCGTGGCGCACGACTTCAACAACATCCTCACCACCATCATGGGCTACAGCGAAATGCTCTCCCTGACCATGGCCCAGGACGACCCCATGCGGGAAAGGGTGGAGGCCATCCACAACGCCGGCAAGAAGGCCGCGGCGCTTACCAACCAGTTGCTTGCCTTCAGCCGGAAGCAGGTACTCTCCCTCCAGGTGGTGAACCTGCACAGCATCGTCCTTGACATGGGCAAGATGTTCACCCGCCTCTTGGGCGAGGACATCGAACTGAGCCTGCGCAGCCGGTCGACCAGCACCAGGGTTAAGGCCGACCCGGTGCAGCTCGAACAGATCCTGATGAATCTCGCCGTTAACTCCCGGGACGCCATGCCCCGCGGCGGCAGCCTGGTCATTGAAACCGATACCGTTACCCTGGGCGAAAGCCGTTCCCCGGAATTCGGCGAGTTGGAGCCCGGCTCCTATGTGCGCCTCACCGTCTCGGATACCGGCGAGGGGATGCCGCCCGAGGTGATGGAGAGGATCTTCGAGCCGTTCTTCACCACCAAGAAGAAGGGCAAGGGCACCGGGCTCGGGCTGGCCACCGCCTATGGGATCATCAGACAGCACGGCGGCCACGTCCACGTCTACAGCGAGGTGGGCCGCGGCAGCACCTTCCGGATCTATTTTCCCGCCGTTGACCAGCCGCTTGAAAGCGAGCGCACCGTGCTGCGCAAGGCGCTGCCGGTGGGTCAGGAGACGGTTCTGGTGGTGGAGGACGAGGCCGCCATTCGCCGTTTCATCGACGACACCCTCTCGCCGCTCGGCTACCACGTGCTCGCCGCGGCCAACGGCCGGGAGGCACTGGACTTGAGCCGGGGATACGTCGGCCGGATTGATCTCCTCCTTACCGACGTGGTTATGCCGGAGATGAACGGCATCGAACTCGCCGAGGCTCATCGTCGGCTTCGCCCCGATACCCGAGTGCTGCTCATGTCGGGGTACACCGAGGAGATCATCGCCAAGCACGGCGGCATCACCCAGGACACCAATTTCCTCCGCAAACCGCTGCTGCCCAGCGTTCTTGCCGAAAAACTGCGCGAGGTGCTGGACGGTTGACCCCCGGCGTCGGGCCGACGCGGAATCGTGGTTGCCAAGGCGGGGGTTCTCCGGTAAGAATTCAGGAGTCGGAGGGCGGTAAGGAGATGGCCTGGCCAGCAGCTGGCGGCGCGAGCCCCTTGTGAAAAGGGAGCGGCATAAACTACAGGGAGCGTGGGATCGGACTATGGCCGTTGCCAAGAAGAAAAAAAGCGGCAGGAAGTGGTATGAGCGCTATCTGCCCTTTGTTGCCCAGAGCCCCCGGATGCGGCTGGAATGGCTGGTGGCTGTCATCCGCAAGGGGGCACTGAGCCGTGAGGAGGTGACTCCCTACATCCGCCTTCTGCTGGAGGGGGACGACGTCGAGGGCGAGGAAGCCTTGCTGGAGTTCTTCAGCGACATCGACGAGGGGACGCTGGGGGAGATGGTCGCGGCGGCGGATATCTACGATACACCCAAGCTGTTCCGGTTTTTGGCCACGCCCACCGTCGAACAGGCGGTGGAGGCCCTGGCCAAGGCGGCTCCACCGTACGAAAAACGGCCGGACCTTGTCTATGATAAGGTGTTTCAGGCGGTCTACTCCCGCTCAGAGGAACTCTTCGAGCGGGCCGCCGCCGAACTGGCGGCGCGGAAGGATGGGCCGGCCCATTTCGCTGCGGCCCATGAACGGTTCCAGGAAATCCTCGCCGACGAAAGAATCTTGAGCGCTCTCTATCCCAGGGCCAGGAACTGAGCCGGGGGGGCAGGCACCGGAATCGGGGCGGGCAGGGCAACCTCTGGCCGCCCGCGGGAGGTGGCGGGCGCAAGTTTCCCTTCCGGGCAAAAGAAAAGCCCCCAGGCGCGAACCGCGCAAGGGGGCCTTCGAGGCAGCGCGTGGCGCTGACGGCTTATTTCTTTTTGGCAGAGGCCCGCTTCGATGCCTTCAGCGGGTTGACCCTGATCTTGGCCACGGTGATCTCCGGTTTGACGTGGGTGGCGAAGTTGCAGATGCCCAACCGCCACTTGGCCTCGGGATTAACGTAGGTGCGGCAGTACTTGGTGGCCTCGACTTCGATGGCGCGTTCGCAACCGTCGCATTTCTCGATGATCGGGCTGAAGGTGCCGGTGGTATACATTTCAGTGGTGGACGTGGCGGAGACGGCATTTTTTGCGGGTGCCTTTTTTGCCATGGCGGAAACCTCCTTGCAGTATGGTGACCCCGGTGGGGGGTATCGATCAACAGGTTCTCGGGTCAGGTGAAAGAGAGTCTAATACGGGATATTGAGGGTGCTGTCAAGGAAAAACCGCGGCATCCCGGTCCTCCGGTGTCCGGCCGCAGCCCTCTGGCCCGACGTCTTGAAATGTCGTCTCTTTTGACAGGCGGGCTATTGTGTTTCCCCAAAAGTTACGATATTATCGAACATATTCATTAATTCCTTACATATAGAGAGGGGGCGGTATGCCCATATACATCTGGAAGGGAAAGAACACTTACGGCGAAAAACGAAAGGGAAAGATGGAGGCGCCCAACGAGGAGGCGGTTAAGGCGCAGCTGAAGAAGATGCGCATCACCACCACCGCCATCAAGGAGGCGCCCAAGGACCTCTTTGCCAACGTCGCTTTCATGCAGCCCAAGGTCACCGGCAAGGACGTGGTGATCTTCACCAGGCAGCTCTCCACCATGATCGACGCCGGCCTTCCCCTGGTGCAGAGTCTGGATATCCTCGGCAAGCAGCAGGAAAATCCCACCCTGAAGAGGGTGCTGCTCGAGATCAAGGTGGATGTTGAAACCGGTTCCACCTTTGCCGACGCCATGAAAAAGCATTCGGAGATCTTTGACAACCTTTACTGCAACATGGTCGATGCTGGGGAGGTCGGCGGCATCCTCGACACCATCCTCAGCCGTCTGGCCACCTTTATGGAAAAAAGCATGATCCTCAAAAAGAAGGTCAAGGGGGCCATGACCTATCCGACCATCTGTCTCGCCATTTCGGTGATCATCATGGCGGTCATGCTCATCTTCGTCGTGCCGGTGTTCGAGAAGATGTTCAAAGACTTCGGCGCCGCCCTGCCGGCCCCCACCCAGATGGTGGTCAACATCAGTAACGCCGTGCAGCACTATTTCTTTTATATCGTCGCCCTGGTGGCGGTGCTGGTTTTTGTGGTCAAGAAGATCTACAAGACCGAGAAGGGGCAGCTGCGCATCGATGCCATGCTGCTGGAACTGCCGGTTTTCGGACCCCTGATCAGAAAAGTGGCGGTGGCCAAGTTCACCCGTACCCTGGGGACCATGCTGCAGAGCGGCGTGCCCATCCTGGAGTCGCTTAACGTGGTGGGCCGCACGGCCGGCAACAAGATCATCGAACGGGCCGTGTTCCGGGTTTCCGACGCCATCAGCGAGGGCCGCGCCATTGCCGAGCCCCTGGAGGAAACCGGCGTTTTCCCGGGCATGGTGGTGCAGATGATCAACGTTGGTGAGTCCACCGGTGCCCTTGACATCATGCTGGAAAAGATCGCCGATTTCTACGACGAGGAAGTTGATCAGGCCGTGGAAAACCTCACCGCCATGATCGAGCCGTTCATGATGGTCTTTCTGGGCGGCATGATCGGCGGTCTGGTGGTTGCCATGTACCTGCCGATCTTCAAGATGGGCGAGGTGGTCAAGTAGTGCGAGGGGATGACGCCGGCGGCCGGCTCCTCCTAAGGAGGCGCGGCCGCCGTGACTTTTGTTAACCGTACCGCAGGGGAGGGCGTGAGTCTATGGGTGAGATCATCAGCGTGCTGGGTCGGGAAGTGATCGATTCGCGGGGCAACCCCACCGTGGAGGTTGAGGTCACCCTCGATTCCGGGGCCATGGGCCGCGCCTTGGTCCCCTCGGGTGCTTCCACCGGCAGCCGTGAGGCACTGGAGCTGCGCGACAAGGACCGCAAGCGTTTTTCGGGCAAGGGAGTGCTCAAGGCGGTGGGGAACGTCAACGAGATCATCGGTCCCAACATCGTCGGCCTTGATTCCGACCAGCAGGTGGTCATCGACCAGACCATGCTGAAGCTTGACGGCACCGCCAACAAAAAGAAACTGGGCGCCAACGCCATCCTCGGCGTCTCCATGGCCGTGGCCCGGGCCACCGCCGACGAGCTGGGGCTGCCGCTCTTCGCCTACCTTGGCGGGGTCAACGCCAAGGTGCTGCCGGTGCCGATGATGAACGTCCTGAACGGCGGCGCCCATGCCGACAACAACGTCGACATCCAGGA
>DHYV01000056.1:1045-50868 GCA_002414225.1 Desulfobulbaceae bacterium UBA5121 | reverse complement strand
GATCTTCGGGGTGTCGGTCAAGGATCGCGGTGCGGTGTCGCTGGCCGGCCATGCGGGCAAGGCGTTCTGGTTCTCGAAGGCGACCGGCGATTTCGTCACCAGCGACTATTATTACGAGCGGTACCCGGCCTGGGTCGAGGCGTGGAACGCCGGAAAACATCCGCAGCGTTATGCCAACAGCGAATGGAAGCTGGCGGGCAAGGCGGGCGAGTACCTGTTCGGCGAAGCGGACGACCGCTCATGGGAGACCGATTTCCCCGGGTGGGGTCGCATCTTCCCGCACGCCTACGGCCCCGGCGACGGCAAGTACTTCACCACGTTCCTGACGCTGAGCCCGGCCGGGGACGAGCTGACCCTCGATTTTGCCAAGGCGCTCGTCGAAAACGAGGGGCTGGGCCGGGACGCCGTCACGGACTACCTGGCCATCAGCTTCTCGTCGACCGACTACATCAACCACCTGTTCGGGCCGTCGAGCCTCGAGGCCGAGGAGAACCAGCGCCGCCTCGACCGCACCCTGGCCGAGCTGTTCCGCTTCATCGACAGGAAGGTCGGCCTTGCCAACACCCTGGTCGTGCTGTCGGGCGACCACGGCTCCCCCGAGGTGCCCGGGTACCTGAAGGATCTCGGCATCGAGGCCGGGTACTTCGATCCCAAGGCGCTCGACCGCCAGCCGGCGATCGAAGCCCTGAAGAAGCGATTTGGCATCGGCGAGGAACTGATCCAGACCTACTTCCACCCCTACCTCTACCTGAACCGCGAGCTCATCCGCCAGCGCGGCCTCGACCAGGGCGAGGTCGAACGCGCGGTCGCCGCCGAGCTGGTCAAGTTCCCCGGCGTGGCGCTTGCGGTTTCCAGTGATGCCTTGCTCAAGGGGGATGTGCCGGATACCTGGCAGATGGGTGCCGTGCTGCGCAACCACGACCCCGACCGCTCGGGCGACATCTATATCGTGTTCGCGCCCCACACCTTCATCAACGACTTCGACGGCCTGAGAGTCGCCGCCACCCACGGCTCGCCCTGGCGCTACGATACCCACGTCCCGGTGATCTTCGCCGGAAACGGCGTGGGGGCCGCGCGGATCACCCGGCCGGTGACCCCCTACGACATCGCGCCGACCCTGTCGGCCTATCTCGGCATCAATCCCCCATCGGGGGCGTCGGGCACACCGTTGCCGGAAGTAATGGGGCAGAGGAACGGGAAATGAGCCCCGTCTCTATCGGATTTCGGAGGGAAAACGGAACGGACTGCAGACCCCGTAGGAAAAGGGGGGCTGTGCAGCAGCTGTAGCCCGTGATCCTCCTCCGGTGGTACAACAAAAGGCGAAGGAAGTCTGCTGGAATCGGGGAACGGAGGAGACCTGAGGCAGATGGGGCTGTTCGAGATCGCGGCCGTCCTGATCGTCCTCACGGCGCTCTTCAGCTACGTCAATTACCGCACCATCGGGCTCCCCACCACCATCGGCGTGATGGTCATCTCCATGCTGGTTTCGCTCGGGATCGCCGGAATGGGGATGTTCGGACTGGGGGCGGTCCAGAGACAGTCGGCCGAGATCCTGGGGGGGATCGACTTCAACAAGGCGCTTCTCCACGGGATGCTGTCCTTCCTGCTGTTCGCCGGGGCCCTGCATATCAAGCTGGAGGAGCTGTCGGGGCAGAAATGGTTGGTCGCGCTGCTGGCGACGGCGGGCGTGGTCGCCTCTACATTCCTCGTCGGGGGGCTCTCCTGGCTGCTCCTCGGGGTCCTGGGCATACCGATCCCCTTCATCCACTGCCTGCTCTTCGGCGCCCTCATCTCCCCCACCGATCCGGTGGCCGTCCTCGGGATCCTGAAAACCGCCGGGATCCCGAAAAGCCTGGAAATCAAGATCGCCGGCGAGTCCCTGTTCAACGACGGGATCGGCGTGGTCGTTTTCCTGATCCTCCTCGAACTGTCCGGCGGAGGGGTCGACGTCGCGGTCGGAAAAGCCTTTTCCCTCTTTCTCATGGAAACGGTGGGCGGCGCCGCGCTCGGCCTGCTCTTCGGTTTTCTGGCGTACCGGATGCTCAAGGGGGTCAACAACTACCAGGTCGAGGTGATCATCACGCTGGCCCTCGTCATGGGGGGATACACGTTGGCAGACAAAATCCATACGTCGGGCCCGATCGCGATCGTCGTGGCGGGGCTCCTCATCGGGAACCGGGGGCGGGCCTTCGCGATGTCCGACCTGACCCGCGAGCACCTCGACGCCTTCTGGGAACTGGTCGACGGGATCCTTACCGCCGTGCTGTTCCTGCTGATCGGGCTGGAGATCCAGGTGATCCCGTTCAACCGGGGGTACGTCATCGCCGGGATCGCGGGGATCGGGGTCACCCTGCTGGCCCGGTGGATCAGCGTCGGGCTGACGGTCGGGGCCCTGCGGCCGTTCCGCCGCTTCAGCCCCGGAGCGGTCCGGATCCTGACCTGGGGAGGTCTGCGCGGCGGCATCTCGGTGGCGCTGGCGCTCTCCCTGCCCGTCGGCCCGCAGCGGGACGTCATCCTGGTCATGACCTACATCACGGTGGTGTTCTCGATCATCGTCCAGGGGCTGTCGCTGGGAAAGATCGTGAAGCGGATCTACCCCTAGGGCGTATCCGGCAGCCCTTCATTTTCCCACCACCCCCTTGATTCCCCGCGAGATGAGAATCCCGATGCCGGCCAGAATCCGGGGGAGGGCGATTCCCGCGGAAGAAGCGAGGTACCTCGGTTCCCACACCGGGTCGAACTTCTCCTTGTACTGCCTCACCCCCTGGAAGTTGTAGAAATGCTCCCCGTGCCGGTACAGGAAGGTCCCGACCCGGTTCCAAAGGGGGGTAAGCTCCCGGTCCCCCATTCCGGAGAGGGGTGCCATCCCGATGTTGAACCACCGGTACCCTTCCTGCTTCCCCCAGAGCATCAACTGGAGGAACAGGAAGTCCATCGTTCCGTGGAGGGAACCGGGCAGGTAGCGCATGAGATCCACGGAGATCTCCTCTTTCCCGAATCCCTCCAGGATGTTCGCAAACGCCGCGATCTTCTCTCCCTTGCGAACAATCCCCACCGGAAATCTTTTGATGTACCTCTCGTCGAAATACCCGATGGAGAATCCCTTCTCCCCCGTATCCTTCTCCTTTAACCAGGCGTCCGAAACCTCTTTCAGTTCCGGCAACAGGGGACCGACGTCTTTCGCCGGGACGACCTCGAAGGCGGCCCCTTCCTTCTTCGACCTGCGATCCACGTGGCGGAGTTCCTTGCGCGCGCTGCCTTCGAGAGAAAATGTCTCCAGGGGGACGCGGGCCTCCTCCCCCAGCTTCAGCGGCGTCAGCCCGAGGTCCAGGTAGAGGGGGAGGCTTTCCGCAGGCACTTCGTAGAAAACGGTCCACCCGTCGTGGCGGTCGCACCTCTCGTGGAACCGCCAGGCCAGCTCGGAGTGCTCTTCCGATGGTCCGACCGGATCTCCCAAGGCCACCCAGCTCCGTCCCTGTACCGCGTACATGAGGAAGGAGTTCCCGCTGTCGCTGAACAGGAGCGCCTTGTCCCCGAGAAGACCGAGGTTGGCGTTCGTGTGCCGGGATTTCCCGGCGATCCCCTGGGCCTTCTCCAGCTCCTCTTCCCCGGGGATCTCCGGAGAGGGCGCTGCAGCGTGGAACAACTTCGCAAGGGCAATAATCATCGCGACGGCGGCCGTCCCCGCGGTGGCGCGAAGGAATCGGGGCGCGTTTCCGTGGAGGACGAACCTCCACCAGAGCTCCTGCGAGTACTCCACGTGCTTGTAGGAGAAGACCCCCAACCATGCCGTAGCCAGGAGGGCCAGAAAGATCATCGCCGTCCACTCGGGCGTGAAGCGCTCGCTGACGAGGGAGGTCTTCCGGTAGAAATGACGACGGCAGGGCAGCAGGACAAGAAGCATCATGGACAGAACAACCGCTTCCTCGTAGTCGAGTCCCTTGACCAGGGAGAGGACGATCCCGGTAAAAAGAATTCCCGCCGAGAGGAAATAGGCCGAATCGAGCCGCAGCTGAATCCCTCTCGCCAGGAACAGCAGCCCGACCCCGGCAACGCTTCCGAGAAAATGGGACAACTCCATCACGGGCAGGGGAAGGAAGTCGGCCAGCCAGGCAAGTCGGGCCCCCTCCGCCGGGGTTGCTCCCGAGAACAGGAGGATGACTCCCCCGGCGAAGGTGGTAAACGCCAGCACCGTCGGTGTGATCCGGGAGTTCCACGCCCTGGATACATCGGCTGCGCGAAGAATCATCTCCTTGCGCCGAACCGCTTCGTAGGTGCCGATCGCCGTCGCGGCAATGGCCAGCGGGAGGAGGTAGTAGACCGCCCGGTAGACCAGCATCGCCCCGATCATGGAATCCCGCCCGACGCGGGGAGAGAGCAGGAGCAGGAGCACCGTCTCGAAGACGCCCACCCCCCCGGGAACGTGGCTTGCCAGTCCTGAGACCTGCGCGATCAGATAGAGGCTCAGAAACCCGGAGAAGGAAAGGTCCCCCCCCGGAGGCAGGAGTGCGTAAAGTACGCCGGCCGCAAGGCCCCAGTCGAGCGAGCCGAGGATCACCTGGAGCAGGGCAAGGCGCAGGGAGGGAAGGGGGAACTCCCAATCCTTCACCCGAAGAGGGGTCCGGCGGAAGGCACAGAGGAAAAGGTACGCGGCAACAACGGAAAGAAGGACCGCCCCAACGAGGCGTAACGCACCGGGGGAGACGGGAAATCCCGCGGGGAGGAGAAGGGGACCCCGCAGGAGGAAGACCCCCCCTACCGAAAAGAGCCCCACCCAGAAGGTCAGGGCGCCGAAGGCCACCACTTTGATGATCTCCATGGTGGAGAATCCCCACTGCGAATAGAGGCGCATGCGCACCGACCCGCCGGAAAGGAGGGAACCGCCCACGTTTTGACTGACCGCATAGCTGATGAAGGAGACCAGCGCCGTCCGGGTGTAGGGAAGGGGATGACGGATGTAGCGCACCCCGGTAGCGTCGTACCCCGTGAGAGCGAGGTAGCCGAGAGCGGCAAGCGCAAGAGCGAGGACGACCCGGAACGGAGGAAGTGCCCGGATCTCGCGCACGACGTCGGCATAATGAACGGTCTCGAGCTCCCGGTGCAGAACCCACAGGGCGAGGCCGAAAAGGAGGACGCCCAGAAAGGGGAGGAGTTTCGCCGGTCTCAGGTTGCCCATCTGCACTTCTCCGGGGAGTGCGCCCCGCGTCCTTTCCTCACTTCGATGTCTTGCGGGCGATCTCCTCCATCAGGTCCATCTGGATCTGCTGGATCTCCATCAGCTTCTGCCACTGGCGCAACAGGAGATGGTCCATCTTCTCGTGCAGGTTCCGGATCTCCAGCTCCGCCTTGAGATTGATCTGGTAGTCGTGCTCGGACCTGAGGCGGTCCCTTCCCTCCTGGCGGTTCTGGCTCATCATGATGACCGGGGCCTGGATGGCGGCGAGACAGGAGAGAACCAGGTTGAGGAGAATGTAGGGGTAAGGGTCGAAGGGCTTCGAGAGCAGGGCGACGGAATTGATCGCGATCCACGTGAACAGGATCGCGCCGAAAAGGAGGATGAATCGCCAGCTGCCGCCGAATTCCGCGATCCGGTCCGCCAGCCGCTCCCCGAAGGTGCGCCGGGTATCGTACTCCACGTTCATGTTGTGGGCAAAGAGCTCCTGCTCCTTGAGGCTGTTGACGACCTGCATCTCCAGGTCCGCCACCTCGCCCTTTTCCGCCTCGAGAACCTTTTTGACATGTTCCGCCCGGAATCGGTTCAGATCGGGAATACAGATGTACCCGCCCGCGGACCAGTCCGGAAATGACTTCCGGATCGTTTCGATGACGGAATCCCGGACCAGCTCCGCGGGAACGATCTCCCCCATCCTCATCTCTTTTTTACAGATCTGGCATTGGATGGTCTTTCTTTGACTTTTCATCGGGTTTCCTCCCGGGTCATCGAACCAAAAAAAGTATGGCATATCGAATAGGGGTTTTCAGAGATTCTCCATGACGGGTGACGCAGGATGCCGTCCCGGTCAGCGGCCGAAGAGGGCCTCCCTCTTGAACACCCGGAGCAGGAGGAAGATGGCGGGGAAGAGCAGGAGGGCGCCGGCGCCGAGGGCGGCCAGCAGCAGGCGCAGCATCGCCGGCGAGGCGGCGGCCGCCCGGATCGTGAGGTCCGGCCGGATCAGGAAGGGATACTGGGCCAGGCCCCAGCCGGCGAGAAGGAGGGTCACCTGCGCGGCGGCGCAGACCCGGGCGAGCCGATACGCGCGTCGGCGCAGGAAAACCCCTGCGCCGATGGCCGCCAGGGCGTTCCCCCCGAGCAGCGGCAGGGACCAGAAGCTTCCCGTCAGGGCCCGGTGAAAATCCGGGGCTCCCCCGCCGGAGAACAAGGGGATGGCGGCGGATAGGAGGACCACGACGGCGAGGGATACCAGCGCGCGGAGCCGGAAATCCTCCCGGAGCTCGGGAACGTCGGTTTCGAGAATGAGGTAGACCGCCGCCAGGTAGGAGAAGGAGGAAAGGGTCAGCATTCCGACGGAGAGAGGGAAGGCGGCGAGCCAGGAGCGCGTCCCGCTTGCCAGGTTGGCCAGGCCCGTGCCCCGGATCATGCCTGAGGAAACCGCTCCGAGAATGACCCCCAGCAGAAACGGCGTAAGAAGGCTGGAGGCGGCAAAGAGCGTTTCCCACCCGGCCGCCCTGCGCTCCCGATGCAGGTGGTATGAGTAGAAGGCAAAGGCCGACCCCCGTAAGACGATCCCGGCGAGGACCAGGGTGACCGGAAGAAACAGGGCGGTGGAGAGAAGGGCGTACGCCCCGGGGAACCCCGTGAACAGGACGACGATGGCGACGATGACCCAGATATGGTTCGTCTCCCAGACGGGGCCGATGGCCTGAACGATGAGGCGTTCCCGTTCCTCCGCCCGTGGCCCCCGGTTGAACAGGGCCCACGCTCCCCCGCCGAAATCCGCCCCGCCCGTGAGCGCGTAGAGCACGAGGGAGGCCAGGATGGAGCACGCCGCCAGGCCCGGCAGGGAGGTCATGCTGTCATCCCTCCTCTCCGGGGAAGGAGGGGCTTTCCGCCAGCTCCCGCTGCAGCATCTGCACCGCGAAGATGCCAAGGGCGAGATAGATCAGGGAAAAAAAGACGAGCGGCAGGGCGAGCCCCCCCACCGGCGTCACCGCCTCCGAGGTTCGCATCACCTTGTAGATGATCCAGGGCTGCCGCCCCATTTCGGTCACGACCCAGCCGGCCTCCACGGCGAGAAGCCCCAGCGGTCCGCAGGCCGAGGCGGCAAGCAGAAACGGCCGGCCGAAAAAGGCCTCCCGGCGCCTCCACCCGAGAAGGGCGCCCGCGAATGCCACGGCCGCCATGCACATCCCGCAGGCGACCATGACCTGGAACGCCGCGTGGACCGGCCTCGGATCGGGCCGCTCGTCCCGGGGAACCGAGGACAGCCCGAGGACCTCGGCGCTCGGGTCGTGGAAGGCGAGGAGGCTCAACCCGCGCGGGATCTCGATCGCGTACGGGGTGGTTTCCCGCACGGGGTCCGGCAGGCCGCCGATCCGCAGGGGCGCGCCGCGCTCCGTCCGGAACTGCCCCTCCATTGCGGCCAGCTTCACCGGCTGGCTGCGGGCCACGAAGCGGGCGCTTATGTCGCCGCTCAGGGGCTGCAGGACCGCAGCCGCCCCCCCGACCGACAGCGCGATGACGAATGCCGCGCGATGGAAGCGGTTTCCCGTCTCCCGCCGCAACCGGAACGCGTGGATCNNTTCCCCCCTCGAGGACGAACCCCGCGGGGCTGTTCATCCAGGCGTTGGCGGACACCACGAACACGCCGGAGAGGACCCCTCCCAGCGCCACCATCACCCCCGCGGACAGGTGCAGGCGCGGAGAAACCTTCTCCCAGCCGTACAGGTAGATCCCCAGGAAGATCGCCTCGGTGAAGAAGGCGAACCCCTCGAGCGCAAAGGGCAGGCCGATCACGCCTCCCGAGAATTCCATGAAGCGGGGCCAGAGCAGCCCGAGTTCGAAGGAGAGCACCGTACCGGAGACGGCCCCGACCGCGAAGAGCACGGCGGTGCCCCGGGCCCACCGCCGGGCCAGGTCGGCGTACACGGCCTTGCCGGTCCGCAGGAAGGCCCCCTCCGCGAGGACCATCAGGACCGGCATCCCCATCCCCGCCACGGCGAACAGGATGTGGAAGACGAAGAAGATCGCCATCTGGATGCGCGCCAGGATCAGTTCCGACATGAGTTCTCCGCCGACTCTGCTGCGATTACCCTCCCAGTCTACTCCCCCAGCGGGGGAGTCTCCCAGAACAAGGGTGGGGAGTGGGTCAGGACGTCCGGATCGGAATTCCCGATGCTCACCCGATCCGGCGGGGTCAGCGGGCCGTCGTCGCCGGCGACCCGAGACCGGAATGAAAAACCCCTCGCGGGCCTTTTTTTTGCTTGGGACTGCGAGATTCAGACCTCGACCTTGGGCTGGTACCCGTTGGCCACGTACTGATCAACCGGCGGCGGGTCCTCCCCCTGTTCTTCCTGGATTTTCTCCCTCCGCGGGCAGTCCGGCGGAGGGATCGTACGGAAGGACCGGCCTTGTCCGGTTGCCGCCCAGGATGCCCGGGATCCGCTGCATCCGTTCCCGGAGGGCTGTCTGGAACTCGTCCATGAACGTGTAGATCACCGGCGTGATGTAGAGGGTGATGAGCTGCGAGAACAGAAGGCCGCCCACGACGGCGATCCCCATCGGTCTTCGGGCCTCCGCCCCCGCGCCGAAACCGATGGCGATCGGCAGGGTGGCCATCAGGGCGGACATCGTGGTCATCATGATGGGGCGGAAACGGACGAGACACCCTTCGTAGATCGCCTCCGCGGGGCCTTTCCCCTCCTTGCGCTCCGCGTCGAGAGCGAAGTCGATCATCATGATGGCGTTCTTCTTGACGATGCCCACCAGCATGATGATGCCGACAAAGGCGTAGAGGTTGAGATCCTTGCCAAAGGCGAGCAGGGTGAGAAGCGCGCCCAGACCCGCCGAAGGAAGGCCGGAGAGGATGGTGAGCGGGTGGATGTAACTCTCGTAGAGGATGCCCAGCACGATGTAGATGACCACGATGGCGAGCACCAGCAACAGCGCGAGCCCCTTGGTGCTCGCCTGGTAGACCCGGGCCGCGCCCTGGAAGCCAGTGGAGATCGAGGCCGGGAGCCGACGCGCCTCCCGGTCGATGGCCGCCACCGCCTCGCCCAGCGGCACCTCGGGCCGCAGGTTAAAGGAGATGGTCACCGCGGTGATCTGGCCCAGATGGTTCACGGAGAGCGGCCCCAGGCTCCGGGAAACCGAAACAAGCGAGGTGAGCGGCACGAGCGGCCCTCGCGCCGAGCGCACGTAGAGAAGATCGAGAACCGCGGGCTCGGCCTGGTACTCGGGCGCCAGCTCCATGATCACCCGATACTGGTTGGTGGGCGAGAAGATGGTCGAAACCTGGCGGGCGCCGTAGGCCGAGTAGAGGGTGGTTTCGATCTCCTCGGCACTCACCCCCAGGGCCGCGGCCCGGTCCCGGTCGATGGTGAGGTTGAGCTGCGGGTTCTTGATCTGGAGATCCGAGGTCACGTCCTCGAGAATCGGCAGGGCGCGCAGTCGCGCTTCAAAGGCGGTGGCGGTGCGGTAGAGTTCACCGCTGTCCGGGCACTGAAGCACGAACTGGTACTGGGCCTTGGAGGTGGTGGACTCAAGCCGGATGGGCGGCGGATTCTGGAGAAAGATGCGGATCCCCGGCACCGTGGCGAGCTGCGGCCGCAGCCGCTGGATGATCTGGTCGGCGTTGGCGCGGCGTTCGCTGCGGTCTTTCAGCTTGATGAACATGAAGCCGCTGTTCGACCCCACCCGCGAGCCGGACGCCCCCACCGATGACATGAATGCCTCCACGTCCGGATCCTTGAGGACGACGTTCACCAGTTGCGCCTGGTTGCGCTTCATCTCTTCGAAGGAAACCCCCTGGGCGCCCTCGGTGTAGCCGCGGATGGCGCCGACATCGTCGGCAGGGAAGAGACCGGCGGGCATGCGGGTGAAGAGCCAGCCGGTGACCACGGTGAGGAGAAGGGTGAGGAGGAGGACGGCGGGCCGGTGGCGGAGCACCGCATCGAGGCTCTTCTCGTAGAGCTTGAGCCAGGAGTCGAAGAATCGCTCCATGACCAGATAGAGGCGGCCGTGGCGCTCCTCGCTGGGGGGCTTGAGAAAACGGCTGGCGAGCATGGGGGTCAGGGTCAGCGAGACAAAGCCCGAGATCAGGATGGCCACCGAGATGGTGACCGCGAACTCGTGGAGAATGCGGCCGAGCATGCCGGCCATGAAGAGCACCGGGATGAAGACCGCCACCAGCGAGACGGTCATCGACAGGATGGTGAAGCCGATCTCCCTGGCCCCCAGCGTGGCCGCCGTCATGGGAGGGGCGCCCGCCTCCTGATGGCGGACGATGTTCTCCAGCATGACGATGGCGTCGTCCACCACGAAGCCCACCGAGAGCGTCAAGGCGAGCAGGGTGATGTTGTTCACCGAGAAGCCGAGCAGGTACATGGCGGCAAAGGTGCCGACAATGGAGAGCGGCAACGCCAGACTCGGGATCACCGTGGCCGAGAGGTTGCGCAGAAAGAGGAATATCACCAGGATGACCAGGGCGACGGTGAGCATCAGGGTGAACTTGACCTCGGAAACCGACTCGCGGATGGAGGTGGAGCGGTCGTAGAGGATGTGCAGCTGGACGGAGCCCGGCAACTGGGCGCGGAAGGCGGGCAGCTCGGCCTTGATGCGGTCCACCGCCGCGATGGTGTTGGTGCCTGGCTGGCGCTGGATGGCGAGCACCACCGCCCGGGTCGAGTGGCCGTCGTGGTTGAACCAGGCCGCCACCTTGTCGTTTTCCACGCTGTCGCTCACCGTGCCGAGTTCACGCAGCCGGACCGGCGCACCGTTGCGGTAGGCGACCACCAGGGGCCGGAAGGCAGCAGCGTTGTAAAGCTGGCCCGTGGCCTGGAGGGTGAAGGTCTGGTTCCTGCCCTCAAGGCCGCCGGTGGGCAGGTTGACGTTCCAGCTCGCCAGGGCCTGGGCCACCTCGTCGAGGCTGACGCCGCGGCTGGCGAGCAGCCGGGGATCGAGGGCGACGCGCACCGCGTACTTCTGAGAGCCGTAGACCATGACCTGGGCCACGCCGTCGATCATCGAGATCCGCGGCGAAATCACCGTGTCGGCGTACTCGTTGACCTCGGCAAGGGGCAGGGTCTTCGAACTTAAGGCCAGGTAGAGGATGGGCGAGTCGGCGGGGTTGACCTTGCGGATGGAAGGCGGGCTCGGCATCTCGCGGGGCAGCTGCTTGGCGGCCTGGGAGATGGCGGCCTGCACGTCCTGGGCCGCGGCGTCGATGTCCCGCTCCAGGGTGAACTGGAGGGTGATGATGGTTGAACCCTGGCCGTTGGTGGAACTCAGCGACTCGATACCGGCGATGGTGGAGAGCTGGCGCTCGAGCGGGGTGGCCACCGCCGAGGCCATGGTTTCGGGGCTCGCCCCCGGGAGGCTTGCCTGCACCTGGATGGTGGGAAAATCGATGTTCGGCAGGTCGTTCACCGGCAGCAGCCGGTAGGCAAAGACGCCGAAGATCATCACCGCCAGCATGACCAGGCTGGTCATCACCGGCCGGCGGATGAAGAGTCCGGAAAAGTTCAAGGCGTGGCTCCCTCGCCGGCCGGGGCGGCTGCTGCGGCCAGCGGCTTCACCGTTGCCCCGGGGGCGAGGCGGAGCTGGCCGTCGGTGACCACCGTCTCCCCCACCGCGAGTCCCGCGTCGATTACCGATTCGCCGCCCACGCTGAAGGCCACGGTTACCGGCCGCAGGGCCACGGTGAGATCCTTCCCGACCACGTAGAGGTAGGCGCCCTGCTGGCCGGTCTGCACGGCCTGTTCCGGGACCACGGTGGCACCTTTGCGGACCGCGAGCCGCAGCCGGATATCGACGAACTGGCCCGGCCAGAGGCTGCGGTCGGGGTTGGCAAAGGTCGCCTTGAGCCGGATGGTGCCGGTGGCGGGATCGGCACTGTTGTCGAGAAAGGAGAAATGGCCCACCACCGGCTTATCTCCTGCCCCGGACGGCGTGGCCCGCACCTCGAGGGTGCCGGCGGTCAGACGTTTTTTCAGCTCCGGCAGAACCTTTTCTGGCAGGGTGAAACGGACCTTGACCGGGCTCACCTGATTGATGGTCACCAGGGGCGCGTCGGCCTGGGCCTTGACCAGATTGCCCTGGTCGGCCAGCAATTCGCCGGTGAAGCCGGAAAGGGGTGCCCGGATGGCGCAGTTGTCAAGATCGAGGCGGGCGCTCGCCACCGCCGCCTGATCGGCGAGTACGGCGGCGGCGAGGGTGGCGGCTTCGGTTTCGGCCTGGTCGGCCTCTTGCGTCGAGACGTAGCCCTGCTCGGCGGCCGGCCGGTAGCGACCCGCCTGCTTGCGGGCATTGGCCAGAGCGGCCTGGTCCTTGGCGAGCGCGGCTTGAGCCTGTTCGAGCCGGGCCGCAAAGGGCCGCGGGTCGATGGCAAAGAGGAGATCGCCCTTCTCGACCCGCTCGCCCTCCCTAAAGGTCACCTTGTCGAGAATACCGTTCACCTGGGACTTGATCCCCACCGTGGCAAAGGGCTCCACGGTGCCGATGGCCGCGATCTCCACCGGCATGTCCTTGCTGGTGCTCACCGCCACGCTCACCGGCAGCGGTTTGCCCTTGGCCCCCTGCCCTGCCGCCGCCTGCCTGGTACTGTTGCCGCCGGAGCAGCCGGCAAGGAGGAGGAACAGCGCCAGGGCCGGCCAGAACGTCGGCCCTGGCCGTCGCCCTGAACAGGGGCGGCCAGGGGCGGCGGCTTGAGAAAAAAAGGTCATTGCTTGGGATCTCCCGATGGGGTAGGCCCGGTAGTGGCGGCGACCTCGGGCGCAACGGTCGCCGCTGGCTGCCAGCCGCCACCCAGGGCCTTGCAGAGGGCGACGAGATCTACGGACAGCCGCGTCTGGCTGGCGATCAACTGATCCTGGGACTGGTAAAGGCCGTGCTCGGCCTCCAGCACGTCCCGCAGGGGGGCGAGTCCGGCGCGGTAGCGACCGCCGGCGACCGCCGCCTCCTGCTTGTCGCCGTCCACTGCCGCGGCGAGGGTCTTCTGGCTCTCCTCCTCACGGCGGAAGGCGAGGATCGCTCCCTCCACCTCGTTTAGGGCGGTGAGCACCGTTTTCTCATAAAGGGAGCGGGCCTCGTCCCGCTGGGCCTCGCTGAGCTCGATGCCGGCCCGAGTCCTGCCCCCGTTAAAAAGCGACCAGCGCACCGTGGGCCCCACGGTCCAGTAGCGGCTGGCCCGCTCCATCAGGTCGCTGAGGTCGATGCTCTGGAGTCCCCCCAGAGCGGTGAGGGAAAAACTGGGAAAGAGGTCGGCGGTGGCCACCCCGATTTCAGCGGTAGCCGCGGCAAGCTCGCGCTCGGCCCGCCGGATGTCGGGCCGCCGACGGAGAAGCTCCGAAGGAAGGGTTGCCGGCAGCCCCGCTGGCCGGGCCGGCAGCGGGACCGCGGTCGAAAGCTCGGGCGCGAGGGCCGCCGGCGGCAGTCCCAGGAGCAGAGCGAGACGATAGCCGGCCTGGCCGACGTCGTTGGCGAGCGGCGGCAACAGGGCTCGGGCCTGGGCCAGGTCGCTTTCGGCCTGGGCCACCTCAAGCCGGTTGCCAAGCCCGCTGGCAAACCGCCCCCGGGCCAGGGCCAGGGCCTTTTCCCGACCGGCGCATGTTTCCCGGGCCACGGCGAGCCTCGCTTGGCTGCCCCGCAGTTCGATATAATTGCGAGCCACCTCAGCGGAGAGCGAAACCAGGACGTCGCGCCGCTCTTCGGCGGCCGCCGCCAAGCGGGCCTGGGCAGCCTCGGTGGCCCGGCGGAGGCCGCCGAAGAAATCGAGTTCCCAGCCGGCGTCGAAACCGGCCAAAAAGAGATCCTGGCGGCTTCCGGCGTTGCTGCCGCCGGCCGTCTCGCTCTTGCGGGTGTTGGAATAGCTGCCCACCGCGTCTACTGACGGCGCCGCGGTTGCCGTGGTCAGCCGGTAACGGGCCCGGGCCTGCTGGAGACGGGCCGCGGCGATCTTGAGATCGGGACTCGCGGCCACGGCCCGCTCGATGAGGGAGTCAAGAAGGGGATCGTTGAACAGGGTCCACCAGTGGGCGAGTTTTACGGCGTGGGACGAGGGGGAGGCGGTGGCGGCCGAATCGATCCAGGCCGGGGGCAGAACCGGTGCGGGCGGCCGGTAGTCGGGCCCCACCGGCGCGCAGGCCGCCATCAAAACGGTCAACCCCAGTCCGTGAAGAAGAAGCCGGGGGGGGCGGCCGGCCGACCACCACCAGGGACGGGGGCGGGGCAAGGTCCTGCTGATGATCGCCATCTTCAAAAAATCGGGCAAGCAGCCACCACAAAGACAGAAGACAAAACGACGACATTTCAAAATGATAACAAAAGAAACGGAGAAACAGGATAACCTTCTCCACCCCACACGGCTCGGGCGTTGCCCCTGCCCCCCGGAGGAGGTGGCTGAAACGGGAGCTTAAAACAACCGTTCAACTTAAGCAACCGGAATCGTCGGACATGGCGTCAGTGGCGAGGCGGGGCATGGGGGCAACAAAATTGGCGCGGCGGAGCATCATTGCAAGGCGTGCGGAGAAGCGCCAGGATCACGTCCCAACGTTGCTCTATTCGCTGTCCGGCGACACCTTCCCCATGCTATGATCAGTTGCTCCGCCATCGCCAACACTTTTCGAAAGGAGACCGGCCATGCAGCAACCACTTCAGATCAATTTTAAAAATATGGAAACTTCGGAAGCCGTGGAGGCGACGATCCGGAAATGGGTGGACAAGCTGGAACGCGCCCACAACACCATTATCAGTTGCCGGGTGGTGGTCGAAGCGCCGCCGATGAAGAAGCGCCACGGCGGCCTCTACCACACCCGCATAGAGCTTACCCTGCCGGGCGGTGAACTGGTAATCAACCGCAGGCCGGACCTGCACCATTCCTTTGCCGATGTCAACGTCTCCGTCCGGGACGCCTTCAAGAGCGCCCAACGTCGGCTGGAGGAGCGGGTGAAACGGAAACAGGGGGAAGAAAAACATCACGAGGCGCCGTGCCTCGGCCGGGTCAAAGCCCTCGCGCCGGCCGAAGACCACGGCTGGATCGAAACCGCCGATGGCAGGGAGATCTACTTTCACCGCAACAGTCTTCTGGAAGGCGATTTCGACAAACTGGCCACCGGCAGCGAGGTCCGCTTTGTCGAACAGGAAGACGGTTACCCATTGCGGGCAAGCAGCGTACGGCTGATCGGCAAACACCATCCGGCCTGACGCAGCTGGAGGTCACGAAACCCGTGCAGAGGAAAAGGGGCCACCTGGCCAGGCCCCCATTTTTTTGCTCCATGGCTCCGGCGGACGCTATCCCTTGACCACGATCTCGGCGTCGCAGTGCAGGGTGCCGCCGCGGATCACCTTGGCGAATACCCCCTCACGGGGCATGATGCAGTCGCCCACCTTGGTGAAGATGTTGCACTTGGCGTGGCATTTCTTGCCGATCTGGGTGATCTCGAGTTCAACCTCGCCGGCGATGAGCCGGGTTCCCACCGGCAGAGCGGCCAGATCGATACCGCGGGTGGTGATGTTCTCGGCAAAGTCGCCGGGGACGAGTTCCGTCGCCCCCTTGGCCCGCATCGACTCGATGCTCTCCACGGCGAGAAGGCTCACCTGGCGGTGCCAGGCGCCGGCATGGGCGTCGCCCTCCACGCCGTGATCGGGCCGCAGGGTCACCGAGGTGACCGGCGACTTTGCTTCCCCCTTGCTCGTACTGACGTTCAATGAAACGATGGTGGCCATGGCGGTACTTCTCCTTGCGGCTCGGCTCCGACCCCGGCTAGTAGCCAACGTGGCAGTCGCGGCACAGCGCCGACCAGTCGACGCCGAACCGGTCGTCCATCTTGACCATCCGGAGCATGTGCACGGTGGGGGCATCGGGCACCCGGTGAAAATGGCAGGTGTTGCAGGTGATCTTGCCGTCATGGAGCGGCAGGGTCTTGGGCGTCGTGAATCGGCTGCGGTCCCAGTCGCTGGTATCGGAAGGATGGCCGGTTTCAAGATGGAGCCGCCCCACCCGGCAGCAGGAGTGGCAGGTCTTGCAGGTGTCGTCGATGGAACCTTTAATGAGAAAATAACGGGCCGCCGCCGCTTCCGCGGCCGAAGGCGGACGGGTGTGGCAGCTGAGGCAGGGCTCGGGCCGCTGATGCGGGTTGAGCGGCACGGCGCCGGCCGGGGGCGGCCAGGTGAGTAATGCCGCCACGACCATGGTGCGGCAGAGTTTCAACAGCGTCCGGTTCACCGTCCCTCCCCTCCTCCACCGCTGCCGAGCAGAAAGATGCCGTAGGTGGCCCGCAGGTTGGCCAGAAAGTGAACGATATGGCCCTGCTCGTTATGGTGGTGGGTGTTGATGGCCACCTCCTTTACCACCCGGATCCCCATGCGCCTGGTGAAACGTTTGAAATCGCGGACCGTGATCACCCGGATGTTGGGGGTGTCGTGCCACTCGTAGGGCAGATGCTCGCTCACCGGCGCCCGGCCAGCCCAGAGGAGCTGCAGGCGGTTGCGCCAATGGGCGAAGTTGGGGAAGCTCACGATCACCCGCCGACCGATGCGGAGCAGCTCACCGATAAGGGAGGCCGGCTCGTAGACCTGCTGAAGCGTCTGGCTTAAGATCACGTAGTCGAAGGCATGGTCCGGGTAGTCGGCCACCTCGGTGTTGAGGTCGCCCTGGAGCACCGAGAGCCCGCTGGCAATACACTGGGCCACCTTGTCTTCCCGGCGTTCGATGCCCGTGCCGCGGATCCCCTTGGTTTCGGTGAGGTAGTAGAGGAGGTTGCCCTCGCCGCAGCCCAGGTCGAGCACCTTGGCCCCCGGCTCGATCCAGGAGGCGATGATCTGGAGATCAAAGCGCATGGCCACCCTCCCCCCTTGCCGCCTGCCGCCGCTCCTCACGTTCCAGCCGGTCGAGGAAGCCGCGGATCAACTCGCTTAGGCGCGGGCTCGGCAGCAGAAAGGCGTCGTGGCCCCACTCGGCCTCGATCTCGCAGAAACTCACGTCAAGGCCGCTCTTCTTCATCGCCTGCACCATCTTGCGCGACCGGGCGGTGGGATACAGCCAGTCCGAGGTGAAGGAAACCACCAGGAAGCGGGCCCGCGCCTTGGCAAAGGCAGCGGCGAGACTCCCCTCGCCCCGGTCGGCGAGATCGAAGTAGTCGGCCGCCTTGGTGAGGTAGAGAAAGGAATTGGCGTCGAACCGCTCGACGAACTTGGTGCCCTGGTAGCGCAGGTAGCTCTCCACCTGGAAGTCGGCATCGAAGTTGAAGGAAAAGCTGCTGCGGTCCTGGAGCTGCCGGCCGAACTTGCGGCGCATGGCCTCGTCCGAGAGGTAGGTGACGTGGCCGATCATCCGCGCCACCGCGAGCCCCATGTTGGGCTTGGCGGCGCCGTAGTAGTTGCCCTGGTTCCAGTTGGGGTCGGCCATGATCGACTGGCGGGCCACCTCGTTGAAGGCAATGGCGAGAGCCGAGTGGCGCGGGGTGGTGGCGAGCGGGATGGCACCGGCCACCATCTCTGGAAACCGCACGCACCATTCGAGCACCTGCATGCCGCCCACCGAGCCGCCGATCACCGCGAGCAGCCGACTGATGCCCAGGTGGTCGAGGAGCGCCTTCTGGGCGGTCACCATGTCGCCGATGGTGACCACCGGGAAATCGAGGCCATAGGGCTCGCCGGTGGCCGGGTTGATCGACGAGGGGCCGGAGGAACCCATGCAGCCGCCGAGAATGTTCGAACAGATGACAAAGTAGCGATCGGTGTCGATCCCCTTGCCCGGCCCCACCATGATCTCCCACCAGCCCGGTTTGGCGTCGTCCGCGCGGTAGCGGCCGGCCACGTGGGAGTCGCCGGTGAGGGCGTGGAGGATCAAGACCACGTTATCGCGGCCCGGGGCAAGCGTGCCGTAAGTCTCGTAGGCAATGGTGACCGGGCCGAAGCGGGCACCGCTCTCAAGCACCAGGCAGCTGGGCGGCGCGGCACAGGTGTAAAATTTTTTCTCTACCACCCCCACCGACGCGGCGCCGGGGTCAAGCTCGGAAAGGTATTCGCTCATCCCTTGATGCCGTCCAGGGACTGGCCGAGGTCAGCGATGATGTCCGCCGGAGCCTCGATGCCCACCGACAGCCGCACCAGATCCTGGGTGATGGCGAGGCTCTGTCGCACCTCCTCGGCAAAGGAGACGTACTGGGAGGAGGCGGGATGGATGACGAGACTTTTGCAGTCCCCCAGGTTGGCGAGATGGTAGACCATCTTGAGGCCGTTGATGAACTTGAAACAGGTTTCCCGATCCTTGAGCCCGAAGGCGAGCAGCCCGCCGTACCCCAGGCCGCCGAACTGCGACCGCGCCACGGGGTGGCTGGGATGGTCGGCAAGCCCGGCGTAGTTGACCCAGGCCACCTCCGGCCGCGAGCGGAGAAACTCCGCCACCTTCTGGGCATTGGCCAGGTGACGCTCCATCCGCAGGGCCAGGGTGTCGAGGCCCACCATGGTCAGATAGGCGTGGAGCGGGGCCGCCGAGGTGCCGAAGTTGATGTGGTGCTCGCGCCAGACCCGGTCGAGGTAGGCAAGTTCGCCCTTGCGGTCGATGAAGGGCTGCATGTCGGCGAACCGGCCGCTGGCCGCCCAATCAAAGCGGCCGGAGTCGATGACCACTCCGCCCACCGCATCGCCATGGCCGGAGAGATACTTGGTGGTGGAGTGGATCACCACGTCGGCGCCGAACTCAATGGGACGGCAGAGGTAAGGCGAGGCCAGGGTGTTGTCGACGATGAGCGGCAGCCCATAGGCGTGGGCGAGATGAGCCGCCTTTTCAAGGTCCGGCACGTCCATCTTGGGGTTGCCGATGGTTTCGAGGTAGACGAAACGGGTCTTGTCGGTGATGGCCTCGGCCATGGCGTCGAGGTCGGTGGACTCCACCATCCGGGCGGTGATGCCGTACTTGGCAAAAACGTTCTTGAAGAGCAGATAGGTGGACATGAAGAGCGAGTTGCCGCAGACAAACTCGTCCCCGGCGCGGAGCAGGGCCATGCAGCCGTTGGTGATCGCCGCCATGCCCGAGGCCATGAACACGGCGCCGCGGCCGCCTTCGAGAGCGGCCAGCTTCTCCTCCAGCACCCTGTTGGTGGGGTTGGTGAGCCGCATGTAAATGTGATCGCGGGTCTTGCCGGCAAAGGTGTCGCTTAAATTCTCGGCCGTGGCATGCAGGTGCGAGGCATTTTGAAAGATAGGCGGCAGGGTGGCGCCTTGCCATTGCTCAGGGCTCTGGCCGGCGTGGATCACCCGGGAATCAAAGGAAAGGGCAACGTCGTCAGTCATGGATACCTCGTCAATTAACGGTTCGCGGGAAGATGTTGTCAGATATGATTGTCAATTAATTAGTAGTATACTAAAGCGGTTTAATCAACAAACTTTGCATATGTTTTCCGGCTTTGCTTTCCCTGCCGCGCGCCGACCATTAGCCAACGACGCGTCCCGCCATCCCCGCCAGGCGGTGACCGTCTGGTCGGAAAACCCGCCATGGATTGCGCGGGCGGCTTGTGAACCTGCGAGAGGCAACAGGAAGGGAGGTTTTTGGCAGGCCCGGCCGCGGCGTTCCTAACCATGGCACCACCAACGGCAGGCGCCAGCCCCCCCAGTGAGTCGGCACGATTTTCCGCCGATCCGTGCCTGACGCTTGGCGGTCCTGGCCTCGAACCGGTCGCAGAAACCCATGTTTGGGTATCGCCCTTGACGCCGAGGGCGGGGTCGCGATTTAAGAGGCTTACCATGAATCGCGGAAGGTGTCCCCAGAATTGCCGCAAGAGCAGCATGGAGCACGATGCGCTTTTCTGTTATCATCAATCACGCGCAAGGCCGTCCCTCCCCAACGGGTGGGACGGCGACGGGAACCGAACTCCCGGAAAGGCCCTCGTGCCGCCGGCTACCCAATTCCATCGATCGCCACCAACAGACCCCATGAGAAACACCTTACCAGACAAATTCCTGGCCGCCATGATCGCGGTTGGTCCCCTGCCCGGCGCGCCACTCTACGACGGGGACGACCGGGCCATAATCGCCCGGGCCATGGCGGATCTCGACCACTACCTGGCGGCGGCTGTCAACTGCCTGGTGCTTGAGAACAGCTTCGACCTGCCGTACGTCAAGCCCCCGCTCCCCGAAAGGGCGGTGGCGGTGATGACCGAGGTGGCGAGAGCGGCGCGGGCGCGGTTCCCAGGCCCCATCGGCATCCAGATGCTGGAGGCGGCCAACGAAACGGCGCTGGCGATCGCCTTTGCGGCGGGGCTCGACTTCGTGCGGGTGGAGGGCTACGTTTTCGCCCATATCGGCGGCGCCGGCCTCATCGAGGGGTGCGCCGGCCGGTTGCACCGGCGACGGCAGGAACTCGCGGCCGGGCACATTCGCTTCTTCGCGGACCTCAAGAAGAAGCACTGCTCCCACGCCCTCACCGCTGATCTCGATATCTGCGACGAGGCACGCCAGGCGGAATTCTTCCTGGCCGACGGCCTGATCGTCACCGGCCCCCGCACCGGCGAGCCGCCGAAAATCGAGGAACTCGCCCGGCTGCGCGGGGCGACCGGGCTGCCGCTCCTGATCGGCTCAGGGCTCACTCCCGACAACCTGGCCGACTACCTGCCCCTGGCCGACGGCTTCATCGTCGGATCCACCTTCCGCAACCATGGTCGTTTCCGCGAACGGCTCGACCCGGCCCGGCTGGCCCGGTTCATGGCCGCCTGGCACGCCCTCCGCGACACGCGGAAGCCATGACCGGCTCCCATCACGCCGGGGCCAGGCGCTTCCTCCCCCTTGCCGCACTGCTCATGGCAGCAGCGGCCCTGGCCGACCTCGCCATCTTCTGGTTCGCGCCCCAGGCCGCGCTCTTTCCGAAACGGCCCGCCCCCCCGCCCCCAGCCACGGCCGAGGCGGTCCTCTTCAACGACTTCGGCTCCATTGCCCCGGGCATCAACGCCGAAACCGCCCGCCGCCTCAACCATGCCATCGACATCTACCGGAACGGCCAGGCGAAGCACCTGATCATGGCCGGCGGCCACCGGCCGTCGCTCGCACGTTCCGGTGCCGACCTCATGGCAGAGTATGCGCGCAACGCCGGCATCCCGGCCGCGGCCATCGTCACCGACACCGACTCCATTGACAGTCGCAGCAACCTGGCCTCCATCTCCCGGCTCATGGCGACAAATCACTGGCCGCGCCTGCTGCTGGTCAGCTCCCCCCACCACCTTGACCGGCTCCGCCGCCTGCACCTGCTGCCCCCCGACGCCTCCTGGTCGCTCGCCCCCTACGACCCGGGCCGCTGCTCCCCGGCCTTGAGCCGCTACGAACTATGGCGCTCCGCCCATTACAATCTGGTCGCCGAAACCCTTTGCGAGATCCTGCCCGCCGACCGCTACCAGCAGCTGGTGGTCTGGGTTCGCCACCACACCACGCTGTGACCACCGGCCCCCCTCCCCGCCTTACCCGGGTTGCCACGAACTGAGCAAGGTGTCCCCTGGCCCAGATTTTTTGCGCCGAATTCACGGCAAATCCCCCCCGTTGTTCCCGGATCCGAGTTATGGCGTCTCGTTTGCCTTGATCGTCTTTCGTTGCCACTCATAGTACTGGTTGCCCCGCGGTCGCAACGAATCAGGCCCTTCTTTTTCCAACCGAGCCAGGTTCTCCGTTACCGTCTTCCCGTAACTCCGCCTTTGAAATGCCAGCTTGTCGCAGAGCCTGTATTCGGCGCACTGCCAGCAACCCTCGATCCCCTTGCTGTTGACGCATTCAAGTGCCTCGCACCGATGCGTGCTGCCGCCGATGGAACAACCGTTCTTCTCCTTGCACGTGTGTTCGCACTGGATGGCGATGATTCCTTCCAGAACCTTGACGAAATCCGGCATCCGCTCGAATACGCGGCACATCTCCTCGAACTGAATTCTCTCCCGCTTCAGGTGCGACGCGATATGGGCGCTGACCTCGCTCTTGCTCAGCATGGCGAAGAAGACGTCGAACCGGTATTCGTCGATCAGCCTCTTCATCGCCCCGGCCGCCGCGAAGAACTCCTTGTTGTAGAAGAGACAATCACAACAGGTCAGTCCGCAGGGACAGACGTACTTGTCTTCCATTGAGTTCTCCTTCCCCGATTTCCTCCGGGCTTCACCTCACCGCCTCGGCAGAAATCGGACTGAAATCATTGACATTGGGCCAAAAATGAATTTTACGAAAAATCATCTTTTTTTAGGTTGTTGCCTGGTCCGCCCCCCCCGTTTGCAGGTAACTTGCCCCCCCGGCTCGAAGGCGGCAAAGGACCGCACCGCCTGGGCGGCGAGAGCGCGCCGGTCGACGAGGAAGAGAATACGGCCGGCGACCCCGGATTTCATCAGCCGGTAGACCTGATTGACCATGGTGAAGGTCTTGCCGGTGCCGGTGGCCATGGCGACCAGCATCTGGCGCTGGCGTTTGGCAATGGCCGACTCGACGGCCGCGTTGCACTCGATCTGGTAGTCCCGCAACCGCTGGTGGGTGTTGGGCAGGGCCAGCAGGGATCGACAGGCGGCGCCGAAATCGCCTTGCAGCTTTTCCCGCAGGCAGGCCGGGCTGTGGAAACCGGTTATGGGACGGGAGCGGTTGCCATCGTGGCGGATGTCATGGTGCCAGATGATCTCGCCATTGGTTGCATAAAGGAAGGGCACGTAGTAGGCGCCGAACCGGAGGGGATTTGCCGAAGCGCCCCTGGCGTAACGCTCCGCCTGGGTCAGGACGTTCTGGGGGCCGAGGGAGAGCTTTTTCGCCTCGACGATGCCGAGGATCTTGCCATCGACGCAGAGGGCGTAGTCGGCGGGGCCGCAGTCGGTGGGATATTCGGCGATGGCGCAGCCGTCCATCGCGGACAAGGGCTGTTCGGGATCGAAGGCGACGATTTCCCAGCCGGCGCTGGCCAGCCGGGGATCGATCAGCTCACGGCGGGCCAACCGTTCGGAGTTGGCAGGGGAAGCCAAACTGTTCCGGGGCATCCGCAAACTGGCCTCCCTCTGTCATTGTTTCCCGTCATTAAATATTCCTGAGGCACAGAAATCCGTTAGGTTATATCTCGATTCGGAACCTTTGGCAATAAAAGAGAAAACAGCTCAGGCGCAAACACAAAAAACCTCTGCCCACGGCCGACAGCACCATCCTGACCACGGCCCCAGGCCCATGACGCCAAAATCAGGACGCAGAACGACGACGTTGACGGCCTGCCCAACGTCCGTTACTCACCCAAGGGGCTGGGCGCCATCATCATGGCCAAGAGTGCTGCGAAACCAACGAATACAGGATGAGTCCGACGGTCAGCACCGTGGTGCCGTGGAGAATCCACCGGTTCCACCGCCCGCCGTCGCCCTGGCTCTTCCAGTTGCGCCAGTGTGAAAATCCAAGGAAAAGGAACGCCGCGGCCAGGAAATAGTTCTTGTACTCCGCAAGCCACATGGAAATGGTCAGACTTCCCAGGCCCAAACTGGCCAGGACAAGGGGAAGCTGTCAACAGAAGGCATAGGCCATGGCTGAGGTAACGGCCGTGGCGGCACTCGTATTGGTGACAACCCTGTTTTTCATACTCTCCACCTCCGTCTATTGCAGCAGCTCCTGAATCCCTTCATGGAGCGGCTTGTACTTGATGGTCCCGTTGACCTGCTTCTTGATTTCGCCATCCTTACCGATGAAAACCGTCACCGGTATACTGGTGATGTGAAACGCTTTGGTCATGCCGTTGTCCCCTCCGACCGGAGTGGAAAGATGGAAGGTCTCCACGAATTCCTTGATGTCGTTGTCCTTGCTGCCGACAAAAACATTGAGGATGAGAAGTCCCTTATCCCGGTAGGTCTTGTAGGCGTCTTCCTCCACCGGGGCTTCCACCTTGCACTTCCATCACCAGTGGGCGCCGAAATGGATCACCACCGGGCGGCCGCGCAGCTGGGCGGAGGAGTACACGGTTCCGTCCAGGGCGGTGAAGGCGTAATCCACCGGCGCGGCCTGCGCAACGGCCGGCAGGAGAAGAAGAAAAAGACAAAACGCGATTTTCCGGCTCAATGCTTTCTCCTTGTCAGAGGTTTGTCGGGATACTGCAACACATCTGTTTACGGCGTAACGTTAATAGATAACTAGGAATATAACAATAAGAATATCGATCTTTCAAGCAAGCATCAAGGGGCAGATCCTTAACCCTGGCAGCGGCTATGGAGTGTCAGGGTTAAAGGCCCCCCCACCTCTCACCTCAGGTGATCTTCTGAGCTAAAAAAAAAAAAAACGAGGGCCGGGAGATTTCCCGGCCCTCGCTGAGGAATGACTGCGTTCGGATGATGTGGCTCTCTTTTAAGCCGCCCTTTTGTCCTTGGCCCCATCCGCCGTAACATGATGAGATACCCTCAGGTGGAACGGCTCTGCCTGCGGCATTATCGTCCGGCGTGTGGAGGCGGCTCCGGCGAGCCCATGCTCCTCCAACCCCAGGGATTCCGTGTAAATTGACTGGTGCCGCAGCAGGCTGCCGATAACGGAGGCGATAACGCACGCAGGCAGAGCCGCGAGCAGCACATGGTAGTTGTGCGTCATCTCAAAAATCATGATGGCGGACATCGCCGGGGCATGGGTGGTCGCCGCGAGCAGGCTGGCCGCGCCAACCAGTATCCAGAGCGTCTGGGAATGGTCCGCCCACGGGGTCAGCATCGTGTGTCCGATGATCAAGCCAAGGGAAGCGCCGGTCACCAGGGTCGGGGTGAGCGCACCACCGGGGATGCCTGCCGCGCTGGCACAGGTTACGCCGAGCAGCCGCAGCCCGAACACGGCCAACACCGCGCTCAATGCCCAATGGTTGGTCAGGAAAGACTGCAATACGCTGACACCGTTACCCCAAACCTCGGGCCGCGCAAGCGAGAGCAGTCCGATGGCAAGCCCGGCCACGCCCATGCGGGCGGGCAAAAAGGTGAACAGTGTCTGGTAGTGTTTGTTAGAGGTATGGAGCACCCACAGAAACAGGGGGCCGAACAGTCCGGCCGCCACGCCCACCAGGGCTACATCGGCAAGATCGTTAAACCCTACCTGGGGCACGACGCGCGCAACATAGAGCGGACCGGTAGCTCCCATTGCATGCACGGTAAGCATGGAAATCACGGCGGCAACCAGAACGGCGCTTATTTCCCGGAGCGCCAAGCCGCCGAGAATAATTTCCGCGACAAACAGGGTGCCTGCGATCGGCGCGCGATAGGCGGCCGCGAAACCGGCGGCGGCGCCGCAGGCAACGATCAACCGGCGGTGGGATTCATCGGCACGAAAGAGCCGCCCGATGATCGAGGAGGCCAGGGCCGCCAACTGGATCATGGTTCCTTCGCGGCCGATGGTAATGCCGCCGCTTACGCCGATAAGCGAGGCTCCGTTCCGGACGAGGTTGGGACCAAGCGGCAGGATGCCGTCGCCCACCTGTACCGCCTCCATGTATTCCGGCCCGCGCGGCCGCTTGATCCAACGATGGCCGGCCCACATGCCCAGGCCGCACAGGGTGCCGGCGATGGCCGGAACCGCGACGCGAGCCCATAACGGCAACGCGGTTGCCGCCGCAACCAGATGTCCTCCCTGTGAAGAATAGTAGTGAACGATCTTCCACATCGTCCAGCGGAACATTTCGACGACAAGGCAACCGATTACGCCGACCACTGCCGCGACGGCAAGCATCGGGACCATCGGGTCAAGACCCGGATCCGGATCATCGGCGTAGGGTGCTGGGTGCGCCAGCCGAGTGGATTTTTTCAACCTCTTTAAAGACATGACTTTTCCCTCCAAAGCATTGCCGTAAATCCCTCTAATTCGGCCCTGGACGTCAGCATCGCCAGGCTAAGATGCTGACGTCCGGTGTCGACAATATTGTCCCCTGACTTCAGTTGTGATGAAAAACGACTTTTCTGCCGGATAAGAAGGAATACGTATTGATACGAAAATGAACGCTGCCAATGTTACAATAGCTTATGGCAAAAAGCTCCTTACAAAAGAGTTATGTTTAATACAACTAAAATAAATACTTAAATAAAAGGTGGTTAGTCCATTGAAAAAACATTAAGAACATTGCTCTGTAATTTTTTTTCAATGTGACGCGGCAAGAACAAGCGACACGAAATCATCGACAGCTGAGCGTCATGTGACAAATATTTAATATTTACGGCAGAGATGAAGCACAAAAGTTAAAAACATTTAAAAAATTACCATACTTACAAAAAACTCATTACAAATAAGTTATATTCGACATGAATAAGATAAATATTTGCAAATGAAGGCGGTGCAAACTGCAAAAGAAAATTACACTGTAATGTTTTTTTGCAATATGAGGTAACAAGAGGTGATCGGTGACAGATGATCAAAGAAGGGAGTTCCGCAAGGGGAGGATCCCAGGGAGAGTCCCAGGGAGTGGTGTACATCGGAAGGAGAAGGTCATCGCGGGTTTCGTTAAGGTTTAGTCGCCAAACTCAAACCCAAAACGAAGAGGCACCGCGACGACCGAAAACAGCTTATCACAGGAAACGTTGACCTTAATCACACCCGACGGCACAGTGCGAACGGCTCTATCGGCCCGAAACTTTGAGGCTCAAATGGTCGCTTAGCCTTGTGTCCGTTGTTGGCGGGGAAGATCAGTTGGCGGTGAAGCTCACGCCATCACCATCATCATTTTGTAAACATTAAACGCCGTTACTGTTGCGAATGTCTTCTGCTGGGAAAAGCGAATGCGCAGTCCCACCACCCTTTTCTGGCCGGACGCAACCAGGCAACCTTTTTACCTTGCATTCCTCCCGCCTCCCGCCTATTGTGGGGACCGATTTGACGCATCGCAGAGAAATCCCCCTGATTCAACCGTTTCCGCCTAATGGCAAAGCCTCCCGCCCATGCCCAAGACCGACCTCAGGGATCTCACCCTGGAAAAACTCACCGCCTTTGTCTCCGACCTTGGCGCCCGCCCCTTCCGGGCCAGGCAGATCTTTGCCTGGCTTTACCGGCCGGGCATCACCGCCTTCGATCAGATGACCGACCTCGGCAAGGAATTCCGTGTCCTGCTTAAGGAGCGGTGTAACCTCTCCCATCTCCATCAGGAGGTCAGGGAGGTGTCACGGGACGGCACGGTGAAATTCGGCTTCCGGCTCGACGACGGACTGATGATCGAGGCGGTTTTGATCCCGGACGGGGAGCGCAACACCCTCTGTGTCTCCTCCCAGGTGGGCTGCGCCATGGGCTGTCGTTTCTGCCTCACCGGCACCATGGGCTTTACCCGCAACCTGCGGCCGGCCGAGATCGTGGGCCAGGTGACCGCGGCCATCGACGATCTGGCCGTGCAGGGCGCGGGCCGGCTCACCAATCTGGTCTTCATGGGCATGGGCGAGCCGCTCGCCAACCTCGCGAACCTCCTCGACGCGCTCGCCATCCTCCAGGATCCGGCCGGGCTCGATTTTGCCGCCCGCCGGATCACCGTCTCCACCTGCGGCCTGGTGCCCGGGTTGGCCGAACTCGGCGCGGCGAGCGAGGTCAAACTCGCCATCTCGCTCCATGCCGCCAACGACGCGACTCGCAGCCGGCTCATGCCGGTGAACGACACCTATCCTCTCGCCCGGCTGCTCGCCGCCTGCCGCGCCTATCCCCTGGGGAAACGGCAACGGATCACCATGGAGTACACCCTTTTCGAGGGGATCAACGACGCCGACGGTGACGCCCGCGAACTCGCCAAGCTCCTCCACGGCCTGCGCTGCAAGATAAACCTCCTCTCCTACAACCCCTGCCCGGCACTCCCCTTCCGCTCGCCGCCCCGCGCGCGGATCGAAGCCTTCCAGGCCATCCTCCAACAACGCGGCTATGACGCCTTTATCCGGGAAAGCCGTGGCGGCGACATCTCCGCCGCCTGCGGCCAGCTGGCCGGCAAGGACGCAGCAACGCCATAGCTCTCCCCTGCCTTGGCAGGGAAAAAAGCAAAAAAAGAAGTATCTATCCAGCTCGATGCCCAGGGGGGACGAAAACCACCGGGCCTGACTGTTCGGATGTGCCCCAGGTTCGCACAGATAAGCGAAGACTTCGAGCTGGTCGACCAGTCCATGCGCCCTGCATGCTGGGCGGACGGATCATACGAAGATGGGGTGCAGCTGGACAGTTACAAGGAGAAAAGGGGGAAAAAGAGGCGAAAGAACCGGCTTACGAGGCGAGAACCCGTTCCACGGTTTCCTTGAGGGTGGTCAACTCAAAGGGCTTCTGGAGCACGGCGTCGAGAGCGGCTCCCTGCTCCTCGACCGAGGTGTTCTGGTCGCACATGCTGCCGGTACAGAGCACCACCTTGACCTGGGGGCGGAGGGTCCGGCGCAGCTTGGGCAGCAGCTGAAGGCCGTTAATGTCCGGCAGGGAAAGATCCATCAGAACCAGATCGATGCTTGCGGCCGCCTGCCCTGCCCTCTCCAGCGCCTCCTTGCCGTCAGCGGCACTCAACACCTCGTAGCCGAGCAGGGTCAGGAGTTCGCGGGTGACATTCTGCACCATCTCATCGTCATCGATAAGCAGGATAGTGGCCAAACTGAATCCTCGTTACGGCAATGGGCCGTCTTGTCAAATTGGAATGGAACTTGAGGAAGGGGTCACATAAATGTGACATAACCATAACGTATTCCCAACGCCATTGGCAAGGGGAATACGTTACCGAAATAGGACGGGGAAAATGGACCGCCGGAGAGCGGCCGTCCCGGGGCGCGGCAGTTTTTCGGCGGGATTGCTCGCCGCGCCCTGTCGGCGCGGCGAGCAACCTGGCCTTATTCGAGCCCGGCAGTGATGGTCTTACTGAGTTTCTCATCCACCAGGGAGGCGATCATCTCGTTGGTCACCTTGTTGCCCTCCTTGCGCAGGGACTTGGTGACGTTGCCAAAGGCGACCCGGAGCTTGCGATCGCTCACCAGGGCCAGGGCCTTGGCGATCCTGGCCTGCATCTCCTCGGGCGCGACCCCCTCGGCATGGCCCAGAGGCCCGAGGTCCTTCACCTTCATGGTGAAGTCGGTGATCAACTTGACGAACCGCGGCGCCTCAGCCGCCGAGGCCCACTGCAGGCTAAAGCGGTCGGGGTTGATGCCGATCTCGGCCAACACCTTCTTTACCAGCCCGTTCACACCCATTGCGTCATAATTACCAACCTGGTAATGACATTCGCCAAGTTGTCAGCCGCCGGTGAAGATACCTGCCGCCCCCTCGGCAAAGCCCTTGAGGACAAAGGCCGGATCGAGGCGTCCGGTGCACATCACCCGAATGGTGCGCAGGTTGGGTGGGTACTGGTAGCGGGAAACACCGGCCGAGTCGGCGGCGGCGTAACAGCACCAGTTGCAGAGAAACCCAAGGATTTTGGGGTTGAACACTTCGTTGCTCATCAGACCGTCTCCTCCTGTAACTCCCCGAACGCCTTGATTTGGGCGGAGATCTGTTCGTCGGTAAAGCCACCCATTGAGATGGCAAAGGTAGGACAGTGGGAAGCGCAGATGCCGCAGCCCTTACAGGAGGCGACGATGGTTTCGGCCTTCCGCTTGTTGTCCACCTTGTGGATCTTGATCGCCTGGTAGGGGCAGAGGCTCTCGCAGAGGCCGCAGCCGATACAGGTGTCCTGGTTGACGTTGGAAACCGTGGGCTCCACGGAGACATAGCCCTTGACCAGCGGAATGGCGGCCTTGGCCGCCGCCGCCTGGGCCTGGACCACGACCTCGTCCACCGGCTTGGGCGAATGGGCGAGCCCGCAGACGTAGACGCCGGCCACCGGCAGCTCCACCGGCCGCAGCTTGACATGGGCTTCGAGGTAGAACTTGTTCTCGTTGACCGGCACCTTCAGCACCTTGCTCAAAGCATCGGTATCCACCGGCACCATGCCGACGCTCAAGGCAATCTGGTCCGGCGCGATGGTGACCTCCTCGCGGAGGATGGGGTCGTGGAAGGAAACCTCGAGCTTGGCGCCCTTGGCGTTGATCGCCGGTTTCCGCTCCATGGTGTAAGGGATGAAAATCACCCCCTTCTCCCGGGCCTCGCGGTAGGCATCCTCGGCATAGCCGTAGGTCCGCATCTCGCGGTAGAGCACCACCACCTGGGCCGCCGGATCGATCTCCTTGACCTTGAGGGCGTTTTTCACCGCGTTGTTGCAGCAGACCTTGCTGCAGTAGGCGAGGTCGTCGCCGCGGGAGCCCGCGCACTGGATCATCACCAGCGACTTGGGCGCCCGGTTCTTGGCCTTGCCGGCCAGCTGGCTCTCGAGTTCCTGCTGGGTGACGATCTTCTTGGAAGCGGGCAGTTTGGCCCCCAGCACGGTCTCGGGGCGGTGCTCCTTACCGCCGGTGGCGATGATGATCACGCCGTGATCGACGCTGGCCTCCTTCTGGCTCTTGCCCGATCCCGAGGTGATGATGGAGGTGAAGTTGCCGACGAATCCGTTCACCGCGGTAAGCTCGGCCGAGGTGAAGACCTCGATCAACTTGTTCTTCTTGACGCGGTCGATCACGCCCTTGAGGAGCGCCGGAGTGTCGTCGCCCTGGAGGGTGTAGTGCTGCTCCAGGAGATGGCCGCCCAGTTTGTCGCTCTTCTCGACGAGGTAGGTCTGGAACCCCTGGTCGGCCAGATTCAGAGCCGCGTTCATGCCGGCGATACCGCCGCCGACCACCATGGCCTTGGCGGTACACGGTACGTTCTGCTCGGGCAGCGGTCGGATGTTGCGGGCCTTGGCAACCCCCATCCGCACCAGATCCATGGACTTGGTGGTGGCTGCCGCCGGCTCGTTGGCATGGACCCAGGAACAGTGGTCGCGGATATTTACCATCTCGAAAAGCGAGCGGTTAAGCCCCGCGTCCTTCATGGTTTCCTGGAAGAGCGGCTCATGGGTACGGGGCGAACAGGCCGCCACCACCACCCGGTTCAGCTTGTGCTCCTTGATCCGCTGCTTGATCACCTCCTGGGCATCCTGGGAACAGCTGTAGAGACTTTCGGCGTAGTAGGTGACGTTCTCCATGTCGCCGGCGTAGTTGGCCACCTTGGCAACATCGACCACGCCCGCGATGTTGATGCCGCAGTGGCAGACAAAGACACCGATACGGACCTCGTCATCCGCCTTGACCTCCTGCTCGGCGGGGTAGCTCTTGGTGATCACTCCCTTGCCGCGCTGCGCTTTCAGCAGTGCCGAGGCAAGGCCTGCCGCGGCGCTCGACTGGGTGACGCTCTCCGGGATGTCCTTGGGCCCCTGGAAGGCGCCGGCCACCAGCACGCCGTCGTGGCTGGTGGTGAGAGGTGCAAAGGTCGAGGTCTTGCAGAAGTCGTAGCGGTTGAGTTCGAAGTCGGCGATCTTGGCCAGGTTCTTGGCATCGGCCGGCGCGTCGAGCCCCACCGACAGCACCACCATGTCGTAGCCCTCGAAGTAGTGCGAACCGTCCAGGGTAGCGTAGGTGAGTTTGAGCTGCTTGTCCCACGGCATGACGTCGGCCACCTTGGCGCGGACGAACTTGATGCCGAACTGTTCCTCGGCCCGCTTCTGGGCGGCGTCGAAGTCCTTGCCCTGGGTGCGCATGTCCATGTAATAGATGGTGATCTCGCACTCGGGATCGTGCTCCTTGGCCACCATTGCCTCCTTGATGGCATACATGCAGCAGACCGACGAACAGTAGCCGTTGTTGCAGCCCAGATCACGAGAGCCCACGCACTGGATGAAGGCGATGCGATGGGGATGACGCTTGTCGGACAGACACCGTACCTCGCCCTTGAAGGGTCCGGAGGGATTCAGCAGCCGCTCGAACTCCAGGCTGGTCACCACGTCGGGATGCGCGCCGTAGCTGTACTTGGTGAGCGCTTCCTCGGGCACCCGGCCAAAGCCGGGGCTCATGATCACCGCGCCCACTTTAAGCTCGCGCTCCTCGGGCTGCTGATCGAAGTTGATGGCGTGGCTCCGGCAGACCGGCACACAGATCTTGCAGGTGCCGTGCTGCAGATGCATGCACGCCTTGGGGTCGATGAAGTAGGTGGCGGGAACCGCCTGGGGGTAATCGATGTGGATGGGGCGGGTGATGGCGAGCCCCTCATTGTATTCGTCCACCAGATGCCGCGGACAGTAGGTGGTGCACAGGCCGCAGGCCGTGCACTTGTCGGCGTCGATGTAACGGGGACGGAGACGAACCTTGGCGGTGAAGTCACCTGCCTTGCCGTCAAGTCCAAGGAAATCCGCGTTGCTGAGAATCTCGATATTGGGAGACCGACCGGCCTCCACCAGCTTTGGCGCCAGGATTCAGAGCGAACAGTCGTTGGTCGGGAAGGTCTTATCGAGTTGGGCCATGGCGCCGCCGATGGCCGCAGATTTTTCAACCAGGTAGACGTAGTAGCCAAGCTCGGTGAGATCGAGCGCCGCCTGGACGCCGGCGACACCGCCGCCGACCACCATCACGGAGCCCAACCTTTTGTCATTTGCTTGTCCCATTATTGCACACTCCACTCTTTAAATTTAACAGCCGCGATCAGGATCCGGAGGCAGGAACGGACGGCAATCGCCCTCCCCTGCCCCAACCAGGACCGCAACTAATCAGCCAGAACTTCAACCTTGATCGCACACATCTTGTACTGCGGGCTCCGCGACAACCGATCCAGGTTGTTCAAGGTCAGGTTGTTCACCGGCACCTCGGCAAAGTGGTACGGAATGAAAATCGTTCCCTCCTGGGAGCGATCGGTGACGGTGGCCCGTACCTTGATGGTGCCCCGCCTGGAGGTGATCTTGAGCCAGTCGCGCTCCTTGACCCCCAACCGCGCGGCGTCCGCGGGGTTCACCGAGGCGAGCGCCTCGGGGCAGATCGCCTCGATGCCCGGAGTCTTGCGGGTCATGCTGCCGAAGTTGTACTGGGCGGTTTCCCGCCCGGTGGTGAGGATCATCGGGTACTCCTCGTCGGGCATCTCCTTGGGCGCGGTGTAGTCCTCGGGGATAAAGAGTCCGAGGCCGCGGGTGAATTTGCCGATATGGAGCACCGGGGTACCGGGATGGTCCTTGGTGGGCACCGGCCACTGGAGGCCCACCTTGTCGATGCGCTCGTAGGTGATGCCACCGTACTGCGGCATCAGGGAGGCTACCTCGTTAAAGATCGCCTCGGGCGAATCGTATTTCATCATATATCCCATCTTCTGGGCCAGCTCACAGAAGATCTTCCAGTCCGGCTTGGCCTCGCCGGGCGGCTCCACGGCCTTGCGCACCCGCTGCACGCGGCGCTCGGAGGCGGTGAAGGTGCCGTCCTTCTCGGCGAAGCAGGCCGCCGGGAAGACCACGTCGGCACGCTTGGCGGTGTCGGTGAGGAAGATGTCCTGAACGATGAGGAAGTCGAGCTTGTCGATGGCCATCACCGCATGTCCCGCGTTGGGGTCGGCCAGCACCGGATCCTCGCCGAAGATGTAGAGGGCGCGGATGTTGCCGTCGATGATGTTGTCCCACACCTCGGTGGCTGGCTTGCCGGGCCGCCGAGGCAGCCGTACCTTCCACAGCTCTTCGTACTTGGCGAAGACGTCCTCGTTGGCAAGACCGGCATAGCCGGGCAGGGTGTTGAACAAGGCGCCCATGTCACAGGCACCCTGGACGTTGTTCTGACCGCGCAGCGGGTTCACACCGCCGCCGGGCACCCCCATCTTGCCGCAAACCATGGCCAGGTTGGCGATGGACTTGACGTTGTCGGTCCCCGAGGCCCAGTGGGCAAGCCCCATGCCGTAGAAGATGGCCGACCGCTTGCCGGGGCTCGCGTAGAGCCGGGCCGCGGCACGGAGGGTCTCCGGCGCGATGCCGGTTATCTTCTCGACGTATTCCGGGGTGTACTTCTTGGTGACGATCTCGAGTTCCTCGAAGTTCTCGGTCCGTTCCTCGACGAACTTCTTGTCCCAGAGTCCCTCCTCAAGGATGACGTTGACCATGCCGTTGAGCAAGGCAACGTCGGAACCCGGATTGACCTGCATCCAGATATCCGCCCGCTGGGCGAAATCCGTACCACGCGGGTCGGCGACGATGAGTTTGGCGCCGCGGTCCATCGCCTGGTGGAGACGCAGGCCGATGGTGGGATGGCTGGTATCGGGATTGCCCCCGATCATGAAGATGATATCCGACTCCTTGATATCGGCAATGGAGTTGGTCATCGCACCGCTTCCGAACGAGATGGCCAGACTGGCCACGGTGGGAGCGTGTCAGAGTCGGGCACAGTGGTCGATATTGTTGGTTCCGACCACCGCTCGCATGAACTTCTGCATCAGGAAGTTTTCTTCATTGGTCGCCCGGGCGCAGCTGAAACCGGCGATCGAATCGGCGCCGTACATGGCCTTGACGTCGTAGAGCCTCTTGGCCACGGTTTCGTATGCCTCGTCCCAGGAACACTCCACCAGATGGCCGTTGCGGCGTACCATGGGACGTTTGAGCCGCTCGGGATGCTGGACGAAGTTGAAGCCGAAGCGCCCCTTGACGCAGAGGGCTCCGTAGTTGGGGGCCTGGTTGGGATCGGCGGTGACCTCCATCAGGGTGTTGCCCTTGACCTTGAGTTCGATCTGGCAGCCGGCGCCGCAGTACGGACAAGTGGTGCGAACGGAGCGCTGCTCTTCGTTGACCACCGGCACCATGGCTTCCTTCTTGTTGAGCGCTCCGGTGGAACAGTTGTCCACGCACTTACCGCAGGCCACACACTTGTCGGTGAACTTGAGGCTGATGCCCACCGCACGCCCCTTGTCATCGAAGGAAGCCGCGGTGAGGGAGAGCGCGTCGTACTCGCAAGCGTTCTTGCAGCGCTGGCAGTAGATGCACTTATTGAGATCAACGGCGATCATCGGGTGCGATTGATCCTTGGCATAGACCGGCTTCTTGCCCATGCCGGTCTTGTTGGGATCGATGCCGTGCTCCATGGCCAGCCTTTTCAGGTCGCAGCGATCAAAAGCGGTGCAGCCGCAGGAAAGGCAACGAGCCGCCTCCCGACGGGCCATCTTCTCGGTGAAGCCGAGCCGGACCTCGTCGAAGTCCTGAGTGGCGATCTCCGGCGACCGTTCCGGCATCTTTTCGCGAAGCTTGACATTGATGCCGTCGAAGTTGCGGAGATCCACGTCATCGAAGGTGCGGCCCCGGTGGAAGTTGAAGCGGCTCTCGGCCGGCTCCTTGGCCAACCCCATGATCTGAATATGGATGTTCTCCGCGGCCCGGCGACCGCCAACCACCGCCTGGATCACCGACCGCGGGCCGGTGGCGGCATCACCCGAGGCATAAACCCCGGTGAGGTTGGTGAGCGAGCTGCGCGGATTGGCCTTCAAGGTGTTATTGGGCGAAAGTTCGAGTTTCTCCTCAAGTTCGCCGCCGGCAAAGGTTTCGGCAACAGCCATCTGGCCAAGCGAAGTGATCACCGTGTCAACCCTCATGTGGTTGGTGGCACCGGGGATCGCCTCGGGCAGCCGCACGCCGCGGGCGTCGGGCTCGCCGAGCTTCATGCGGATGAGTTCGACGTCAAGCGCCCCGTCGGTTTCACTGATCTGCACCGGCGAGGCCATGAGCAGGAACTGGACGCCGTCCTTCTCGGCCTCCTTGATGTTGCGCTGGTTGGCCGGCATCTCGGTCTGGGCGCGGGGGTAGATGACGGTCACCTCCTCGACCCCCAGACGCAGAAGCGAACGGGCCGACTCCATGGCGATGTTGTTGCCGCCGATCACCACCGCCCGCTTGCCGTAGCGGCCGGGGTTGCACTCGGCCACGTCCCGAAGGAATTTGGTGGCCTGAATCACGCCGGGCAGGGTGCCGCCGGGGATCTCCAGCGGCTGATCAACGCCGGCGCCCGAGGCGAGCAGAATGGCCGCAAAACCCTGATCCTTCAGCTCCTGGAGCGTGAAGTCCTCGCCCCACTTCTGGTTGAGCCGCACCGAGATGCCCATGCGGAGAATGGTGCTGATCTCGTAGTTGAGCACGTTGCGCGGGATCTTGTACTCGGGAAGCCCGTAGCGGAGCATGCCGCCCAGTTTGGCGTTGGCTTCGAGCACGGTGACGTCATGGCCCTTGCGGGCCAGATAGTAGGCCGCCGACAGGCCCGAAGGTCCGCCGCCGATCACCGCCACCCGCTTGCCGGTGGACCGCTCCCGGGAAATCTTGAGGTCAACCTTGTTGGTCATGCACCAGTCTGCGACAAAACGCTTCAGGTGGTTGATGGAAACCGGCTCATCCACGAGGATGCGGCGGCAGCGGGTTTCACAGAAACGCGGACAGACCCGGCCCACGGAAAAGGGGAAGGGGTTGCGCTCCATGACCAGCCGCACCGCTTCCTCGTACTCGCCCTTGGCCACGTGGGCGATGTAACCCTGGACGTTGATCTGCCCCGGACAGGTGAGGTTACAGGGGGCCTTGCAGTCACCGAAATGGGTCTCGGCCAGGATGGCGAGCCGCTCCTGGCGGTGCGTCTTGAGGGCCTCGGTATCCGTGGCCACCTCCATTCCCTTCTTCACCACGGTTTCACAGGCCCGCACCGGTTTCTTGCGGCCCTTGACCTCAACCATACAGAGTTCGCAGGGAACCTCGGAGTTCTTGCCCTCAACGTGACAGAGGGTCGGGATGTGGATCCCCGCCTGCTGCGCGGCCTGCAGGATGGTGCAGTCAGCCGCGGCGCAGACCTCCTTGCCGTCGATTTTCAACGTTAGATCAGCCATGATAATCGTTTGTGAACCAAAGAGTATATTTAAAGCCTGCCGACGCGGTGGTGCCGGCCGCACAATGCGGCTCCGCGCACCACCCGCAGGCGTTGTGAACTAGGCGACGTGCCTGGGCCGGGGGAAGATGGCCGCATCAGGCGGCCGGCTTCCATTCCTTGAGGAAGGAGGGCAGGTGACCGGCCTCGCGGGGACCGATGGTGATGGTCCAGCCGGGCAGCTCCTCCTCGAGTTCGCCCTTCATGGAGGCGAGGTAGCCGGGGATGATCAACTCGCGGTGCTTGACCTTGCCCTCGATTTCGGCCTTCTTCATGAACTGGGCGATCATGTCGGCGCCGAACTTGCCGGCCGCCCAGGCGGTGAGCACCGACAGACCCTCGGTGTCCTTGATCAGCAGCCAGGAAGGCACCTTGCTGCCTTCGATCTCGCCGGAGACGATGAAGTAGGTGAGCGAGAAGTTGCAGGTGATGAGCACCGGGGAGTTCTCGTTCGGACCGTTGATAGGATAGATATCCTCGGTTACCACCATGGGCCGCTGCGGATCGGTGAAGATGTTCAACCGCTCCAGCAGCAGCGGGAAGAGGGTGTCGCCCTGGAGGTCGGAAAGGATGACCATGCCGGCATACTTGGCGATCAGCACCGAGGCCACCATCGCCTCCATCAGCGGATCATCGGTGATCTCGCAGGGGAAGGTGATGGTGGGGAAGCCAAGCGGCTTAAACTTCTTGCGCACCGCGGAGCGGCGGGCCACCACGTTGTCCTCGAAGGCACCCTTGACGGTCCGGGCGCCGGTGTCGATGACCAGATCCTTCAAACCCGCGGCCACCAGCTGCTCGGAAACGGCGACGCAGTCGTCGAGGTTGGCGCCCTTGACACCGATGGCGCAGCCGGTTTCCTTGCCGAGTTTGGCCATGGCCTCGGCGGTGGCGGCGGTGGCGCCGTAAAGCAGGGGCTTGCGGTCGCCACAGGCCTTGGCTCCGGCGGCGAGCAGTTCGGGCTTGTCGCTGATCAGCACCAGACTCGCCTTGGCAGCGCCGTCCAGCACCTTCTTGACGAGCGCGGTGAAGGCCCCCTCGTCGCCCTTGGTGTCCTTGACGGCGATGAGATCGGCCTTGAGCATCACGCCAACGCGCTCGTAGCAGAGGGTGTTGAAACGGTTGATACGGCCTTCCACGTCGGCGGCGGCCATGTCGGTGGTGACCAGCACGCCGATACCGGTGGGGTTTTCAAAACGCTTCTCGTGGCGGAAGAGGCAGGTTTCGCCACCGGCGGTGAAGGCCCCCTCCCCTGCTCCCAGCTTGATGGTCCGGATGGGCGGTGCCGAAGCCTCGCCAATGGTCTCCTTGACCTCATCACTTACGTACGGACATTCGCCGATCTCCGTCTGGCCGGCAGCCACCTTCATGGCAAAGGCAAGACAGGTCGGTATCCCACACTCCCCGCAGTTCTTCTTGGGAAGCATCTTGAGGATTTGTATACCAGTTAAAGCCATCTGTCTGTTCCTCCCCTATATCGAGAAAAGATCTTTGTAAGTATCGTATCGGTAAACGGTTCCACCGGCGCAGGCGCCGATTAGACCGCGGTTTCCATGGTGAGCGCCGGATGGCCCTTCTCCTTGAGGAAGGCCAGGATCTCTTCTTCGGTGGTCCCCTGCTCCTCGGTGGCGATCATGTCGAAGAGCTCGGGCATGCCGAGATCCTTGCAGCGCTGCCGGAGCTTATCGGCCAGCTCGTCCTTGAGCATCTTGGGCAGCCAGACCACCCGCTTCAAGCCACCCTCGGCAAGCAGCAGCTTGGGGCTGGTGATGTAGTGCTTGCTTACCCCCATGAAGCCCGGGGTCTGGGCACCGCCGCCGGCCATACCGGCCAGGGTGGTGAACTTCATGCCCGAGGGGGTCATGCCCATGTAGTCGCGGTTGACGAACATGACGCCGTTGGCCTGGGGCAGCATGGCGGCGATGGCCTCGAAGCAGCCGCAGGCGGTCATCGGGTCGTTCATCAGCGAGTAGCAGGAAACCTGGGGCACGGCGCCGCGGGAGGCCTGCTGGACGAACTCGTTGATGCCGGTGAAGTAGCCGTTCATCGGGTCGGTGCACTCGCCCTTCTGGATGGGCTGGTTGGGACCGGTGGGGTTGATCTGGAAGGAGGCCTTGCCGTCCAGCCAGTTGTAGGCGCCGCACATGCCCACCCGCTCGGGGGTGATGACGCAGACATGGCTGGGAGCAAAGGACTGACAGAGGGTACAGGAGTAGAAGATCTCCTCGGTCTCGTCGGTCATCGAGCCCAGCCGCTCGTCGCGGGAAGCGTAAGTGTGCTTGGCCAGTTCCATGACCTCGGCGACCTTTTCGGGCGTAGTGTAGAGCTTGACCTGGATCTTGTCGATGATGGCGCCGAACTCCTGGTGAAGCTTGCCGTGGAGCACCTTGCCGATGTGGGTGAAGGAGAGGCCCTTCTCCACCGCACCCTTGCCGATGCGGATCCACATGATATTCCGCTGGCCCATGTGCATGATGCCCTGGATGTAGTTGATCAGGTGATGGAACTGACGCTCCAGGATGGGCTCGAAGTCGGACTGCATCTCGCGGCCCGCAACCTCGACAAGGATAGCGAGCGGCAGGTTGTGGCCCTGCTCGATGTCCTTGATGTCCGGCCCCTCGATGGTGACCAGGCCATCCTCCACCTCGCTCATATCCTTGGAGATCAAGACCTCCACACCGGGGGTCCGGCCGCCGCCGCACTCCATGAACAGATCGTCCTTGCGGACGCGCTCGCCCTCGAAGGCCGGGCCGAAGGACATGGGGATGTCGATCTTGGTGACGTTGACCTTGAGGCCCCGCACCTCGATGGCCTTCTGGACGATCTCCTCGTGGGGAACCTTGCTCACCACGTGCTCGTAGGTGCAGATGCCGGTGGGCAGCACCTGCGGGATGTCCCAGTCGGAGATGGTGGGGAAGCCCCAGTTGATGGCGCCGGCGGCGTTGGCATACCACTCGTCGGAAACCTCGCCAAAGGCCATGACAAAGGCGAAGGTCCGGTCCTTGTTGTAGATGAGGTTGCCGTGGTAGTCGCCGGGCTTGATACCGCCGAAGGCCATGGCGACGCGGCAGGCAAAGCCGATGGCGAAGACCGCGGTGGTGTAGGACTTGCCGAAGGGCACCAGACGGGTGTTCCAGCCGATCTGCACACCGTTGGCGACCAGCTGCTCGGGCATGCTGATGCCGTTGGTCTGGTCGTGCATGAAGATGTAGAGGTTCTTCTCCTGAAGCTCGAGAGCGATCTTGCTTGCCATCTCCTTGTCGGCAGGAGAACCCATGATGGCGGCAAAGCCCGGCGCCGTGCCGTCGACGAACTCGACACCGCGCTTCCGAAAGATGACGTCGTCCGCCGCGCCCAGCCAGATGTTGGAGGCGGTGGGATCCTCGGTCTTGGTGTAGAACTCGGGAGCGTCGAGGTAACGGATCGCTTCGAACATCTCCTCGGCAAAGAAGGTGGCCATGCCGGAGTCAAGAGCCGGAGCCAGGTAGGGCAGCCACAGGGAATCGGTTACCAGGGGCGGCAGGAGCTTCCGGCACTCCTGAAAGATGTCCTTCATGTCGCCGAGGGTTTGCACCTTGGCGCCGAGCATACTGTAGATGATGGGCAAAAAGTAGGCGGTGTTGGGGAAGGCAACCTCCTTTTCCGGGCCGTACTTCTTCAACGCCTCCTCATATTTCTCCTCAGCCATGTCCACAATCTTGTGGGCACCTCTGATAGCGGCGGAACAGATGATACGTGACATTGGATAACTCCTCTAACCTCTTTTATGATTCAAGCGTGAGATCCCGTTTGCAGAAGCAAGGCCCTAACACCGAACTTCCAGAGCTCCTCTTTGCTCACTCAATTATCCCATCAAGCCCTTGATGAGCGACTTGGCCAGCGCAATGGCCTTGGGATGGCGCATGATGAGCACCTCGCCGCCGGCCAGCAGCATACAGGAAGCGGTGATCGCCTCCATGAGCACGCCGCGGTTCTCCTGGTCGCCGAGCATCTCGTCGGTGGGCAGCTTGGTTTCCTTGGCCTTCCAGACCTCGCGGCCCAGGTTGCAGACAAAGGGCACCTGCAGCTTCTCGTCCTTCTGGGTGAGGGCGGCAAGGCGAATACGCTCCATGACCGAGTAGGTGTACTCGATGCCGTAGCCGAGAGCACCGATGGAGGGGTCGATGAGCACGCTCTCCAGGTTAACGCCCATGTTCTCAAGCAGGATGTTGAGCTGCTTGGCGAGGTTGACGTCGATGGGCGAGGAGGCGACCATGGGATGCTGGAAGGCCATGGCGGTGGCGCCGATGGCGCGGTAGTTGGCGTCGGAGAGGGGCGCCAGACAGACCTTCTTGTCGCCGATCATGGCGGTGATCTCACGCAGGGTCTCGGTATCCTTCTCGGCGTTGCCGCAGCCCCAGATGATCACCGGCACGTCCACGGCATTGATCACGCTGGCGGCTACCTTGGCGGCCTCGGCGGCGGAACGGTTCATGCCGTTGGGATCGGTGCTCACCATGGAAACACAGAGGGCCTCGGCGCCGTACTCGTTGACGCACTTCTTGGCCCAGGCAACCTGGTCATCCATGACATCGGCGAAGTGACGGGCCAGGGGGTCGGGCCACTCCTCAGGCTTGACGTCGATGATGTCCATGGCGATGAGCGGCTTCTTGGGCATCTCACCCTCGAAGAGGTGGTACGGGAGCGAAGAGCCACCGCCCACCGCAACAGCCTTGTCGCCGTTGCCGAGCACGGCCTGGCGGAGCTTGCCGCTGTACTGGGTGACGTAATGGTCGGCAGGCACCTTGGTGGCGCGGTCGGTAAGCTTGGTGGTCTCGGCGGCGAGTTCGGCAACGGTGACCCCACCAGCCGGCGCGGCGGCAGGCTTGGCAGCAGCGGCCTTCTTGGCCTCTTCGGCTGCCTTGGCTTCGGCGGCTTTCTTCGCCTCGTCGGCTGCCTTGGCTTCAGCGGCCTTCTTCGCCTCGTCGGCTGCCTTGGCCTCGGCGGCCTTCTTCGCCTCGTCGGCTGCCTTGGCTTCAGCGGCTTTCTTCGCCTCGTCGGCTGCCTTGGCCTCGGCGGCCTTCTTCGCCTCCTCGGCTGCCTTGGCCTTGGCGGCCTCGTCGACAGCAGGTGCGGCCGGTACCGCCGGAGCAGCAGCCGGGGCGGCCGGAGCTGCTGCCGCAGGGGCTGCTGCCGGCTCACGCTTCAGGATCGCCTCGGCACCGGCGAACTTGGACAGCGCCTCGAACTGATCATCAGTCAGGTTAAAGGCCTTCTTCAGCGACTCAAGCCCGAGCCGGACTGACTCCAAGGCCATTTGACGTTCTCTTTCGTTCATGTCATCTTCTCCCGCTTCATCAGTTACAGTCAATTCCTGAACCGCGCCGGAAGGCTGGGCGACCGTCTGAGCGGCCTGTGCCCTGGCGGCGGCGATAATCTTCTCAGCCTCGGCCCTGGCTTCAGCGAGAACGGCTTCCGCATCCCCGCTGAAGGCCACAGGCGCCTCGGCACGTACTTCGATGATGGCTTCAGGGGCAGCAGCGGGTTTAACAGCCGGCTCGTCCTCGAATACCGGACGGGCATCAAGCTTGGCCCGGCTGACGATCTCCGGCACCGCGCTTTCCCACTCGATGGCCATGACATGGACACCGGCCACCCCCTTGATCTCCCGAACCCGGTTGATGACATCGACACAGATGTTGATGCCCTCGTCCTCCTTGTCCTTGGCCGCCTGCATCCGCTTGATCACCTCGTCGGTGACATCCATGCCCGGCACGAAGTTCTTCATGTAGCGGGCCATGCCCAGGGACTTGGGCGGGGTAACGCCGGCCAGGATGGAGACCTTCTCGTCAAGGCCCAGGTCGCGTACCACCTTCATGAACTCGGCGAACTTCTCGACGTTGTAGATGATCTGGGTCTGGACGAAGTCGGCGCCGGCAGCCACCTTCTTGCCCAAGCGCTGGGCACGGAAGGCAGGCGACGGTCCGGCAAAGGGGTTGGCGGCGCATCCCAGGAAGAGCCGCGGCTCGCCGCTCTTGATCGCCTCGCCGCACTGGAACTGCTTGTCATCCCGCATCCCCTTCATCATGGTGAGGAGCTGGATGGAGTCCATGTCGAAGACGCCCTTNNGCGGCACCGAGGATGTCGCTCTGCATGCCGATCCGGTTGCGGTCGCGGCAGGTCATCTGGATGACCGGCTCCACCCCCTCCTGATAGGTGAGAAGGCCGGCAGCAATACTCGACATGCGGACGATGGCGGTCTGACAGTCGGTGATGTTGACGGCGTCGACATGTCCCTTGAGAATGCGCGCTTTTTTGCGCACCACCTCGGGATCCCCATTCTTGGGCGGCCCCAGCTCACCGGTAACGGCGAAGTGGCCTGCTGTTAAAATCCGTTCTAAACGACTAGCCGATTTCATCGGTCTGTTCCCTTGTATTGTATTTATAGACTCAGCACCCTCACCCTTGGGGTCGGCTCAGGTCCGCAGTCTGTCGATCAATCCTATTCGATTGTGCCGCCGGCAACATGCGCTGATGCTGTGCTGCCTGTCGCCGGATCGGCACCTCTTCCCAGGGGGAACCTCTCAAGCCATCAGGCGTGATGGGTCGCTCCGGTGCAGCCCGCGTCACCAATGGCCTTGTTGCCACCGAGGTCACGACGCATCTCCATGTCGAAGAGCACGCGCTCCTTCTTCTTGTTGATCCCGAGCGCCTCACGCTTGGCTTCAATGGCCTCGATCATCAGCCGCGCAATCTCAAGCGGCTCCTTGGCCACGTTCCAGTGGGCACCCATGGGGCCCATCAGCCCTTCCAGGAGGTACTTGTTAAACTTCTTGGCTCCGGAGGTGGGCAGATCCTGGAACACGACCTGGGCGCCGCTGGCCACGAAGTACTGACCGATGGCCACCGCCTTCTCGCTCATCCACAGGGGCGCGGTACCGATGGCCGGCAGATCGCTGATGTCGTCGCCGAGGCCGCCCTGTTTGACCATCTGGGTGGCGGCGATGAGGATCCGGCTGTTGTCGACACAGGAGCCCATGTGGAGAACCGGCGGCATACCGACCGCCTCGCAAACCTCGCGCAGGGAGGCGCCGCAGTACTTGATCGCTGCCGGGTTCAGCAGGCCGGCGCGGCCCAGAGAGGTGGCGGCGCAGCCGGTGGCGAGCACCAGGATGTTGTTCTTGATAAGCTCCCGGGCGATGATCTCGTGGACGTCGTCGTCGAGCTTGAAGTTGTCGCAACCGACGATGGCGGCAACACCACGGATGCGGCCGTTGATGATGTTGTCGTTGAGCGGCCGGTAGCTGGCCCGGAAGGAACCGCCCAGCATGTAGTTGATGGTCTCATGGCTGAAACCGACCACCACGTCCAGTTTTTCCTCCTTGGGGATGAAGAACTTGCCGCGTTTCTTGTAGTTCTTGATGGCATGGGCGAGGATGGACTTGGCGGATTTGAGGGCCTCCTCCTCCTCGAACTGGATGTGCTTGGCACCGGCCATCTTGGCCCGGTAGTTGGTGGTGATGATCTCGGTGTGGAAGTTCTTGGCCACCTCGACCACCGACTGCATGATGCACTGGACGTCGCCGATCATCGCCTCGACCGCACCGGTGGAAAGAACGATCTCTTGCTGCACGAAGCCTGCCGCCACCGGGATGCCGCGGCGCATGAGGATCTCGTTGCCGGTGCAGCAGACGCCCACCAGGTTGATGCCCTTGGCGCCCTGGCTCTTGGCCATTTCGAGCATGTCGCTTTCCTGGGCCGCGATGCAGAGGGCCTCGGCCAGGAGCGGCTCATGGCCGTGCACACAGATGTTCACCTGATCGGGCTTGAGAGAGCCGAGGTCAACGATGGCGCGCCTGGGCACCGGGGTGCCGAACATGATATCGGTGAGCTCAGTGGAGAGCATCGAGGCACCCCAGCCGTCGGAGAGGGCGCAACGAGAACCCTGGAGCATGATGTTCTCGTAGTCCTGATCCACGCCCATGTGGGTGCGGTGCATCATCTCAACGATTTCGCGGTCGATGCCGCGGGGAGCGATCCCGAGCTTGTTCCAGATCGCCTGGCGCTTGGGCACTGCCCGTTTCAGCATGGAGATGGGGGTGTTGTCCTGCTTGCCGAACTCGGCCAGGGCCTTCTCGCCCAGTTCGATGGCAACATCCTTTACCTCGCGGCCTTCGGTGGCGATACCGAACACCTCGGCCAGGGACATAAGCTTCTTGACGTCCTTGATCTGATGGGGACCGTGCCCCTTGGCGGTTTCAAGGAAGCCACGAACCATTTCCCGGGCATGGTCGGTGTGCGCCGCGGAGCCGGAGGCTATAATCCGGGCAAAGTTCCTTGCCGCCACGGTGTCGGCAGTAGCGCCACAGACGCCGATCATCTCCTCAACACCGTCGATGATCTGGCAGGGGCCCATGTTGCAGTTGCGACAGCAGGTGCCGCCGGAGCCGAACAGACAGGCGGACATGCCCCGGGCCTTAATCCGGTCGTATGCGGTTTTAACACCCTTGGCGATATCCTGGGCGAGAACTTGCTTGGAGGAGGCACAGGTGATATCCGTACAACCTTCACATCCGTTTCGTTTGACAGCCATTGTATTCCACCTCAATCGTTATCGGTTGCGAACCACCATTCCATACGGGCGGCCCGCCATTGATTCCTCAAGCGGTCAGCCTTGCCAGGCTCCCCGCACGGCACCTCGGCGCCTTTATATTAGATGAGGCCGGCGGCCTGCTTGGCGGCCTGCACCGTATTCTTCATCAACATGGTGATGGTCATCGGGCCGACACCGCCGGGAACCGGGGTGATGAAGGAGGCCTTCTCTTTCACCGGCTCGAAATCCACGTCACCGGCCAGGATCGCCTTGCCCGACTCGCTCATGCCGATGCGGTTGACACCGACATCGATGATCACCACCCCTTCCTTGACCATGTCGGCGGTTACCATCTTGGGCACGCCAACGGCGGCGATGATGATGTCGGCTCGCTTGGTGTGGAAGGCGAGATCCTTGGTACGGGTGTGGCAGAGGGTGATGGTGGCGTCCCCTGCCGGACGCTTCTGAAGCATCAGGTTGGCGATGGGCTTGCCCACGATGTTGCTGCGGCCGATGACCACCACCTCGGCACCGCTGGTCTTAACCCCGCTGCGGGCGAGGAGTTCGAGAATGCCGTGCGGGGTGCAGGGCAGGAAGCACTGCTCACCCAGCATCATCTTGCCGACGTTGACCGGATGGAAGCCGTCCACGTCCTTGTCCGGGTCGATGGCGTAAAGCACCTTGGCCTCGTTAATGTGCTTGGGAAGCGGCAGCTGCACCAGAATGCCGTTGATCTTGGGATCCTTGTTGTACTGATCAACCAGGGCCAGCAGATCGGCCTCGGAGGTGTCGACAGGCAGTGTCTTCTGCTCGGAGTAGATGCCCAGGGCATGGGCGGTCTTGTTCTTGGCAGCCACATACGACTGGGAGGCCGGGTCCTCGCCCACCAGAATGGTCACCAGGCCGGGAACCACGTTGTGTTTTTCCTTGAGTTCGGTGACCTGAACCTTCAGTTCCTCGCGAATGGCCTTGGCGGTTTCGACACCGCTGATAATCGTGGCACTCATGCAACTTCTCCTTATTATATCAAAAAGTTATCGTGGTCAGTGTGGGTACAGCGATACAGAACAGTACGCTTACATCCCCTGCCGATCCCCGGTTTTCAGCGCGAAGATCCCCCCTCGAACATCGGACGTGCAGGAATCACTAGGAAGCATGATCGCAACGCGGTGGGCGCAGGGAGGAGGCTCGACCGTGGGTAGAACTGTAAGAATTAACGAATTACAGCCCATTTTTCAAGACTATTTCTTCAAGCCGTTCAAAATAATAAAGAAGAAAAACCAAGGGAAAAGCGGGGGATGGAGGGATGCTGCAGGTGGCGGGAAACGGCGGCCCAAAAGCGGCCAAGCCGGGGAAAAGCGGCCGGCGTCAGCCTTCGGCGGCGGTCCGCATGCGGTCGTTGGCGAGTTTGACGATGATGCCGTTGGCGTGGCTCAGACGCCCCACAAGGGTCTTAAAGAGGTGGCGGGCGACCTCAGGGTATTTCTCGATGACCTCCATGAGCTTGTCACCCGGGAAGCGCTTCACTTTGCAGCGGCCCCTGGAGACGATGGAGGCGGAGCGCGGCTCGCCGGAAATGGCCGACATCTCGCCGAAGTATTCCTCTGGCTGGGTGATCTCGGCAATCTTCTTGCCGTCACGCACCACCATCACCGCACCGGTGACCAGCTTGAAGAAGTCCTTGTCGTTGTTGCCCTGGCGGATGATGAAGTCGCCGTCCTGGTATTCCTCGATATCGGGGTGAACCAGATAGGCGGGCAAGCTCTCCTCGGTAACCACGGTGCGCCGCAGCACCTCCTCGATGCTGGTCACCCCCTCGCGGATCTTCTGCAAGCCCGCCTCGCGCAGGGTGGTCATCCCCTCCTGGACGGCGATCTTGCGCAGCTGATCCTCGGGCACCTGGGCGCCGATGGCCTTGGCCACCTCGTCGGTAACTTCCATGAGTTCGAAAAGACCCACTCGGCCCTTGTAACCGCCGCCCTTGCAAGTGGGGCAGCCCACCGGGCCGTAGATCACCAGATCGTCGATTTCACCTTCCTTAAAGCCCATGGCGACCAACTCCTCGGCCGGCGGCTTCTCCTTGAGCGGCTGCTTGCACTTGGCACAGAGGCGGCGGGCCAAGCGCTGGGAGAGCACCATGGTCACCGCCGAGGCGATCATGAAGGGCTGAATACCGATGTCGGCCAGACGGCCAATGGTGGCGGGACAGTCGTTGGTGTGGAGGGTCGAGAAGACCAGGTGACCGGTCATGGCCGCCTTGATGGCGATCTCGGCGGTTTCCATGTCGCGGATCTCGCCCACCATGANNCATGATGATGTCCGGATCCTGCCGGAGGAATGCCTTCAACGCCGCGGCAAAGGTCATGCCCACCTCGTTGATGACGTTGACCTGATTGATGCCCTTGAAGTTGAACTCCACCGGATCCTCGGCGGTGAGGATCTTGGTGTCTTCGTTGTTGAGCGAGTTCAACACCGAGTAGAGGGTAACGGTCTTGCCGCTGCCGGTGGGGCCGGTGACCAGCAGTAGCCCTTGGGGCCGGTAGATGCAGCGCTTGAGCATGGTAAAGGTCTTGACCTCGAAGCCCAGCTTGGTGAGGTCGACGTTCAGGGAACCCTTATCAAGGATACGGAGAACGATGGACTCGCCGAACAGGGTGGGCAGCGAGGAGACGCGGAAGTCGACGGCCCGGTTACGCGAGAGCTTGATGCGGATACGGCCGTCCTGGGGGACGCGACGCTCGGTGATGTCAAGATCGGCCATGATCTTGATCCGCGAATTGAGCGCGTTCTTGATGGTGAGCGGCAGGTTCATGGACTTGTAGAGCGAACCGTCCAGACGGTAGCGGACCTGCAGCGACTTCTCGTAGGGCTCGATGTGGATATCGCTCACCCCGTCGTTCACCGCCTTGATGAGGATACCGTTCACGAGCTTGATGATCGGCGCGTCCGAAGCGGAATAGGTCTCCCCCGTCTTCTCGTCTTCCGCGGAGATGCCGATTTCGTACTCCTCGGCGACCTCGGAGGCCAGGGCGCCGAAGTCGTCGATCTTGACCACCGGCTCTTCGTCCTCAGCCTGCTCCCTCTCAGCCGGGAAGTAGCTCTGGTACTCCTCGTCGCTGATCTGGTAGTGCTCCTTGTATGCCTCGACGATCTCCTTTTCCGTGGAGACGCAGACCGAAAGCCCCATTTTGATGTCGGCCTGTAGCGCCTCCACCTCGGCGGTATTGGTGGGCTCGGACATGGTGATACGGAGCGACTTGCCAACCACCTTCAGGGGAAAGGCGAGATACTTCTTGGCGATCTCGTAGGGCATCAGCTCAAGGGCCTCCTTGCCGGGAGGCTCTCGAGAGATGGTGACGGCGGGATAGCCGTGCAGGCGGCTCAGGACGTTGACAACGGTATCCGCATCGATGTAGCCGAGGTTGCGGAGGATGGTGCTCAGTCGACCCTGGTTCTTCTTCTGGACGTTGACGGCCTGTTCGAGCTGGGTGCTGGTGATCTGCCCCTCCTTGCGCAGCAATTCGCCTATACGCAGCTTGCCGGCACCGGACTGATCCTTGACAGAGGCACTGAGACTGGACTTCTTGGTAGGAGGAGGGGCGGCCATCGGAAACCTGGGAAATTATGAGGGGAGGTACAGCGGCAGAAGGTCGGCGCTGACGCAGCTATACCAAGTAACGCCGTCTCGCCCCCTGAGACATTTAGACTAAAACGTACAATAGTTTACACCTAACTGACAACAGGAAATAGCGGCGGCAAAAAAAGAGGCGTTCGAATGGTTTACCATCCGAACGCCTCTTGATAAGACTCCGCGTTGAGCGTCTCCGCGACGGTCTTGGGACACGCCTTTCTCCTTGCCGGTTTCTACGCCTACCTTGAGCCTGGGAATCGCCCCCCCCCCGCAGACCTCTTCTTGGCGTTGGGTTCGATGCGCTCCGCGGGCGAGAGTCTAGGTCGTCAAGAAGCTTGAAGTCGCCGGACTCCTCGCGGGCCTAGGCAACCGCGGCGACCAACGCGCCCCTGCAAACGGTACGATTCCCCTGCCAGACGACAAAAAACTGGTCAGAGGACGCGCGCCCTCTGACCAGTTTTCGATGACAAGTTGCGTAACCAGCGATTAGAAGAGGCCTGAAACCTTGCCCGTCTCAGGATCGACGTCAATGCGGCGGAAGGCCGGATTCGAGCTGGTGCCGGGCATCAGGCTGATGGTTCCCGCGCAGGGACAGAGGAACTTGGCCCCAGAGTAGATCAGCACGTCGCGTACCGGCAGACGCCAACCCTTGGGCACGCCCTTCAAGGTCGGATCATGGGAGAGGCTCAGGTGACTCTTGACCATCATGGTGGCATAGTCGGCATACTTGGGATCGCTCTCCAGCATCTTGGC
>DHYV01000056.1:0-987 GCA_002414225.1 Desulfobulbaceae bacterium UBA5121 | reverse complement strand
GGACTCGGCGCAGCGGGCACCGGCAGCCTCGGCGATCCGGCGCACGACCTTGCACTCCTCGTCGGTGTCGGTGTAGAAGCGGTTGATGCAGACCACCGGGTTGATGCCCGCCTTACGAATAACATTGATCAGGTGGACCATGTTCTCGCAGCCCTTCTCGACCAGGGCGACGTTCTCCTTGGTGTAGGCGTCGTCCAGCGGCTTGCCGGGCACGACCTTGGGGCCGCCGCCATGCATCTTGAGCGCCCGAATGGTCGCGGTGAGGACGGAGACATGGGGTTTCAAGCCGGAGTAACGGCACTTGACGTTCCAGAATTTCTCGAAGCCGATATCGGCGGCAAAGCCGGACTCGGTGACGTTGTAGTCGAAGAGCTTGAGCGCCACCCGGTCGGCAATGATCGAGGACTGACCGACGGCGATATTGGCAAAGGGACCCGCGTGGACCAGACATGGGTTGTACTCCGCGGTGCACATCAGGGTCGGGTTGATGGTGTTCCGCATGAAGGCGGCCATGGCGTTGCCCACTTCCAGATCGCGGCAGGTAACCGGCTTGCCGCTCTTGTCGAAGGCCACGGTGATGTTGTTGATCCGCTCCTTCAGGTCCGCCAGGTCGGTGGCGATGGAGAGGATGGCCATCAGCTCGGAACCCACGGCAATACCGAACTTGGACTGCATGGTAAAGCCGTCGGTGCGGCCACCGAGGCCGATGACGATGTTCCGCAGGGCCTGGGCGCAGAAGTCGATGATCCAGCCGAATTCAACCCGGGTGGGGTCGATGTCGAGCCGGCGCATGCCGGTCAGCCGGGCCAGCTGCTCGTCGTTGTAATTCCGCTCATGCTGCATGCGGGCGGTGAGCGCCACCATGCCCAGATTGTGGGCGTTCATGATGTCGTTGATATCACCGGTGAGGCCCAGGGAGAACTCGGTCATCGGGATAAGCAGGGAGTTGCCGCCGCCTGCCGCGGTCCCCTTGACGTTCATGGTCGG
>DHYV01000047.1 GCA_002414225.1 Desulfobulbaceae bacterium UBA5121 | reverse complement strand
TGCATCAGCGGCCCGCCCTGGATGCCCGGGAAAATCTTGCTGTTGAGCGCCTTGGCGTACTCGCCCTTGGCCAGGATCAGGCCGCCGCGCGGCCCGCGCATGGTCTTGTGGGTGGTGGAGGTGACGAAGTGGGCGTGGGGCACCGGCGAGGGGTGAACACCGGCGGCGATGAGGCCGGCGATATGGGCCATGTCCACCATGAACAGCGCCCCCACCCGGTCTGCGATCTGTCGGAAGGCGGCGAAGTCGATCTCCCGGGGATAGGCGCTGGCGCCGGCGACGATCATCTTGGGCCGGTGCTGCTCGGCCTGCCGCTCCACCTCGGCCATGTCGATGCGGCCGGTGTCGCGGCCGACCCCGTAGGAGACGAAGTTGTAAAGCTGGCCCGAGAAGTTGACTCCGGCGCCGTGGGTGAGGTGGCCGCCGTGGGCGAGGTCCATGCCGAGCACCGTGTCGCCGGGCTTGAGGCAGGCGAAGTAGACCGCCATGTTGGCCTGACTGCCCGAATGGGGCTGGACGTTGGCGTACTCGGCGCCGAAGATGGCCTGGGCCCGCTCGATGGCCAGCCGCTCCACCTCGTCCACGTACTCGCAGCCGCCGTAGTAGCGCTTCTGGGGATAACCCTCGGCGTACTTGTTGGTGAGAATGGAGCCCTGCGCTTCGAGAACCGCCTCGCTGACGATGTTCTCCGAGGCGATGAGTTCGAGCTGGTTGGCCTGCCGCTCCAGTTCGTACTGGAGGGAACGAAAGATTTCCGGATCAACTTCCTTGAGAACGGACACGACTGGTACCTTCGGTAGAGCTTAAAGCCTGACGCCCTAAGCTTTAAGTTGTTGAATTTCCTCTTTTTAGCATCAGACGAACAACGGGGTGGCCTGCGAACGGCAACCGGCCGCCGGCCTGTCCGCCTAGGAGGAAAACATCGAAATCCTGCGCAGATGGCGGCCGCCGGCAAAGTCGGTGGTAAGCCAGGTGCGCACCACCTCCTCGGCGAGCCCTGACCCGACGACCCGCGCCCCCATGCAGAGGACGTTGGCGTCGTTGTGCTCGCGGCTCATCCGGGCCGTGAAGAGTTCCTGACAGAGGGCGGCGCGAATGCCGCTGAACTTGTTGGCCACCATGGACATTCCGATGCCGGTTCCACAGAGCAGGATGCCCCGATCGCACTGACCGGCCTGCACCTTGGCGCAGACCGCCTTGGCAAACTCGGGATAGTCCACCGATTCCTCGGAAAAGCAGCCCTGATCGTCCACCTCGTGGCCCAGTTCGCGAACGACCTTGGCCACAGTCTCTTTCAAGTCGATGCCGCCGTGATCGCAGCCGATTGCAATCTTCACCCTGCCTGCCCCTTGTTCTAGGTGATTAGTCTGAAGCCTTCAGGCCATTGGAATTTGAGTCGGTAATCTTTTGGGCGGTAGGCCCACACCTATAAAAGGCTACCGGCTATCAACCCTTCCCCCTGGCACCGACTCAGCCTTCGTAGCGCTTCATGACGATCACCGCGTTGGTGCCGCCGAAGCCGAAGGAGTTGGAAACCGCGGCCCGGATCCGCATCTCGCGGGCCTGGTTGGGCACGTAGTCGAGGTCGCACTCGTCCGAGGGATTTTCGAGGTTGATGGTGGGCGGGGCGATCTGATGATGGACCGAAAGCGCCGTGAAGGCCGCCTCGATCCCACCGGCCCCACCCAGCATGTGGCCGGTCATCGACTTGGTGGAACTCACCGCGAGCCGATAGGCGTGCTCCCCGAACACCGTCTTGATGGCCCGGCTCTCCACCAGATCGTTCAATGGGGTCGAGGTGCCGTGGGCGTTGATGTAGTCGATGTCCTCAGGGCTCATGCCGGCATCTGCCAGCGCCATGCGCATGCAGCGCACCGCGCCGTCGCCGTCCTCGGGCGGGGCGGCCATGTGGAAGCCGTCGCCGGAAAGCCCGTAGCCCGCCACCTCGGCGTAGATCCTCGCCCCCCGCGCCTTGGCGTGCTCCAGTTCTTCCAGGATCAGAATCCCCGCTCCCTCGGAGATAATGAAGCCGTCCCGGTCGCGGTCAAAGGGACGCGAGGCCCGGGCCGGCTCGTCGTTGCGCCGGGAAAGCGCCTTCATGGCGTTGAAGCCGCCCACGGCCAGCGGACAGACCACCGACTCGCTGCCGCCGGTGATCACCACGTCGGCGTCGCCACGGGCGATGGAGCGAAATGCCTCGCCCACCGCGTGGGTGCCGGCGGCACAGGCGGTGGAGGTGGAGAGGTTGGGTCCCTTGGTTTTGTAGACGATGGAGATCTGGCCGGCGCCCATGTTGGGGATCACCATGGGGATGAAGAAGGGGGTGATCCGCCGGTTGCCGCGCTCAAGGCAGACCGAATGGTACTTCTCGATGGTGGGCAGCCCGCCCAGACCGGTGCCGGTGATGGAGCCTACCCGGGTGGCGTTTTCCTCGGTGACCGCGAAGTTCGCGTCGTCAAGGGCCATGCGGGCGCCGGCCACCGCGTACTGGACAAAGAGATCCAGATGCTTGGCGACCTTCTTGTCCATGAACGCTTCGGCCTCGAAGTCCTTGACCTCGGCGGCGATCTTGACATCGTAATCACTGGTGTCGAAGCGGGTAATGCGGTCGATGCCGCTCCGGCCGGCGCACAGGCCCTCCCAGGTCTTCTGGATACCGGTTCCCAGCGGGGTCACCAGACCGACCCCTGTCACCACAACTCGTCTGCTCACCTGTTCACCTCTCTACTGGAACTCTGCCGTTGGCTGGCTCGGCCGCGGCGTCCAGCCGCATCAAAACGGAACCAATCGAAACCACAGCATCAATTTGCATGAACCGCGCTGGCGGCAGCTGCCGCCGCCAGCCGGGGCCATAGAATAATACGCCCCCTCCGGTGGCTTGGCCCCTTTGCGGCGCAGGCCGCGAAGAGGGGAAAGCTGCAACAGAGGGGGGCATCACCGGCCGATCATGGCCGGAGGAATCCAAGCCGCCCGTCGCCCGCCGGCGGGAAAGCGGACGGCTCTCGGAACAATCCGGACAGCCGAATCAGCCCTGGACCTTCTTGATATGGTCGATGGCGTCCTGAACGGTGGTGATCTTCTCGGCCACCTCGTCGGCGATCTCGGTGTCAAAAGCCTCTTCCATGGCCATGATCAGCTCGACGAGATCCAGCGAATCGGCTCCCAGGTCATCGACAAAGGATGCCTTGGGAACAACCTTGTCACGATCAACGCTCAGCTGCTCAACAATGATATCGATCAGTTTCTCTTCTACGGACATTTCTTTTCTCCCTCGTTTTCCGGCCACCATGGCCGAGTTACAGATGTATCGCTCGAACTTGGATAAATGGCTATCCCAGAACTCTCTTAACAGGCAGCACCGCCCCCAGTCACACGCTCCTGCCGGGGCGGACGGCTGCCGGAACCTATCCCATGAACATGCCGCCGTTGACGTGCAGAACCTGGCCGGTGACGTAGCGGGCCTCGTCCGAGGCGAGATACGCCACCGCGCCGGCCACGTCGTCGGGCTCGCCGAGCAGCCCCATGGGAATCTCGGCGAGGATCTTCGTCTTCAGCTCGTCGGAAAGCTCGCCGGTCATGTCGGTGACGATGTAGCCCGGGGCCACGGCGTTCACCGTCACCCCCCGGCTGGCCAGCTCCTTGGCCGCCGACTTGGTGAGACCCATCAGGCCCGCCTTGGCGGCGGCGTAGTTGGCCTGGCCGGCGTTGCCGGCAAAACCGATCACCGAGGTGATGTTGATGATCCGGCCCGCCCGCTGCTTCATCATCGGCCGGTAGACCGCCTTGATGCAGTTGAAGGCGCCCTTGAGGTTGGTGTCCATCACCTGATCCCAGTCCGACTCCTTGAGTTTCAGGAGCAGGTTGTCGCGGGTGATACCGGCATTGTTCACCAGAATATCAACCCGGCCACAGTCGGCCAAGATCTTTTTAAAGGCATCCTCCACCTGGGCTGCGTTGCCGATATCAAACTGCACGGTGAAGGCCGCGCCTCCGGCGGCGGCAATGGCGGCCACGGTTTCGTCGGCGGCGTCGGGCCGGCTCACGTAGTTCACCGCCACCCGGGCACCCCGGGCGGCGAGCGCGAGGCAGACGGCGCGGCCAATGCCGCGGCTGCCGCCGGTGACCACCGCAATTTTTCCGTTCAGACTCATGCTCCCTTCCTCTCCTTCATCTTGGCGGTGAGTTTCGGCAGGATCTCGAAGACGTCCCCCACCACGCCATAGGTGGCGACATCAAAGATGGGGGCGTGGGGGTCCTTGTTGATGGCGACGATTGTTTCGGCCGACTGCATGCCGATAACGTGCTGGATGGCTCCGGAGATGCCGCAGGCGATGTAGAGCTTGGGTGCGACGGTCTTGCCGGTCTGGCCCACCTGATGATGGTAGGAAATCCAGCCCGAGTCCACCGCGGCCCGCGAGGCTCCCACAGCGCCACCCAGGGCGTCGGCGAGTTCCTTGACCAGGGCCATGCCCTTGTCGCCGTCCATGCCACGCCCGGCGGCAACCACCACGTCGGACTCGGTGATGTTGGCCTGCTCGCCCTCGCTGGCCACGCTGTCGAGCACCTTGACCCGGGACCGGAGCCGCTCGGGCGGCGCGGCGACGTTGACCACCTCGCCCCGGCGGGCGGCGTCACGGGTGAGCGGCTTCATCACCAGGGGCCGGACCGTGGCCATCTGCGGCCGGGTGTCAGGGCAGACGATGGTGGCCATGATGTTGCCGCCGAAGGCGGGCCGGGTCTGGAGCAGCGCGCCGTCCTCTTCCCGGATGGCAAGCTGGGTGCAGTCGGCGGTAAGCCCCGCGCCCATCATCGTGGCCACCCGGGGAATCACCGAACGGCCGATGGCGGTGGCGCCGGCCAGCACGATCTCGGGCTTATGCGCACGAATCAGATCGGCGAGCACGTTGCCGTAAGCGTCGTCGGTGAAATGGGCCAGAGCGGGATCGTCCACCTGGAAGACGGTATCGGCGCCGTGGGCGATGAGTTCGGCGGCCGCCCCACCGAGTTCGCTGCCGAGCAGCACGGCGGCAAGCTTCACCCCGCGGGTGTCGGCAAGCCCCCGGCCGGCGCCCAGAAGCTCGAGTGCCACCGGCGCGATGCGACCGCGGCGGAACTCGGCGAAAACCCAGACCCCGGACCAGGAAGCAAGGTCGGTTTGGCCGGCCTTGGCCTCGCGCTCGATGGAGAGTGCGCCCACCTCGCAGTTGTCGACACAGGTGCCGCAGAGGGTACACTTCTCGTTGACCTCGGGGTGGCCGTCCTTCATGGTGATGGCACCAAAGGCGCAGTTGGCCTCGCAAACCCCGCAGCCGATACAGGCATCCAAATCTATTTTCAGCATAACTCTTACTCGCAATCCTTAAATCGGGAAGGGCTTAGAGAATGGCTTCCAGCCTGGCCGCCAACGCCGCCACCTGCTCGTCAACGGTACCCTCGATCATGGCCCGCTCGCCGCGCATCTCCGGGGCAAAAACCCGGACTACCTGGGTTGGGGAGCCCTTGAGCCCCAGCTGATCGGGGTCGGCCTCGATGTCGGCGGCCGAGAGCATCACCAACTGCTGTTTCTTTGCCTTCATCTTGCCCTTGAGCGACGGAATGCGCGGCTCGTTGATCTCCTTGACCACGGTGAGCAGGGCGGGCAGCTCCGCCTCCACCAGATCGTAGCCGTCGTCCATCATCCGTTCTACCCGGATAGCACCGTCGGCCACCGCCACCACCTTGCGGACGTAAGTGATACAGGGCATGTTCATCCGCTCGGCGAGCCCCGGTCCCACCTGGGCGGTGTCGCCGTCAATGGCCTGCTTGCCGCAGAGGATGAGGTCGGCGCCACCCAGCTTCCGAATCGCCATGGAGAGCGTATAAGTGGTGGCCCAGGTATCGGCGCCGGCAAAGGCGCGGTCCGAGGCCAGCACCATCTCGTCGGCCCCGCAGGAGACGGCCTCGCGCAGGGTGGCCTCGGCCTGGGGTGGCCCCATGCTGAGCACGGTCACCGTACCCCCGTGGGCCTCCTTCAACCGCACCGCCTCTTCCAGCGCGTGCCGGTCGTAGGGGTTCATGATCGATTCGACCCCTTCCCGGGCCAGGGTGTTGGTCTTGGGGTCCAGCCGGACATCCTTGGCGTCCGGCACCTGTTTGACGCAGACAAAGATCTTCATCACTTGTTGATGTACTCCTTGTTCAATTCCTGGCCGATGACGTTGCGCTGGATCTGGTTGGTGCCCTCGTAGATCTGGAGGATCTTGGCATCCCGCATCATCTTCTCCACCGGGTACTCGCGCATGTAACCGTAACCGGCCAGGATCTGCACCGCGTCGGTGGTAACCTTCATGGCCATGTCGGTGGCCATGACCTTGCACATCGAGGAAATCTTGGAAACCCCACTCTTGTTGACATCGAGGTTACGGGCCGTGGCGTAGACCAGTGCCCGGGATGCCTCCACCTGGATGGCCATGTCGGCCAGCATGTGCTGCACGGCCTGGAAGGAGATGATGGGCTTGCCGAACTGCACCCGCTGCTTGGCGTAGCGCACCGCCTCGTCGAGCGCCGCCTGACCCAGGCCCACGCCCAGGGAGGCGATGCCGGGCCGGGAGAGGTCCAGGGTGCGCATCACGGTGATGAAACCGGTCCCCACCCGGCCGATGACCCGATCCTTGGGGATGCGGCAGTCCTTGAAGACCAGCTCGCGGGTGGAGGAGGCGCGGATGCCGAGCTTCTTCTCCTTGGCGCCGTACGAAAAGCCGGGGTCGGTGTCCTCGACCACGAACATGGTCGCGCCCCGCGGCCCCTTGGCCCGGTCGGTGATGGCGATGACGGTATAGATGTTGGCCTCGCCGCCGTTGGTGATCCACTGCTTGGAGCCGTTCAGAACCCAGTGGTCACCGTCGAGTACGGCGGTGGTCTGGATTCCCGAGGCATCGCTGCCGGCGTTGGCCTCGGTAAGGGCAAAGGCGGCGTACTTGGCGCCGCTCGCGATATCGGGCAGGTACTTCTGCTTGAGTTCCTCGCTACCGGAAATCAGAATGGGATAGGCGCCCAAGGCGTTGGCGGCAAAGGCGGTGGCGATACCGACACAGCCGCGGCCGAACTCCTCCAGGGCAAGCACGATGTCAAAGGAACCGCCACCGAAACCGCCGTACTCCTCGGGAATGTAGAGGCCGAAAAGATCGGCCTGGGCGATGGCCTTCAGGATATCGACGGGAAATTCTTCCTTTTCGTCCAGTTCGGCCCGCTGCGGAATAATGCGTTCCTCGGTGATCTGGCGGGCCACGTCAACGATCATCTGCTGTTCTTCGCTAAGAAAATAATCCACGCTCAAAAACCTCTTCTTTGATAAAGAACTTGGAGTGTTGGGGACGCTGTTCGGTTCGCAGGCAAGCCGCTACCAGCGCAAAACGGCCGCGCCCCAGGTAAAGCCCCCCCCAAAGGCGCAGAAGAGCACGAGATCGCCGGGCGCAAGCCGCCCTTCGCGGTTGGCCTCGTCCAGGGCGATGGGCATGCTGGCCGCCGATGTATTACCATACTTATGGACATTTATGTAGATTTTTTCGGCTGGGATATCGAGCCGGTCACCGAGGCTGTTGATGATCCGGATGTTGGCCTGATGGGGGATCACCAGGGCCACTTCGGCGGGGTCGGCCCCCACCTTGGCAAGCACCTGGGCCACCCCATCCTGCATGGCGCGCACCGCGTACTTGAAGACCTCCTGACCGGCCATGCGGATGTAGGGACCGGCATAGTCCTCGGGGATCAGGTCGGGGTTGAGGCTCGGCGCGGCGTCCATGTGGAGGAGGTGCCAGAGGCGGCCGTCGGCCATGAGCCGGCTGCCCAAGAGCCCCCGGCCGTCACTGGCGCCGGTGAGCAGACAGGCGCCGGCGCCGTCGCCGAAGAGCACGCAGGTGGAACGGTCCTGCCAGTTGATGCGGGCCGAGAGGTTTTCGGCCCCGATCACCAGCACCTTCATGGCGGGATTGGCTAGGATGTACTTATCGGCGACATCGAGGCTGTAGAGGAATCCGGAACAGGCGGCGTTGACGTCCAGGGCAAAGGCGTTGACCGCGCCGAGTTCCTTCTGCACCAGGCAGGCGCAGGAGGGCATGGCCTTTTCCGAGGTCATGGTGCCGACGATGATCAGGTCCACCTCCTCGGCAGACACCCCGGCCATGGCGAGCGCCCGACGGGACGCCTCGGCGGCGAGGCGCGAGGTTTCCTCACCGGCACCGGCGATGCGCCGTTCCCTGATCCCGGTGCGGACGGTGATCCACTCGTCCGAGGTATCCACCATCTTCTCAAGATCGGTATTGGCGAGCACCCGCCGGGGCAGACAGGAGCCGGTGCCGAGGATTGCGGCCCGATTCATGCGCCCTCTCCGGCTGCGTCCGCCTCGTCGGCGGACGGTGAAACACCGCCGGCTTTCTTGAGCAGCTGAAGGAGATGTTCGTTCACGTTCTGGGAAACCATTTGGGCGGCCACGGCGATGGCGTTCTTGATGGCGGTGGCGTTGGAGCGGCCATGGCAGACGATGCCGGTGCCGTTGAGCCCCAGGAGGGGCGCACCGCCGTATTCTGCGTAGTCCACCCGCTTGCGGAAGGAGGCGAAGGCGTCCCGGGAAAGAACGTAGCCGAGCTTTGACTTGAAGTTCTTGGAGATCTCTTCGCGCAGCATGGCGATCATCGCCTCGGCAAGGCCCTCGCTCAGCTTCAGGCAGACGTTGCCGACAAAGCCGTCGCAGACGATTACATCCACGTCACCCTGAAAGGTGTCGCGTCCCTCGACGTTGCCGATGTAGTTCAGGGGGCTCTGACTGAAGAGTTCGTGGGATTTTTTGACCAGCACGTTGCCCTTGCCGCCCTCTTCACCGATGCTGAGCAGGCCGATACGCGGTCGCTTGGTGCCGAAAAGCACCTCTGCAAAAGCGGCGGCCATGATCCCGAACTGGAAGAGATGCTGGGGCCGGCAATCCACGTTGGCCCCAACGTCCATCATCACCACCGGCCCCTTGAGGGTGGGAAAAACGCCGGCGATCCCGGGCCGGGCGATGTTCTGGAGCCGGCCCAGGCTGCGGATGGCGGCGGCCAGGGTGGCCCCGGAGTTGCCGGCACTCACCACCGCGCCCACCTTGCCCTGTTTCTGGAGCTGGAAGGCGACCACCACCGAGGCGTCCTTTTTCTTGCGGACTGCCTCGAAAGGAGATTCGTCCATGCCGACGACCTCCGTGGTATGCACCACGTGGAGGCGGTCGCCCGGCGCCAGATCGTGACGGCGCAGGCTGTCGAGGATGCATGATTCATCCCCGAGCAGCGTCACCTCAAGATCCGCTCTCTCGTCAACGGCCGCCACCGCCCCGGCCACCAGCACCTCTGGGCCTTGATCGCCGCCCATGGCATCCAGGGCGATATGCACCGTCATCTTTGTTACTCTAACTCGTCCTCATTGAGGTTGACGACGGTGCGTCCCTTGTAGGTCCCGCAGCCGGCGCAGAGACGATGCGGCATCTTGGGCTCGCCGCACTCGGAACACTTGGCGACGTTGGGAGCGCTGAGCGCATCGTGCGAACGCCGTTTCCGGGTCCGGGAATGGGAATGTCTTCTCTTCGGTAATGCCATTGCTTCTTCCTCCCTCTGGGAATCGTTCGTTATCCTTGGCAAGACGGCGAAAAGGCCGTCGTCTTATTTCTTCTTCACCATCACCCCGGCCAGGGCGCCGAAGGGAGACTCTCGCCTCTCCCCGCCACAGTGGCAGGAGCGTTGATTCAAATTCACGCCGCAGCCGCTGCACAGCCCGCGGCACTCCTCGTCACAGAGGATCTTTTCCGGCATGGCCAGAAAGATCTGCTGCGCAAGGATCTCATAGACATCGATGGCCGGCTCGTCGAGAAAGACGGTGTCCATCTCCTCCCGGCCCAGAAGGTGTTCTCCCATGGCCGAGGCGACACTGCTCTGGCCGGCCAGCTCGAAATCGATGAGAAACGCCTCGTCAAGGGGCAGGACAAAGGGCTCGCAGCAGCGGTCGCAGTCGAGACGCACCTTCGCCGCGAGCGACCCGGCCATGATCACCCGGGCGCCGTCGCGCCGCAGTTCCACCTGCGCGCGCACGCCACCGTCGCGGGAGAGGTCGTGGTCCGGAAACCATGCCTCGTCCTTAATGGTGAGGCGCAGGCCGTCGGCCGGAATTTCATCGAAGCGGACCTTCAAGCCCCCCTCCAAGCCAAACAGTCAAATTGCCCGAGCGGTCACAGGACACCTCATCCGGAGGTTCCCGCTGGGAGCTTACCTGCGGCCTCGGCAACCGCCTACCAAGCGAGAAGTTCCGCTTTCCGTCGCCGGTTTTGCCCTGTGATCGGTCATATAATGACGAGTGTAAAACGCCGAATTATAGGAGATCGGCCACCGTTGTCAAGTCATTTCAAGGGTGATCATGCTTTTCCATGCCCCTCTTTCAACCCCACCCACGGCAGCATTCCGGCCGCCCCGAGCAGCCAGCGCAGCCAGCTCAGGATCGCCAGCACGATGATGAAGTTGGCGGCAAAGGGCACATAGGCCCGGGCCAGCGACGGCGCCCCTAGCCGGACTCGCAGCCACCACTCAAGCGGCACCGAAACCACCATGGAGAAAAGCACCGTATAGCCGACGATATAGACGAAGAAGAGGAGAAAACCCACCATGACGGGCCGCATCTGCACCAGCAAACGCTGTCGTGCCAGGGACACGCCCCGGTTAAAGAGGCCGAGCAGCGCGCCGAGAACCGCGGCCAGGGGCAGCGACAGAGGCAGCAGGGACCAGCCCCCCCCTTGGACGACGCTGAAGGAAGCGGCATGAGCCGGCACCAGCAGCAGATAGAGGCAGGCCACCCTGACCAGGGAGGACAGGGGGCAGACGACCTTGGCCCGCCGCCTGCCGGGCCGGGGGGATGGAGGGGGAACGGGCGGGTCTGCCCAGGAAGTACGGCGCATGGGAAAACAACCAGGAAACGCTGAAATGGAGAAAAGGCGGCGATAGCGCCCCGACAGGGGACGGCTAGCGGCGGAGAGAAACGCGGCGGAGGTCCATTTTACAACAGCCGAGCCAGGCGTTCGTCGGCCATGCGCAGCCGCAGGCTCACCACCTGGACGATCCGGCGGAGAAACTTCGCCCCGATGGCCGGTTCGGCGGCGACAAAACGATCAAAGGCATCACGGCTCAGCTCAAGAAGCACGCTCTCTTCGGTGGCGACCACCGTGGCGTTGCGCGGCCCCTGACAGACCAGGGACATTTCGCCCACCATGGTGCCAGGTTCGAGGATGGCCAGCAGAACGTGCTTGCCGGCAAAGGTGGTTTCCTTTTTGACCGCCAGCTTTCCCTGCAGGAGAAAGCCCATGAAACCGCTCTCCTCGCCCTCGGCCAGCAGGACCGAGTCCACGGCGAGGAGCCGCAGGGTAAAGAAGGGGCAGAGCTTGGCCAGTTCCTCCTCGGCAAGAAAACGAAAGGCAGCCCGTGCGTACTCCTGCACCCCGCCGCAAACGGTTTCTCTGACATCCTCGGTCATGGCGTCTGTTTGGCCTCGTCCTTCTTGGCAATCTTCTCTTCAAGCCGCTTGACCAAACCGGCGTACTTCTCCCTCTCGATGATCGAGTCGAACTGGGTGCGGTAGTTGCGAACCAGGCTCACGCCCTCGATGATCACGTCGTAGACCACCCACTTGCCGTCCTTGTTGCGGAGCTTGTATACCACCGGAGTAGCGACGTTGTTCTTGGTCACCACGCTGGAGACTATGGCCTTGCCGCCCTCCATCACCACCTGCTCGTCGAACACCACCTGTTCACCGGAGTAGGAGTTGATGCGATCGAAGTAAGTGCTCTCGAGCACCCTGGCAAAGAGGCCGACGAAGTGATCCTGCTCGTTGGGAGTGATCGTCTTCCAGTTGCGGGCCAGGGCCAGCTGCGACATGGCCCGGAAGTCGAAACGGTCATAGACCACGTCCATGATTTCCTGCCGTTCGGCGCTGGTGAGCCGGTGACCGCGATCCTTGGCCTTGCTCTGGCGCACGATATCGAGAATCTTGTCCACGGATGCCTTGATCTCCGCCATGGGCTCCGACGCGGCCGTCGCGATGCCCCGCAGGGAAAAGGTCAAACAGACAAACGAAAGCAGGACGACGACCAGCCGCCTCCCGATCATCCGCTGGGTAAACATCTCTTTCTCCTATTAAACTAGATGGTGCAAAGATATTCAGGCAGGCGACAGGCTTGACCTGCCGCGCCGCCCCATTTTTCAATGACGAACCACCACGGTTTCGGCAAACCCCCGCCGGTCGAGTTCGGCCTCGGTGTGCTTGGCAGTGGCGAAGTCAGCGCCGCCCGGCACCTCGACGCCGTAGAGGAAGTAGTCGGTCCGAGCGTAACGGGTCACCACCGCCGTCTTTCCAACCTCGGCCAGGCGCTGCCGTTGCTGTTCGGTGTTGGTCGGATCGACGTAGACACCGACGCGGACATAGTACCCCGCCGGCGGCGGCGCAAAGTCCTTCCCTGCCTTGATTGCCGGGGCCGGTGCGGTTTCGGCGGCGGCGACCCCCCGTATCGGCCACTCGGCCGTATCCTGCACCCTGGCGTCCCGGGACTGAGCATAGGCATTTCGCAGCGCCACGTAGGGGTCGAAGGAAGACTCCTTCAGCTGTTCGTAGTCACCGATCGCAAGCGAGGTGGCGTTCACCTTCTTGCCGCCTTCCACGGCAAGACCGGTGGTGGTGTCCGAGGCGGTAAGATAGGTAAGAGGGCTCAAAAAGGCGTCACCCGCCAGCCCCACCGTATCCCGCAGGGTGGAGGGGCCGAGGATGGGCCAGCAGATGTAGAAACCGTTGCCGACCCCATACCGGCCCAGAGTCTGGCCGAGGTCTTCCTCGCTGCGCGCCAGGCCGAACTCCTTGTGGGCCGGATCCGCAAGGCCGGCAATCCCCAGGGTCGAATTGATCACCAAGGCGGCCAGCTCGGTGCCGGCCCCCTTGATCTTGCCCTGCAGCAGGTTGTTGACGACGCGCACCGGACCGAGGAGGTTGTAAAAGGCGTTACTGAAACAGGTCCGCACCACGGGATCGGGAATAACGGCCCTGTAGCCGGTGGCAACGGGCTTGAGCACCCAGAAATAAAGCCGATCGTTAAAAGTGAAAAACACCCGGTTGAGCGGCTCCAGGGGATCGGCCAGCGCCTGCTGGTCGACCCGGGGCTGCGCCAGTTCTTCGCCGGCCCACTCGCCGTTGACAAAGTTGTCGTCCGCGGCCCGGGCCAGGGAGGCCAGGACCACGCACACCGCAACCAGGGCCAGGACCACGGCACCGCCGGCATATCTTCTGTTCGCTCTTCTCTTCATGGCTCTGTTCGTCGGTCGCTGTTGCAAGATGGCGGTCACCAGGGATCCCGAAACGGCGGTGACCGGAAAACTCCCGTTCTTTATTATAAGGCAAGGAACTGGCTGCCGCCAGTCTACTCACACCTTGCCGAAGATGTATTTGCTCACCAGTTCCTCAAGGTCGATCGCCGACTCGGTTTCGGAGATGGCGCTGCCGTCGGAGAGGGTTTCGTCCATGCCGCCCTGGCTGATCCGCACGTACTTGTCCCCGATGATCCCCTGGGTCCGGATGGAGGCGATGGCATCCTCGCTGATCTTGACCTTGCGGTTCACCAGCAGCACCACGTGCGCCCGGTCGTCCTTGCCCAGCTCGATCTTGTAGACCTGGCCGATGTTGACCCCCGCCATCTCCACCCCGGCGCCGGGCTTGAGGCCGGAAACGTTGTTGAAGTCAGCGGTGAGGGTGTAGTTCTTGTCCATGGCAAAAACCGAAAACTCGCCCAGCTGCAACGAAAGGTAGACAAAGCCTGCGAAGCCGGCAAGCAGGAAGAGGCCGACGATGAAATCCGTATTGAGCTTTTTCATGGCATGTGTTCCATCTCTTTGCTGAGGTAAACATCCCCCATGGTTTTCTTGACAAAGGTCTTGATCTCCGGATCCTCGGAACGCGGGATATCCTCGGGACTGGCAAAGGTGACCACCCGGCCGTGGTTCAGGATCACCACCTGGTCGGCCAGGTTGAAGATCTTCGGAATATCATGGCTGACGATGATGGAGGTGTAGCCGTATTGCCGCTGGGTCCGGTGAAAGAGCTGATAGATCTCCATGGACTTTTCAGGGTCGAGACCGGTGGTGGGCTCGTCAAAGAGCATGATCTTGGGCTGAAGCTGGAGCGCGCGGGCGAGCCCCACCCGTTTCTTCATGCCGCCGCTCAACTGGGCGGGGAACTTCTCCTCACTCCCCTCAAGACCAAGTTGCCCCAGGGTGGTAACCACCTTCTGGCGGATCTCCTCCCGGCCGAGCTTGGTCCGCTCCACCAGGGGGAGGGCGACGTTATCGAAAACAGTGAGGGAATCGAGGAGAGCCGCGCCCTGGAAGAGAACCCCGAAGTCGGTGCGCACCCGGTTGAGTTCCTTGCGGCCCATGCGGGTAATGTCCTGTCCCTCCTTGAGGATCGCGCCGCTGTCCGGCCGCAGCAACCCGAGGATGAGCTTCAGGGTAACGCTCTTGCCCTGGCCGCTGCCGCCGGCGATGACCGTGGTCTTGCCTGCGGGGATGGCAAGATCCACCCCGGCGAGCACCGTCTGGGCGCCAAAGGTCTTGACCACCTTCTCGAATTGGATGATGGCGTCACTCATAACAACATGGCGGTGAGCAGGTAGTCCCAAACCAGGATGGCGATGGAGGACATCACCACCGCCTGGGTGGTGACCCGGCTCACCCCCTCGGCACCGAAGCCGGCGTTGCGGATCTGGTGGACGAAATAGCCTCGACCGGTACAGATCCATACGATAAGCAGGGCAAAGACAAAGGACTTGATGATCCCGAGATTGATGTCCTTATTGATCACGCTGTGCTGCATGCTGACGAAGTAGGCGCCGGGATTGCTGCCCAAGAGCTTCACCCCGGCCACGTAGCCGCCGTAGATGCCCACCACGTTGAAGATCAGGGTGAGCAGCGGCACGGCGATGAGAGTGGCCAGAACCTTGGGGGTGATCAGATAGCGGAAGGGGTCGATGGCCATGCACTCCAGTGCGTCGATCTGTTCGGAGTTGCGCATGATGCCGATCTCGGCGCACATGGCGGAGCCCGCCCGGCCGGTGACCATCAGGGCGGTAAGCACCGGCCCCAGCTCACGGATGAGGCTTAAGGCCACGGCGGAGCCGAGCACGCCCTCGGCGCCGAACTTGCGCAGGGTGTAGTAACCCTGCAGCCCGAGCACCATGCCGGTGAAGGCGGCGGTAAAGAAGATGACCACAAAGGAGTTGGCGCCGATGAGCCGGATCTGGCGCACCGTTTCGTTGAAGCGGAAGGGACGCTTCAAAGCCCCGAAGAGTGACAGCAGCAGGTACCGCCCCATCCGTCCCATATCCGAGATGGTGTACAGCGTTACATCGCCCAACCGCTCAATCAAGGAAAACAACATGGGATCGCCAACAATGAAAAACCGGCAAGCCGCGCCCTTGCCGGTGAACGGAAATCTCTGGAATCGTGGCCGGTCCAACGCCGACCTGACGGCCGGCCCCAGGCCGCGGCCGGGAAACGCACCCGCCTGCGCACCATGGCCGCCGGGGGATCAAAGTTTTCAAGGTACCCATAAGAGGAACACCCTGTCAAGTACTTGTTGGCCCCGACGGCCGGCCCGCTCAATCCTCGAAGTTGCCCGCCGGCCCCTTGTCGGTATCGAGCGCCGCGGCCCGGGCGGCAATCTTCTCGCCGGTCCAGTCGGCCGGGTCCTCGATCCGCTTGCCCTTGACCCCGAGATCGTATGAACCGGCGGCAAGGATCGCCTCCACGGCAAGTGGCGCTGAGCCCTCGGCGTTGAAGACATTGACCAACAGGTCGTAGACAAAGTCCTCCACCCGGCCGATCATTCGCTCGCGCACCGCCTCGGGCTGGCCCATGAGGCGGGGCTCGAAGGGCAGGTTGAGCTTCTTGTAATTGCCGCCCTTCCAGCCGCGTTCGTCGGCATAGGCCACCATCTGCTGCCACATCGCCTCGGTGACCCCGACGCCGGGCACCTTCCTGAAGCTGCCGGCCTCGTCGAGGATGGCGTTGCCGTAATCGTTGACCTCAAGCCCCCAGGAGATCATCTGCAGCGCCGTGGCCACGTTGGCCTTGGTGGTGCGGGTGCGGGCGGCGATCTGGCGCAGCCGCTCGGTGCTGTTGCCCGAGGTGCCGTGCTGGGCGCCGGAAATCTTGTAGGGCGCCAGGGCCTCGTGAATGCCGGCGGTGAGTTCAACCTGGATGCCCTGGCCGCTCGCCTCAATGCCGTGAGTGGTACCATTATTGAGGGCGATCCAGTCCGGGAAGATGTTATGGGCATTGAGGCCCTGGATGAGGAAGAGGGCCTCGTTAGCCGAGGAGAGCCCCTGGGCGCCCTTGATCTCCCCCACCTCGGTTTCAAGCCCGGCCCAGGCCGGCACCAGCTGCGCCAGGGCCAGGTTGGTCAACAGGTTCTGGTCGTCGGGCATGTGCGAGGCGTCGATGGCGATGGAGGTGATGCCCGCCTCAAAGAGGGTGGGAATCTCCACCTTGGCAAAGTCGATGTCCGCTTCCTTTTTCAGGCCGTAATGGTCGGCATGGATGGCCACCGGCACGGTGATCCCCATCTCGTTGCAGGCGGCATCCACCTGAAGGGCCATGTTCCAATAGTTGGTGGGGCAGTAGGCGGCGGCCCCGCCCTCGGAGCGGGCGATCTCGATGATGATGGCGGCGTTGGCCCGCTGGGCAGCCCGAAGCGCCCCGCGGATGACGAAGTTGTTGCGGCCGTTGGCGGCCATGGTCATGGCGTGGCCCTTGGCGAGCAGGGCGCGGTCGATCACCTTGCCGCTCACCAGCAGCGCCTTGGAATTGGGAAAGAGTTTGACCACGTTGGGCGGCCGGCCCACTGCCAATGCCTTGTCAAAGTCCGACTGGCTGAGAGCCATTTCGTGACCTCCTTAAGAAGAGTGATTTACGGGAACGGGAGAAAACCTGCGGGCCGCCCATGCCCAGCGGCCGGGCAGGGCCGCCGCGGCACCGGCGACACACCGGAGATGGTACAAAAAAATGAATCGATCCGTCATCAAAAAATTCGCCTGGCCGGCAAATCCCGCCACCGGCTCCGACGCCCGTCCTCATGGCGCGGCCGCGGCCTTGCCCCGCCTGGCGGCCGGCAAAGCGGCCCAGGAACCGGTCAACCGGGGCGCCACCTTGCCGGGGTGCCAGCTGGCGAGCGCCCACCGCCAGAAGTCCGCCACCCTCCCGGCCGCCAGGGACGGCGGCGGCTCCTGCCCGAGGAACCGGGCGGCCGCCCAGAGCGACGGCAGGGGATCGCTAAGGGGCAAGGGCCGCGCGTGGGTCTGTTTGGAGAGCTTCTCGCCATCACCGTTGACCACCACCGGCAGGTGGAGGTACCGGGGGGTGGGGAGCCCCAGTGCCTCCTGGAGATAGAGCTGGCGGGGAGTAGAGTCGAGCAGATCACTGCCCCGCACCACCTCGGTCACCCCCTGCGCGGCGTCGTCCACCACCACCGCCAGCTGGTAAGCGTACTGACCGTCGGCACGGAGGATGACGAAGTCTCCAACCTCACGGGCGACGGCCTGGCGCTGTTCGCCCTGCAGAAGATCGGTGAAGCCGACCACCCTGTCGGCCACCAGCAGCCGGCAGGCATAACGGCCATTGGCATTGGTCGGCATCCCCCTGCGGCCCCGGCAGGTGCCGGGGTAAACGCCGGGGGCGAGACCCAGCCGCTGGCGCACCTCGGTTAACTCCCTGCGCGAGCAGCCGCAAGCATAGGCAAGCCCCGCCGCCTGCAGCCGGGCCAGGGCCGCCTGGTAGCGCTCCCGGCGCCGGCTCTGGAAGACCACCTCACCGTCCCATTCGAAGCCATACGCCTCCAGGGTACGCAGGATCCCGTCGGCCGCCCCGGGCACCTCGCGCAACGGATCGATGTCCTCCATACGCACCAGCCAGCGGCCATTGCCGCGCCGAGCCTGAAGAAAGCTGCCCATTGCCGCCACCAGCGACCCGAAATGGAGCGGACCGGTGGGGGAAGGGGCAAAACGGCCCACCGGCGGCATCGCCCCCAGCGGATCGGCGACGGTGCCGGTCATGGCCGTGCCTGCCGTTGTCGTCAGGCGGTTCATGCCGTCTGCTCTCCCCCCACCGTCAGGCCATGACGCCCCGGCGCCGGCCGATGCTGCCACGCCTCCCTCCTCACCGGCTCTCCTTGTACCCCGAATCAGCCATCGTGTCGTGCCCCTCGGAATGAGAAAAAATTTTGCAACCGAACTTTCTTGTTGACCCCTTTCCGCCAATTGTCTATGGATTATTACCTAATAGTACTCATTTACGTTAAATTGTCGACCCGCGTTCAGCGACCCACCAGGAGCGTTCGTCCCCTGGGATTTGCCCCCCAGGAAACGCCCTGCCCCCGACCACGCCAGGGAGGCGCACCAATGGCGCAAACAGTCGAAAATTCGAGTCAGGCCGTTACCGTCACCAAGGGCCGGGCCGGCAAGTATCTCACCTTCTCGCTGGGCACCGAAATCTACGGTCTGCCGGTGCTCAAGGTCAAGGAAATCCTCGGCATGATGCCGACCAACACCGTCCCCCAGGCGCCGCCCTCCATCCGCGGCATCATCAACCTGCGGGACAAGGTGATCCCCGTCCTCGACCTGCGCCGCCGCTTTGACATGCCCCAGGCCGAAGACACCACCAAGACCTGCATCGTCGTCGTCGAGGGCCAGCGGGTCAACCTCCACACCTGCTGGGTGGCCAAGGGATGCGACAAAGAGAACTGCCCGGCCCACCAGAGCGCCGACCACCGCTGCTGGATGATCTCGGGCACCTTCTGCCGCAACGAAATCCAGGGTTCCTACCATGAAAAAATCAATGCCTGCCGCAAGTGCGATTTCTACCAGGAAATGCAGAAGCGGCGGCTGGTGTTCCTCATGGGAATCGTCGTCGACACGGTCCAGGAGGTAGCCACCTTCAAGGAAGAAGAGATCGAAGACGCGCCGCCGATGAGCGATGATATCGATCTCGACTACATCCGGGGCGTCAGCAAACGGGACGGCGCGGTCACCATCCTCCTCGACGTCGACAAGATCCTGCAGGGCCACGTGGTGTAGCTACTGGCTATTGGGAAAAACATACCAAATCAGAAGCCCTTGCCAACAGCCAAGGGCTGCCGGCGCCATCAGCCCAGAGTCCCGAGATAGTTAAAGGTGTCGGTCCGCTGCCGGAGCGGCCGGCGGCCGCCGGCAAGCCCCGCCGCCTGCCGCACCACTGCTTCGAGTTCCCCTTTTCTCAACCGCACGAAAGAACAGTCCACCACCCCGTAGCCTATCCCCAGGGCGGCCAGTTCCTGCCGCCGCTCCAGCAACGAAAAGACCGAGTCCGCAACCGCGACGGTCTGCCCCCACGCCTCCTTGAGCACCAACCGTTCCCCCTTGGGGCTGACCAGGGGCCGTTCGTACTGGAAATGGCTTGCCTTGAGGCGGGCGATGAAGAGCGGCACCGCGCCGTACACCGTCATGCCGGTGACCACCCCGTGGCCGGGCCCCACGGCCCGCAGGTTATCGCGGTCGCTCTCGATGGCGAGCTGGGCGCGCCGCAGTCCCAGCTCCCCAACGCAGCGCAGGGCCAGCGAGTTCAGGATGTTGAGGGTGTAGTCGCCCATCAGGTTGAACCGCCCCCCCCTGGGGGCCGTGCCCCCGGCGGCAGGCTTACCAAAGAGCGCCACCTGGCCGATGTGGCCCAACTGCCAGTCGGTGAAGCCGGAGCGAACCAGCGAGCCGATAGCCTGGCGGTAAAAGGCAAGGTCAGCCTCGAGGATGATCGGCGGCAGCGCCCAGACCAGCCGTTTGGCCAGCGGCCCCAGTTGCCGCTGCTGCCGCTGGAACTGGGCCGCGGTTTGGGCGGTGAGGGTGACGACGAGCCGCTCCGGCAGTTCGGGCAGGGGCTGGCGCAACAGGCCGAAGTCGGCCACCTTGAGCCACCAGACAAACCGATCCCCCTCGCCGCCCTTCTTCCCCCGCCCCCTGGCCGCCTGGGGCCGGACGGGCCGCTGGGGCGCCGTCCGGGGGCGGGCGACGAGGGAATGCACCCCTTCACGCCTGAGCGCCTCAAGCACCCGTTCCGCCCGCTTGGCGATGGCCCCGGCGGGCAGCCGCCGCGCAAAACGCTCCGGGGCAAGGCGGGGGCCCTCGCCTTCGGCCTGCCGCCGTTCACTGACATCCACCTTATAAAGGCTGTCGCCAGCCGCAGCCGTCTCGGGGAGCAGAATGGTCACCGCCTTCCCGGCCGGGGCCTCCGCCACCGCCACGCCGCGATATTCCAAATCCTTGAGGGTAAATGCCTGCCGCTCGCCGCTCTTCTCCTGATGAAGGCGGAGCCGATCACCGCAGCGCAACGGCTCGCGAAGGGTGAGCTGGGCCCGGCCGCCTCCACAGGCGTCCAGCCGGCCGAGGAAGAGGCCCACGTTGCCGGAGTGGTGCGGCGACAAGGCGTCAGCGGGCTGCGGGGTGGTGAAGTAGCCGCTGGTGGAACGCCGCCCCATGGCCTCGCCCAACCGCTGGCGAGCGGCGGTCAGGGCCGCCGGATCGCCGGGCGGGGCGTCGAGCACCAGCCGGTAAGCGGCGACCACCGCGGCCACGTAACGGGGGCTGCGCATCCGGCCTTCGATCTTCAGCGACCGCACCCCGGCCGCGGCAAGCTGGGGGATGAGTTCGACGGCGGCCAGATCATTCATGGAGAAAAAGTACCCCGACTGGCCGCCGCCACGGCCCTTGCCGGTCCAGGTGTAACGCCGCCGGCAGGGCTGCACGCAGCGTCCCCGCAGGCCGGACTTGCCGCCGAGATAACTGCTGAACAGGCAGAGGCCCGAGTAGCTGAAACAAAGCGCCCCGTGGACAAAGACCTCGAGTTCCACCGGACACTGGCGGTGGATGGCGCCGATTTCATCAAGGGTGAGTTCCCGGGCGAGCACCACCCGGCCAAACCCCATGGCGGCGAACTGGCCCACCACCGCCGAGTTGTGGCCGGCCATCAGGGTGCTGGCGTGGAGGCGGAGCTTGGGGAAGTGGAGCCGGGCGAGGCGATAGAGGCCCAAGTCCTGGATGATCAGGGCGTCCACCGCCAGTGCCTCGAGAGCGGCCAGGGTCGATACCGCCGCCCCGATCTCCTCCTCCTTGACCAGGCTGTTCATGGCCACGTAGACCTTGACCCCATGGCGGTGGGCATGGTCCACCATTGCGGCGATGTCGGCCAGGGAAAACTGCTTGGCCAGGGCCCGGGCGTTCAGCGCCGGAGCGCCGATATAGACGGCATCGGCACCGGCCGCCACCGCCGCCTCAAAGGCGGCCAGGGTGCCGGCGGGAGCGAGCAGTTCCATGGAAGGTGTTTGGGTGGTAGACATTCCTTTCTCCGGATTACGGTGGTCGACGAAAGAAGCTAATCGCTAACGGCTGAGCCAACCACCCAATACGCCCAACTTCTGACTCCTGGCGCCTTGTCGGCCGACCTCCGCCTCTCCGCTCATCACAGCCGCAGCCGCCGCGGCCGCCGCCCGCGACAGTTTCTCTTGAAAAAACGGATCAGCAGCACCCCGGAGCCAAAGCCGCCCACGTGGGCCCACCACGCCACCCCGCCGGCCATGGTTCCGGCGGCGAGCTGCGACCAACCTTCGAGAAACTGCAGCAGGATCCAAAGCCCCAGAAAGACCACCGCTGGCAGTTCCACCAGATAGAAGAAGACCAGGATCGGCACCAGAGTCAGCACCCGTGCCCGGGGGTAGGTGAGGAAGTAGGCGCCCAGCACCCCGGAAATGGCGCCACTGGCCCCGATCATCGGCACGGTGGAAGCAGGGGCCGCCCAGGTCTGGGTCAGCACCGAGGCCAGACCGCAGAGCAGGTAGAAGACGAGGTAGCGGCCGTGGCCCATGGCGTCCTCGACATTGTCGCCGAAAATCCACAGCATCCACATGTTGCCTGCCAGGTGGAGGAGGCCGCCGTGGAGGAACATGGAACTCAGCAGCGGTAAAAAGCGGCCCGGCCCGACCACGGCATGGGCCAGGAACCTGGCCGGCACGAAGCCGTAGGCGGAAAGGAAGTGCGCCGCCTGCCGCCCCCGCCCCAACGTGTAGAGGAAACAGACCACGTTGGCAACGATGAGGCCGACGTTGACCACCGGAAAAACCTTGGCCGGGACGTCGTCTTTAAGCGGGAACATGGACTCTCCTCATCCTCCGGCGCAGCGGGGGCAACGCCGGCCGGGACCCGGCGGTTACGACCTCTGGGGCTGGCCGACGATCTCCGTCAGGGGCGAATCCGCCTCCGGCAGGGGAAGGATGAAGAAGAAGTTGTTGCCCTCGTCGGTGGCCTCGTAGCCCACGTCGCCGCCATGGATCTCCACCACCTGCTTGACAAAGGCCAGGCCGTGGCCGGCGCCGGGGAGCCCCCGGAACTTCTCGCCCCGGTAGCCCTCGCGGAAAACAGCCTCCGCCTCTTCGGCGCGCAGGTGCGTGCCGGTGGTGAAGACGTTGAACTTGATGCCGTGCCGGCCCGGGCCGAAGTAGTTGTGCCGCACCTCCCGGCCATAGGCCACCGCCTTGCGGGGCCGGCCCCGATGATCGATGATCTCCTCGACGTACTTGAGGGCGTTGGAGAAAAAGTTGGCGTAGACCTGGGAGAGGAGCCCCACGTCCACCACCAGCAGAATCCCCTCCCCCACCATGTCGGCGGGGGTTTCGATGGTGATCCCCCGCACCGCGAAACGGCTGGCGAAATGGGCGAGCTGCGGGGCGATGATCTCCTCTTCCAGGCGGCAGTAGCGCGGCCGCAGCACCAGATGGCCCTGGACGAAGTGGTCGCGCCGGAACAGGCTTTCCAGGAAGAGGCTGGTGGTGGCGTGGTGTTCCTGGAGTTCCTGGTGCTGTCGAATGAGTTGGCGGTGGAGGCGGGTGGCCATTGAACAGGCCGCTTCATAGGTGGCGTTGGGCGCGCCGACCACCTCCCCGAGCACCGCCATGGCCGCCTGGAGTTCTTCCAGAGCGGCGATGCTCCGTTTCAACTCGTTGAACAGGTGGCGGAAGTACATGTTGGGGACGATGACGTTGTGCTCGATGTCCACCACCAGATTGTTGATGAACTTGAGGTGCTGGATGTTCTGCAGGGCGAGCAGCCGGTTGTGGAGATGGGTGCCGATGCGGTTGCTGTACTTGCGCAGGAAAAAGCGGTCCGGAGCGGAGAGCCCGTCCGAGGCGGCAACGGCCAGCACCCCCAGGACCGGCTGGTCGGCCCCGGACGGCTTTTCTTCCGGGCCGCTCACCGCCTTACGCAGAATGGGCACCACGTACTCGCCGTCGGCTTCGTAGGGCTCCTCGGCCGGCCGGATCTGCTTCGGCGCCGGCTGCGGGGTCGAGGGCACCCCGCCACGGCTGGAACAGACCAGTTGCAGGGAGTCGGCCTTGGCATCGAAGAGGTAGAGGGCGCTTTCGATCCCCATGCACTCCTGGGGCGCCACCACGCAGACCCGGTAGAAGTCCTGCAGGGACTCGAACTCCTGGGCCAGGTCAAAAAAGGTCCGCAGCAGCATGCTCTGCGCCGCGCTGAAGTTGTAGTTGACGTAGTCTTCTTCTTTCTGTCGGATCCGCTCCCTGACCCGGCGCAGATCCGCACAGCCAGCGTCATCGGTCATGGCGCCCCTCCCCTTTGGCTCAACTCCGGGATTCCAGCACCACCTCATCAACGCCGGCGTTCTCTTCGAGCAGGGCGTGGACGTGCTCGTCGGCAAGCACGGTCACCTCGAGGCCGGTGTAGTCCGGCTGGATGGGCAGCTCCCTGCCGCCCCGGTCGACCAGTACCGCCAGCTGCATCGAACAGGGCCGGCCGAAGTCCATGATCGCGTCCATGGCCGCCCGGATAGTGCGACCGGTGAAGATCACGTCGTCGACCAGGATGAGGTTCCGGTCGTCCACCGAAAAGGAGATGTCGGTCTTCCTGACAATTGGGTTCTGCGACACCAGGCTCCAGTCGTCGCGGTAGAGGGTGATGTCCAGGGTGCCGGCACTCACCGCCTTCTGCTCGCGCGCCTCGATGAGCCGGCGGAGACGGTCGGCGAGGAAGACGCCGCCGGTGTGGATGCCGACGATGGCGAGTTTTGCCACCCCATGGTTCCGCTCGACGATCTGCATGGCAATGCGATCCAGGGAGCGGGCGATATCCTCGGCCGACATGAGCTGCTTGCGTTGTGATGACACCGTTGTATCCCTCTCTTTGTCGAAGTGCGGTCGGCCGGCTCAGAGGCCCGGCCGACCGCAGTCCAGTTGAAATTCCCTGAGTTTGCCGGCCGCAGGGGAGTGCTGGCCGTTTTCCCCGGGCTAGCCGGCCTGCGGCTGCCAGAAGGCGTCCACCCCACGGGCGGCCACCCGGTTGATCGCCTCAGGATATGCCTCGCACTCGGCAGCAAAGACCTTGGCGGCGATGTCGTGAGGCGTGTCCTCGTCGGCCAGGGCGACGCATTTCTGCACCACGATGGGCCCTTCGTCATACACCTCGTTGGCGAAGTGGACCGTGCAGCCGCTCACCTTCACCCCCCGCGCCTTCACCGCCCGGTGGACCCGCATGCCGTAGAAACCGGGACCGCAGAAGGAGGGGATCAGCGACGGGTGAATATTGAGCACCGCCCGGGCCAGCCGTGGTGGCGGCGCATAGAGTTTGAGATAGCCGGCGAGCACCACCAGATCGACCTCGTAACCGGCCAGGATGGCGTTGATGGCGTCGTTGCCCTCGGCGTGAAAGGCTGGATAGCCGTAGTTCTTCGCCTTGGCAAGGCCCAGGGCGTCGGCAACGTTGGCGACCACCACCGCGACGGAGGCATTGAGAGTACCGGCCGCAATCCGCTCGTGGAAGTTGTCCAGGGTGCGGCCGGAACCGGAAAGCAAGACCGCCATCTTCATCATCGTGCGACCCTCCCTACTTGAAATAGGCGTTGGTTGCCGGATCCACCTTGCCGAGCCAGGCGGCGATGGCGGTGTCGTACCTGCTGGTCAGTTCGAAGACCTTGACGCAGAGCTTGAAACGGGTGGCAAGGGTGGTGTTGCCGGTCGCCTTGATCTCTGCCAGCACCTGCGGGTAGTCGGCCGGATCGACGATGACGGTGACATCGTGGAAGTTCTTGGCCGCGGCCCGCAGCATGGTGGGACCGCCGATGTCGATGTTCTCGATAGCGTCCCCCAGGGTACAGGCGGGGTCGGCGGTGGCCTTGTCAAAGGCGTAGAGATTGACGGCGATGATGTCGATGGGCTGCAACCCATGGGCGTTCATCTGCTCCCGGTGGGCTGGGTTGTGACGCTGGGCGAGGATACCGCCGTGGACCTTGGGGTGCAGGGTCTTCACCCGGCCGTCGAGCATCTCGGGAAAACCGGTGAACTCGGAAACATCGGTGACCTTGATGCCATTGTCGCGCAGCTTCTTGGCGGTACCGCCGGTGGAGAGGATCTCGATTCCCAGAGCCTCCAGCTCCTTGGCAAAGCCCTCGATGCCCGATTTGTCGGTGAGACTGATCAACGCCCGTTCTACCTTCTGCATGGTGTCCACTCCTTGACTGGTTGTTCTTGTATATTGAAAGGTATTGATGACATATCCAGATCGGGGGGCGCCCTTGTCCGCCACCACCGCCCCTAGTCGCCGTCCTTGCGGATGAAGTTGCGGATCAACCGCCGGTCGCGCTTGGTGGGCCTTCCTGTGGGGGCGGCACGCTGGGCGGCGAGCAACCGGCGCTGTTCGCGGTCGGCTTCGCGGGCCAGCACGCTCGCTTCGGTTTCCAGGTAAAGCTGCTGGGCCACCGACGCCGGCCCACGCTTGTCGGCGAGAGCCAGCACTTCGACGACAAACTCCTCCTCGCCGCGCTGGATGCGCAGGGTGTCGCCCACCGCAACCGCCTTGGCCGGCTTGACCCGGCCGCCGTTGGCATGCACCTTGCCGCCGGCCACCGCCTGGGAGGCCAAGGATCTGGTCTTAAAAAAACGGGCCGCCCACAGCCACTTGTCGATGCGCACGCCCTGGCCGCTGGTCACGACGCCTCTCCCCTCTGTTGCCGACGCCAGGTGGGATACTCGGGTCGGCCATCGCCTTGTTCTATCGGCAGGTCACGAAATTACCACATTTATTTTGTTTCGGCCATCATCCCTTTTGACAAAACCTGCAATCCCCGGCGACCTGGCCTGCCGCAGGGCGACAAACCGGCAACCGTGAGTCAGGAACCGGCTTGCCTGCTCGGCAAATTTCCCCACTCATTTTGCCTCCCGGCTTCTCGGCGAGGCAGGGTCCATAATAAGGAGGCGCCACCCCGGCCGGGCAGAAACAACTTGGCGTCCAGGGCAAAAAACGGTAATAAGTGGCACCGGCAGACTTTTGTCAATCATTAAACCGCCACCCAGGAACATCGTGCCCCCCCATCCGCCGCCAGTGAAGCTCAAAACCATCGGCATCAAGAATATCCGCTACCCCATCCGGGTCCGCGAAAAACATGGCGGCCTGCAGGAAACCGTGGCCAGCATCGATCTGCGTGTTTCCCTGCCCCGCCAGTTCCGGGGAACCTGTGTCGCCACCTTCATCGCGGTGCTCAACAAATACCAGGACGACCTGAGCGTGGCCATCTTCGCCGACCTGCTCGCCGAACTCAAAGAAGAACTCCAGGCCGAGTCGGCCCACGTGGCGATGACCTTTCCCTACTTCATCGAAAAACGGGCACCCATATCCGATACCCCGAGCCTCATGGAGTATACCTGCCGGTTCACCGGCGGTACCGGCGGCGAAGAGGACTTTGTCCTCTCCACCTGGGTGCCAACAACCACTCTCTGCCCCTGCTCCAAGGAGATCAGCGATTTCGGCGCCCATAACCAGAGGGCCGAAATCAATCTCAACGTTAAGTTCAAGGGCTTCATCTGGGTGGAGGATCTCATCCGGCTGGTGGAGACCAGTGCCTCCTGCGAGGTCTTCGCCCTCCTCAAACGGCCGGACGAAAAGTACGTCACCGAAACCGCCTACCAGAACCCCATGTTCGTCGAGGACGTGGCCCGCCGGGTGGCGCAGACCGCGGCACGCCACCCCCACATCCAGTGGTTCTCGGTGGGGGTGGAAAGCTTCGAATCCATCCACAAGCACAACGCTTACGCCTTCATCGACAGCGACGAGATGCGCTGAGCGCGCCGCTTTCCCCGCCCCTGCAGCCGCGCCCGGCCCGACTCTCGGTTCATATCGCCCGCCACCAACCCTAACGAAATCTTAACCCTGCGCAGTCAGTAGCCGCCTTATCTGAAAACGGTGACAAAACCGGAAGAGGGGGTCGGGACGCGAATCTCTCCCCCTGGCCCTCAAACGCAAAACGGTCCGTGGAGTTTCCTCCACGGACCGTCGGATATCTTGTTCTCTTGGCGGTACGGTGCTAGTTGGTCGCAGCCTCGCTTGGAGCGCTGTAATTAACCAGTTCCAGAATGGCCATGTCTGCGGCATCACCCTGGCGGGTACCGGTACGGATAATCCGGGTGTAGCCGCCGTTGCGGTCCATGTAGGTTTCCTTCAGACCGTCGAACAATTTGGCAACCACTTCCTTGTCACGAATGAAGGAGAGCGCCAGCCGGCGGGCATGGAGGTCGCCACGCTTGCCGAGGGTAATCATCTTGTCGGCGATACGGCGTACTTCCTTGGCCTTGGGGACGGTGGTGACGATACGCTCGTGAGCAAGGAGCGAGGTAACCATGTTCCTGATCATCGCCTTCTTGTGCGAAGCGGTCCTGCCCAGTCGTTTTCCTGCTTTTCTGTGCCTCATTTCTCTAACCTCGTCTATGATATCTCTACTCTTCCACTGTCTCGGAAGAAGCAGGGGGCTCCCAGCCTTCGAGTTTCATTCCCAGGCTGAGACCCATCTCCGCCAGAAGCTGCTTGATCTCGTTGAGGGACTTACGGCCAAAATTCTTGGTTTTCAACATCTCCGCCTCGGTCTTCTGCACCAGTTCGCCAATGTGCCGGATCTCGGCATTGCGCAGGCAGTTGGCGGAGCGTACCGACAGCTCGAGATCCTCGACGCTGCGGTAGAGGTTATCGTTGAGCGGAGTGGCTTCCTTCTCCTCCACCAACTCCTCCTCGGGTTCGGCCTGATCCTCGTCAAAGTTGATGAAAATGGTCATCTGCTCCTTGAGGATCTTCGCGGCATAAGCCAACGCGTCTTCCGAGGTAACGCTGCCGTCGGTGTGGATCTCCAGGGTCAGCTTGTCATAGTCGGTCTGCTGACCGACGCGAGCCTGGCTGGTGACCACCTTCACCTTCTTGATCGGCGTAAAAACGGAATCGATGGGAATGACACCGATGCTCTGCTCGTCGCTGCGGTTCCGCTCGGCAGGTGCATAGCCCTTGCCCCACTTTACCTCCAGCTCGGCAATGAAACGACCTTCCTCACCGGTGATGGTGCAGATGTGCTTATCGGGATTCATCACCTCCACGGTACCGTCGCTGAGGATGTCAGCGGCGTACACCGGCCCGGGAGCGGTCTTCTCGATACGCACGATCTTGGAATCCGGAGAGTTCAGCTTGAGGCGCACTTCCTTGAGGTTCAGGATAATGCCGGTCACATCCTCCAAGATCCCGGGGATGGTCGAAAACTCGTGAAGCGCGCCATCGATCTTGATGGAGGTGATGGCGGCTCCCTGGATCGTCGACAGCAGAATCCGACGCAAGGAGTTGCCGATGGTGGTAGCAAAACCACGCTCGAGCGGCTGGCAAACAAATTTACCATAGCTGTTGGTATGGCTTTCCTTGTCCACCACCAGCCGTTCGGGCATGATCAACTCACGCCAATTTCGGTAAAATGGAGCTGACTCTTGTGTCATGGTATGCTCGTCTTCCATCGTTAGCGGTTATTTGGAGTAAAGTTCGACGATCAACTGCTCTTGGATGGGCATGGTGATCTCTTCGCGGACCGGCTGTGCCTTCACCGTGCCCTTGAAGTTGGCCTGATCAAGCTCAAGCCAGCTCGGCACTCCACGCCTGGCCACCGCCTCCAGGCTGTCGGTGATCGCCTCGCACTTGCGGCTCTTCTCGCGAATGGAGATCTGGTCACCGACCTTGGTCTGGAAGGAAGGAACATTGACCTTCCGACCATTGACCAGGATATGGTTGTGCCGCACCAGCTGACGAGCCTGGTTACGGGAAGCGGCAAAACCAAGGCGGTAAACGGTGTTGTCGAGGCGCCCCTCGAGGGCCATCAACAGGTTCTCACCGGTAACGCCCTTGCGACGCTCGGCATGGTCGAAGTACAGCTCGAACTGACCTTCCAGCATGCCATAGATCCGACGGACCTTCTGCTTTTCGCGGAGCTGGATGGCGTAGTCGGATACCTTGCGGACCCGTGCCTGACCGTGCTGGCCGGGCGGATAGGCCCGACGGGCGAATGAACATTTGTCAGAATAGCAACGGTCACCCTTAAGGAACAGCTTAAGGCCTTCCCGCCGACATTGGCGACAGACGGCGCCTCTATATCTGGCCAATTGATACCTCCATCAAAATCAGTTAATTCTCTCCGAAGAGAACCGAATAAGCAAATTACCTGCCGGCGTGATCAGACCCGACGCCGCTTGGGCGGCCGACAGCCGTTGTGCGGAATGGGGGTGACGTCGACGATACGGCTCACCTCAAGACCAACGGTCTGCAGGGTCCGGATGGCGGACTCACGGCCGGGGCCAGGGCCCTTCACCTTCACCTCAACCTTGCGCAACCCCTGCTCCATCGCCTTCTTGGCGGCGGTATCAACGGTGTTCTGGGCCGCAAACGGGGTGCTCTTCCGCGACCCCTTGAAGCCCAGGCAGCCGGAGCTGCACCAGGAGATAACGTTCCCCTGCTTGTCGGTGAAGGAAACAATGGTATTGTTGAAGGTCGACTTGATCGTCACGATCCCTTCCGGGATGTTCTTCTTGTCTTTCTTCTTGACTCGCTGCGTTTTCTTCGGACTGGCCATTTACGTCTCCTCAGATGTCCGTATATCTCTTCAGAACCGACCGGAACCCACACCTAATGAGCGTGTCCGGCACCGGCGGGTTTATTTCTTCTTGACCGCTACACGCCGCGGCCCCTTGCGGGTACGGGCATTGGTCTTGGTGCGCTGACCACGGCAGGGCAGCCCCTTGCGGTGCCGCAGGCCACGATAACAGCCAAGGTCCATCAACCGCTTGATGTCCATCGCCACTTCCCGACGACGATCACCCTCGACGGGATATTTCTCGTCGAGCACCTTGCGGATATTGGTCACATCGTTATCGGTCAGATCGTCGCTGCTCATGGTATAGGACAACGAGACCTCATCGAGAATCTTCCGCGCGGTGGTGCGCCCGATCCCATGGATATAGGTAAGGGCGATCTCCAAATGCTTATTCTTGGGCAGATCAATACCTGCAATACGTGCCACGGCTTTCCTCCAAATACTCGTCTGTTGATCCGTTAACCTTGCCGTTGTTTGTGCTTCTTGACCTTGCAGGAAACACGAACCACACCATTTCTTTTGAAAACCCGGCAGTCACTGCACATTTTCTTAACGGAAGCTCGTACTTTCATTGTCCTGTCCTGTTGCTTTGTTTGGTTGCAAATTCACTAACGCTTATTCTTGGAACGGAAGGTGATCCGTCCGCGAGTGAGATCGTATGGAGAGAGTTCCACCGTTACCCGATCCCCCGGCAGAATCTTGATGAAGTGCATCCGCATCTTCCCGGAGATATGAGCGAGTACTTTGTGACCGTTTTCGAGTTCCACCCGAAACATGGCGTTTGGCAGGGGTTCGATAATGGTCCCTTCGACTTGAATGGCCTCCTCTTTTGGCATACGTCCCTGTCTTTTCGTTGAAATTATCGGTTCCGCGCCCGGCCTGGCGGCAAAGCGAGCTGCCCACGCGCGAAAAACGGAAACAATACTCCAATGGAGCATCATTCCACAACTTCTTTTTCACCATTCCATAAAAAAAATCAGACCGACTCACTCAAAATCATCGGTCCGTCATCGGTAACCGCCACCGAGTGCTCGTAATGGGCCGAAGGAGCCCGATCCCTGGTGACCACGGTCCAACCGTCGGCGAGCACCTTGACATCGTAGGTACCCATGTTGACCATGGGCTCGATGGCAAGCACCATCCCGGGCAGCAACCGCGGCGTCTGCTCGCGGCGACTATAGTTGGGGATCTCCGGCGGCTCGTGAAGGCTGGTGCCGATCCCGTGGCCGACAAACTGACGCACCACCGAAAAGCCGTGCGCCTCGACATGCTGCTGGACGGCCTTGGAAACGTCGTTGATCCGGTTGCCCACCCGAACCTGCTCGATTCCCTTGTACAGCGATTCGCGGGTGACCTGGAGGAGTTCCTGGACCCGCGCCGGGATCCTGCCCACGGCCACGGTAACGGCCGAGTCTCCGTAGTACCCCTTGTACTTGACGCCAAAGTCGATGCTGACGATGTCCCCTTCCTTAACGACCACCTTCTTGGAGGGAATGCCGTGCACCACCTGATCGTTCAGGGATACACACAGGGAACCGGGGAACCCCCGGTATCCCTTGAAAGCCATCTCGGCGCCATGGCCGCTGGCGAATTCCTCGGCCCACTGGTCAAGCTGCAGGGTCGTTTGCCCCGGGGCGATCCGTTCTTCGAGCATCTTGAGGGTTGCGGCAACAATCTGGTTCGCCTCCCGCATGATGACAAGTTCCGCCGGAGACTTCAGAATGATTGCGCTACCCATGCCGTGTCGGTCCCCTCGTGGCCCCTAGCTCAGCGACGGCCCCGGATGCGACCGCTCTTCATGAATCCTTCGTAGTTGCGCATCACCATGTGCGACTCGATCTGCGACATGGTGTCGATGGCCACCCCCACCACGATGAGCAGCGCGGTACCGCCAAAGTAGAAAGGAACGTTGAACTTGTTGATCAGTACGGTGGGCAACACGCAGACGGCACTCACATAAACCGCGCCGATCACGGTGAGGCGGATCATGATCTTGTCGATGAATTCAGCCGTTTTCTTACCGGGACGCACCCCAGGGATAAAGCCACCGTTCTTCTTGAGATTGTCGGCGACATCCACGGGGTTAAAGGTAACGGCGGTATAGAAGAAGCAGAAAAAGACCATGAAAACTACATAGAGCAGGGTATGCAGGGGACTCCCCCAGCTCAGCATCGAGGTGGCCCGCTTGATCCAGTCGACCTGGACGAAGCCGCCGATGGTGGCCGGGAACATCATGATCGATGAGGCGAAGATGGGCGGGATAACGCCGGCCATGTTCACCTTGAGCGGCAGATGCGAATGCTGACCGCCGTACATCTTGTTGCCCACCACCCGTTTGGCGTATTGGATGGGAATCCGACGCTGGGCGGTTTCGAAGAAGATGATCAGGGCGATCACCGCGGCCATGAAGACGAGCAGGATGGGCAGGAAAATAATCGCCAGTTCGCCAGCCGACACCATCTTGAAGGTGTTGGCAATGGCCGCAGGCATGCGGGCAACGATACCCGCGAAGATGATCAGCGATATCCCGTTGCCAATCCCACGCTCGGTCATCTGCTCACCGAGCCACATGATGAAGGCGGTTCCCGAGGTGAGGGTGAGCACCGTCATCAGCCGGAAGGACCAGCCGGGATGGATAACGATCATCGCCCCGCTGGCCGGAGCCGCCATGCTCTCGAGCCCAATACTGATGAACAGGCTCTGCACCAGGCTCAACCCCACGGTGGCGTACCGGGTGTACTGGGTGATCTTGCGGTGTCCGGCCTCGCCTTCCTTGGAAAGTGATTCCAATTGCGGGATCACCACCGTGAGCAGCTGAAAGATGATCGACGCGCTGATGTAGGGCATAATGCCCAGGGCGAAAATCGAAAACTTGGAGAGGGCGCCGCCCGAAAACATGTTGAACATGCCGAACAGCGTCCCGGAGTTCTTGGCAAAGAAGGCCGCCAGGGCCTCGCCGTTGATGCCGGGGGTGGGGATCTGAACCCCGATGCGATACACCGCCAGCATAAGCAGCGTAAAGGTAACCCGACGGCGCAACTCGGGGATATTGGCCGCGCTTTTGATTCCGCCCGCCATGTCAGCTTATTCCTCGATGGCGCCGCGTGCCGCTTCGACCTTTTCACGCGCCGACCGGCTCACCTTGTCCACGGCGATGGTCAGCGCCTTGTCGATCTCGCCGTTACCGAGGAGTTTCACCGCATTGTCCTTGGCGGAGATGAGCCCGGCGTCGAGAAGCGCCTGGCGGTCTACCTTGGCGCCAGCCTCGAAACAGGCCAGGTCACGAAGGTTAACAATGGCGAACTGCTTTTTGAAAGCGTTGTTGAACCCACGCTTGGGCAGACGACGCTGGAGCGGCATCTGGCCGCCCTCAAAACCCATCTTGATACCGCCGCCGGAACGCGCCTTATGGCCCTTGTGGCCCTTGCCGGCGGTCTTGCCATGGCCGGAACCAGGGCCGCGGCCGATACGTTTCCTCTGCTTCCTGGAGCCGGGAGCCGGCGAAAGATTGCTCAGATTCAACATCTCTATTCCTCCACCACCACAAGGTGCTGCACCTTGCGGAGCATACCCCTGAATTCCGGTGTGTCTTTGCGTGTTACGGTCTTGTTGACCTTGGTAAGCCCCATACCGACCAGGGTGGCACGGATCTTCTCGGTGCTTCCGATCATACTCTTCTTCAAGGTCACTGTGATCTCAGCCATGACACTTCCTTTCCGTCTTCTATGCGTTACGGGGGCTCACGCCGCCCTATGCCATAATCTCTGCAACCGACTTGCCGCGAACGGCGGCAATATGCTCGACGCTGCGCAGGGAACGAAGTCCGGCCAGGGTCGCCTTGACCAGATTGTGGGGATTATGGGAACCGATACACTTGGTGAGGATGTTCTGAACGCCGGCGGCCTCAAGCACGGCCCGAACGGCGCCACCGGCGATAACACCGGTACCCTCGGAAGCGGGCTTGAGCAGCACCAGGCCGGCACCGAACTTGCCCTTGATCTCGTGGGGGATGGTGGTGCCGGCAACCGCAACCGACTGCATGTCCTTGCGCGCCTTCTCTATCCCCTTGCGAATGGCCTCGGGAACCTGATTGGCCTTGCCGAGACCGTAGCCCACCTTCCCCTTGCCGTCGCCAACCACGACGATGGCACTGAAGCTGAAGCGACGGCCGCCCTTGACAACCTTCGCCACCCTGTTGATGTAGACGATCTTCTCGATGAACTGGTCGTCCGCTGCATTGGCATTTCTGAAATCAGACAAGGTACACCCCCAAAATATCTTTCACTTGGGCTTTCGTCTCCGCCCTATGCCGGCGGCAGGGGCCACCGGGGACCGGAAACCGACGAGAAGCCGAACTCACACTGTTTGGTTAAAATTCCAGGCCGCCTTCCCGGGCGCCATCGGACAGGGCCTTGACCCGGCCGTGATAGATGTAGCCACCACGGTCAAAAACCACCGAGGCAATCCCCTTCTCCTTGGCCTTGCCGGCCAGCAGCAACCCGACCTGATGGGCCTGGGCGGTCTTGCCCTTGACATCGGAGTCCTGCATTGCCTTATCAAGCGAAGACATGGACAGCAGGGTGTGCCCGGCTGCGTCGTCGATGATCTGGGCGTAGATGTGCTTGGCGCTTTTAAAGACGCGCAGACGCGGGCGTTCCGGAGTGCCGGAGATCTTCTTGCGGATCCGTTTGACCCTTTTCTGCCGAGCTATCAAACTGGGATGTGTCTTCGCCATGGTCGTGCCTTATCAATACGTTATGCGTTTATAAAGAATGGCTTACTTCTTACCGGCCGCCTTTCCAACCTTGCGGGCGATGTATTCACCCTCATAGCGGATACCCTTGCCCTTGTATGGCTCGGGCTTGCGAATGTCGCGAATCCGGGCAGCGGTCAAGCCCAAAAGCTCTTTGTCAATGGACTCAAGGGTGATGAGGGTGTTCTTCTCCACCGCGGCCTTCACCCCCGTTGGCAGGTCGAACTTCACCGGGTTGGAGAAGCCGACGTTGAGGGTGAGGGTGTTGCCGGCCACTTCGGAGCGGTAGCCGACGCCCTCGACGACGAGCTTCTTCTGGAAGCCCTTGTCGACGCCCACCACCATGTTGTTCACCAGGGAACGGGTCAAACCGGTGTAGGCGTTGGTGGCGACGGAATCGTCCTTGGCCTTGACAAGCAGGGTCTCGCCCTCGGCCACCAGTTCAATTTCGGGACGGATGATCCGGTCAAGGCTTCCCTTCGGACCGGTAACCTTAACGTTCGAACCGTCTATCTGTACCTTGACCCCTTTCGGGACAGGAATAGGTTGCTTGCCAATCCTGGACATGGTCTTCTCCAATCGTTTGCTGCTGATGTGCGAGACGGTGTCTCTTGCCTTTCCTCAAAACGCCATCCCACGACACGCCGACGACATTGGCCGTCACAGCCGGCGGGGAGGGGGGGGAGAGCGGCGCGGTCTGTTACCACACTTCGCAGAGATATTCGCCACCGACACCGAGGGCACGCGCCTCCCGGTCCGAAACAATGCCCTTGGACGTGGAGAGCACCCCCAGGCCAAGGCCACTCATCACCCTGGGGATCTCGCCGGCCTTGACGTAGATACGCCGACCGGGCTTGCTCACCCGCCGCAGGCCGGTGATCACCTGATTGTTCTTCTGGTCATACTTGAGGTCAACCCGCAGCACACCCTGCTGGTCATCCTTGATGACGTGGTAATCGTTGATATAACCTTCCTTCTTCAGAACCTCGGCAACATGGGCCTTGAGGCTGGAAAGCGGGATATCAACGCTCTCAAACCGAACCATGGCACCATTGCGTATTCTGGTAAGCATGTCTGCGAGAGGATCACTCATCGACATCTTCTTGACTCCTTGATACGGATTTTGGAACTGCCGTCAAAATAAAGGGAGCCGGGCGGAACGGATTCCCGCTGCGGCCGAGCCGATCGGCATTGAGCCAGCCATTACCAGCTGGATTTGGTCACACCGGCGATCTCGCCCTTGGAGGCCAACGACCGGAAGCAGATACGGCAGACGCCAAACTTCCGCAAATAGCCATGGGGCCTGCCACACAGTCCACAACGATTGTAAGCCCGGACACTGAACTTGGGCTTACGGCTACACTTTGCAATCATCGATTTCTTAGCCAACTCGTCCTCCCTGGCCTCTTATTTCCTGAAGGGCATTCCAAGCGCCCTCAGGAGAAAACGACCCTCTTCATCGGTTTTGGCGGTGGTGGTGATGGTGATATTCAACCCCTTGATCTTGTCGATCTTGTCGTAATCGATCTCAGGGAAAATGATATGCTCCTTGATCCCCATGGAGAAGTTGCCACGGCCATCGAATCCCTTGGCGGAGACACCGCGGAAGTCGCGAACGCGGGGCAGGGAGATGTTGATCAGCTTGGCGAGGAAGTCGTACATCCTCTCCTGGCGCAGGGTAACCCGGCAGCCGATGGGCATCCCCTCGCGCAGCTTGAAGCCGGCGATGGATTTCTTAGCCTTGGTCACCACGGCCTTCTGGCCAGAGAGCAAGGTCAACTCCTGGGAAGCGCTTTCGACGATCTTCGAATTCTGCACCGCCTCGCCCAGACCCATGTTGAGCGAAATTTTGGTGAGCTTCGGCACTTCCATCACGTTCTGGTAGCCGAACTCCTTAATGAGCTGCGGTACGCACTCATTCTGATAAACTTCCAATAAACCCGACATTGTTGCCTCCAAAAACCTCAGGCTCCGGTCTTATGCCTTCGGCTCGATAGTTTCGCCGCACTTCTTGCAAGTCCGCACCTTGGTGCCGTCGTCCAGGATCTTCGTGGCCGGACGGACCGTCTTGGCGCATTTCGGACAGATCAACTTGACGTTGGAAACGTGGATCGGCGCCTCTTTTTCAATGATGCCGCCCTGCTGATTGACCATGCTCGGCTTGGTGTGCCGCTTGATCATGTTGATCTTTTCCACCACGACCTTGTCGGCATCACGCAGAACCCGGATAACCTTGCCCACCCGGCCCTTATCCTTGCCGGCGATCACTTCCACCTGGTCATTGGTCTTGATATAATTGCGTCCACACTGCATCTCTTTCGCCTCTTTCAATAATTATCCGGCACTCCCCTCATCAGGCGGAGGGTCAGAAGGATCTCCCAGCCAGCCACTTCGCCGCCACACGGCGAGGAGGCTTAGAGAACCTCCGGTGCCAACGAGATAATCTTCATGAACCCCTTCTGCCGCAACTCACGGGCAACAGGGCCGAAGATACGGGTGCCAACGGGCTCACCGCTGCCGGCGAGCAGAACCGCCGAATTGTCATCGAAGCGAACGGAGGTGTCGTCGATGCGACGAATCTCCTTGGTGGTCCGCACGACAACCGCCTTCATCACGTCGCCCTTCTTGACCTTGGCATTGGGAATCGCTTCCTTGACGGTAACGACGATAATATCGCCGACCCGTGCATAGCGACGACGGGTGCCACCCAAAACCCGGATGCACAAGACCTTCTTGCCGCCGGAATTATCTGCGACATTGAGTACGGTTTCAGTCTGTATCATTGTTTCACCTACTGACCAGCGGTATGCTGATTATCTTAAAAGGCCAAGTGCGAGGCGACCGCGCTCTTGCCTTCACGAGGAGGGCGCGGCCCACCGGACCTTGGCCATAAAAATGCTTCGAACGTCGTCGAGCAACGCAAACCGGAAAGGGCTCAGATGATGACGGCCTTCTCCACGATTTCCCGCACCCGCCACCGCTTGTTCTTGCTCAACGGCCGGCATTCCTCGATAAGAACCCGATCGCCGACGGCACAGGTGTTCTCCTGGTCGTGGGCCATGTACTTGACATGCCGACGAATGGTTTTGCCGTAGAGGGGATGACGGATGATCCGCTCGGTGCGGACAACAACGCTCTTGTCCATCTTGTTGCTGACCACCACGCCAACACGTGTCTTCTGGATTTTGCTTGTCTGGCTGCTCATCTCTGATTGTCTCGCAATGTGCCTTGTTATTGAGCGTTCCGCCGCTCGCTGATGACGGTCTTGACCTTGGCGATATCCTTCCGGATAACCCCCAGCATGGCGGGATTTTCCAGGGGGCGGATGGAATGCTGGAACTTGAGCTTGAACAGCTCTTCGGCCAGATCCCGGCCCTTGCCGGCGAGTTCGTCGTCGCTCAACTCACGAATGTCCTTAATCTTCATAACGTCGTGTCCTTGCTAATCACCTTGGTTGCAAAGGGAAGTTTGTTGGCGGCCAGGGTAAGGGCACGAATCGCCAAACTTTCCTCAACACCAGACAGTTCGTAAAGGATGCGGCCCGGCTGAATCTTGGCGACCCATAACTCGAGGCTGCCCTTGCCGCTACCCATACGGGTTTCGGCGGGTTTCTTGGTGATGGGCTTGTCGGGAAAGATGCGAATCCACATCTTGCCGCCACGCTTGACCTTCCTGTTGATGGCAATACGGGCAGCCTCAATCTGTTGGGCGGACATCTTGCCACACTCAACCGCCTTCAAGGCATACTCGCCGAAAGCGATGCTAGAGCCACCTTTGGCAGCCCCGGTCATCCGACCCTTGAACTGCTTGCGATGTTTTGTCTTCTTTGGACTGAGCATATCTTTCCCTCATCCTCGCGATGATGATCCTGGTTCAAATAAAACAGCAGGTGCCGCCGGGGGCGCCTGGTTATTCGAGTTCCGTCCGATCGGCCAGAACCTCTCCCTTGAATATCCATACCTTGACGCCGATGATGCCAAAAGTGGTCTTGGCCTCAGCCAGACCGTACTCGACATCGGCCCGCAGGGTGTGCAAAGGCACCCGGCCTTCATGATACCACTCGCGACGGGCCATCTCAGCACCGCCCAGCCGACCGGAGCAGGCAATCTTAATCCCTTTTGCACCGAACTTCAAGGCCGTATTTACCGACTTCTTCATTGCCCGACGGAAAGCCACCCGGCGCTCCAACTGTTGGGCAATGCTCTCGGCGACCAGCTGGGCATCAGCCTCGGGCCGGCGTACTTCCTGAATGTCGATGACGCAATCACGGCCGGTCATCTTGTCCAGATCGCGTTTCAGGGCTTCGATCTCGGCACCCTTCTTGCCGATGACGATACCGGGACGGGCGGTGAAAAGCTTCAGCCGCACCTTCTCGCCGGTACGGGCGATCTGAATCTTTGCTAACCCGGCATGGTAGAGACGGCTCTTCACAAACTTCCGAAGTTTCTGATCCTCCAGGAAGAGCTTGGCATAGTCCCGACCGGCGTACCAGGTCGACTCCCATGTCCGAATGATATTAAGGCGTAAACCGATCGGATTGACTTTCTGGCCCAAAATCTCCCTCCATCAACACAGATAAAAATTAAATCGCTTCGTTGCCGCGGCCTGCCCGCTACCTCGACCTGCGGCGCCCCGATGGGACCACGGTCCGGTCATGCCACCCTTGGCAACGGTTATTGCTCATCAAGGACAACGGTAATATGGCTCGAACGCTTGAGAACCCGCGTCGCCCGGCCTTGCGCCCGGGGCATGATGCGCTTGAGCATGGGGCCGCCATCGATAAAGATCTTCTTGATGTAGAGGGTATCCACATCAATGGACTCGGTCTGGCTCGCGTTGGCCAACGCCGACTCGACAACCTTTGCAAGGATGCGTGCTGCCTTCTTGGGCATGAAACGCAAGGTGTTGAGGGCGGTCTGGATATCCTTGCCCCTGATCAAATCAGCAACAAGTCGTGCCTTCTGCGGTGAGATCCGAATCTGTCGGGCAATCGCCTTTGCTTCCATGGTCTCTTAGACTCCTCATTTTCAACTCGAAAACAACGGCCACGTACAGCGCGCCGATTATTTCTTGCCTTTTTTGTCGGCGGCGTGTCCGTAATAGGTACGGGTCGGGGCAAACTCACCCAACTTATGGCCCACCATGTTTTCCGTGACAAACACGGGAATGAACTTCTTGCCGTTGTGAACCGCAAAGGTCAACCCCACCATGTCGGGCGAGATATCAGAACGGCGCGACCAGGTCTTGATCACCTTCCGGGAACCGGTTTCCTTGGTCTCGATGACTTTCTTCATCAAATGGTCGTCAATGAACGGACCTTTCTTTACCGAACGAGCCACTTTTCATACCCCCTAACTATGACCGTTTACGGACAATATCCTTATCGGACGGCTTGCGCTTCCGGGTCTTATAACCCTTGGTGGGAATACCCCACGGCGTACATGGATGCCGGCCACCGGAACTCTTGCCCTCGCCACCGCCCATGGGATGATCATGGGGGTTCATGGCCACGCCGCGTACCGAGGGCCTCTTGCCCTTCCAACGGCTGCGGCCGGCCTTGCCGAGCTTCTGACTCTCATGCTCGCCGTTGCCGATCTGGCCGACACAGGCGCGACAGAGACGATGGAAGCGACGCACCTCGCCAGAGGGCAACTTCACCAGCACGTGGTCGCCTTCCTTGGCCATCAGCTGGGCGGCAACGCCGGCGCTGCGGACCATCTGGGCGCCCTTGCCGATGCGCATTTCCACGTTGTGGATAATGCAGCCGAGCGGCATGTTGCCCATGGGCAGACAGTTGCCGACCTTGATGTCGACTGCCTCGCCGGCCTCAACCATGTCACCGACCTTGATACCATGCGGTGCCAGGATGTAGCGCTTATCGCCATCCACGTAGTGGAGAAGCGCGATATTGGCCGAGCGGTTGGGATCGTATTCAATGGTGGCGATGCGGGCGGGAATGTTCTCCTTGTCCCGCTTGAAATCGATCACGCGGTACTTGCGCTTGTGACCGCCACCAATATGTCTGGCCGTTACTCGGCCATTGTTGTTCCGACCACCCGATTTGGCAAGGGTACAGATAAGACTCTTCTCCGGTCCCTGCTTAGACAATTCAGGATTGACTATCGAAACGAGCGTTCTTCTTCCCGGTGATGTCGGTTTATAGGTCTTAATTGCCATCTCAAACCCCGATTACTGTTTAAAGCGCATATGCTTTGTGCAAATCAATCAAGTACAGGCGGAACAAATCGATCAGATTCCCTCGAGGAAATCGATGGAATGTCCCTCGGCAAGGGTCACGACGGCCTTCTTCCAGTCGGAAGTACGGCCCTGATGACGGCCCATGCGCTTCTGCTTGCCGGTCATATTCAGTGTCCGCACCTTGCTGACCTTGACATTGAAGAGCTTCTCCACGGCCGCCTTGATCTCGATCTTGTTGGCACGCGGATCCACCTTCACCACCACCTGGTTGTTGGTTTCCTGCAGGGTGGTACCTTTCTCGGTGAGGCACGGTTTTTTGATGATTGAGTAGACATCATTCATGACAACAACCTCTTTTCAAGTTCACCGACACAGGGCTGCAAAAGCACCAGGTGTTTGAAGTTGAGAATATCGTAGACGTTGAGGCCTCCGGTGGGCAGCACCTTGTAGCCGACCACATTGCGGGCCGAACGCAGCAGGGTGTCGTTGTCGCCGGCGGTGACGATCAGCGCGTTGTCGATCTTGAGCGTGTCCATGACGGTGACGAAGCTCTTGGTCTTGATCTCTTCAAGCTGAAAGTCATCAAGGACGATGAGATGCGCCTCATTCAGCCGGGCGCTCAGGGCCATCTTGAGCCCAAGGCGACGGACCTTCTTGGGCAGCTTGTAGCCGTAGTCCCGCGGCTTGGGCCCGAAGACCACGCCGCCGCCGCGCCACAGGGGAGACCGCCTGGAACCGGATCGGGCCCGGCCGGTACCCTTCTGCTTCCAAGGCTTCCTGCCGCTGCCGGCAACCTCGGTACGGGTCTTGGTGCAGGCGTTGCCGGAGCGGCGGTTGGCGAGCTGCATGCGCACCACGTCATGAAGGATGTGAGGATTGACCTCCACCCCGAAGACGGCGTCGTTCAACTCTACCTCGCCGACCTTTTCATTTTTTATATTAAAAACTGTTGTTACTGCCATAGAGTGGCCCCCCAAACGATAATCTCTTGGTCATTCCGACCCTTGTTACTTGGAAAAGAGCTGCAGAACCGTGGCCGGAGAACCCGGGACAGGGCCCTTGACCAGCAGAACGTTCTGCTCGGGTCGAATATCCATCACGATGGCGTTCTTCTTGGTGATCAAGTTGCCGCCCATCTGACCGGGCATCCGCCGCCCCTTGACAACCCGGCTCGGCCAAGCACTGCAGCCGATGGAACCAGGCGCCCGGTGGAACATGGAACCATGGGTCATCCGGCCACCCTTGAAGCCGTGACGCTTGACAACACCCTGAAAGCCACGACCTTTCACCGTACCGCTGATATCGATGAGATCTCCCACCTTGAAGAGGTCGGTGATCTGGATCTCCTGGCCAACCTCATACTGGTCGGGGTCGGCAACCCGGAATTCCTTGATATGATAAAAACCGCCCTTACCGGCTGCCTTGACGTGACCGGCCATCGGCTTGGTCAAGCGTGATTCCTTCTTGCTGCCGTACCCGATCTGAATGGCGTTGTACCCTTCCTTGGCCACCGTCTTCTTCTGAAGCACGACACAGGGGCCGGCTTCGATAACGGTAACCCCCACGGCCCGTCCTTCAACCGTGTAGACACGGGTCATGCCGATCTTCTTTCCTAATAATCCCATTGTCTGAGGCATCTTCGTTACCCAATTCCTTGTTGCGTTGGCGTCAACCGATCCGTGCCATGAAAGCGGCGGATCGTCTCCCGCTCTCACCAAATCCGTAAGACGGCCCTTACAGCTTGATCTCCACATCAACCCCGGCGGAGAGTTCCAATTTCATCAGAGCGTCAATGGTCTGCTGGGTCGGTTCCAGGATATCGAGCAGGCGCCGATGCGTCCGCATCTCGAACTGTTCCCGGGATTTCTTGTCAACATGCGGCGAACGAAGAACACAGTACTTGTTGATCGAGGTGGGCAGGGGAATGGGCCCCGCCACGCTGGCTCCGGTACGTTTCGCCGTTTCTACGATCTCAAGGGTGGACTGATCGAGCAGCTTGTGATCGTAGCCCTTGAGTCTGATGCGAATTTTCTGAGTCGGAATCATAACCGTCTAACCTTATTCGATGATTTCACTGATA